>CACWWI010000001.1 GCA_902764575.1 uncultured Coriobacteriaceae bacterium
ATTATTGCAACTGAGGCTCACGTCTACCCTGGCGAAAACAGGCCTCTATATTGAAATGCGAATTATTCACAAAATTGCGAATTGTTCAATAATAATTATTATCTTTGCATCAGGAACATATGTTTATTGAATTTGAGGACAAGGCTTTGGAGGATCTTTTCACAACGGGAAGTACAAGTGACAACAGGTACAAAAAGTTGCCAAAGGATATTGTAAAGCGTTATGTCAAGGTGGTAAACTATTTAAGGGCTGCAGTACGTATAGAGAACCTGTACCTTATTAAATCGTTGCACTATGAGAAAAAGGAAGGTAATCTTAAGGGTGTTGATGCCGTATGGATAAATGATAAGTACCGCTTGCTATTCAAAACATCTCCTGATGAAAGCGGCATTATTGTGAATGCATTATTATTAGAAATCTCCAAGCACTATGAGTAATACAGAACAAAAGCCATTCATTGCCACCCATCCCGGTGAACTGATAAGGGATGAACTTAGGGCCAGGGGACTGACCCAGAAGCGGCTGGCGGAGATGACCGGGATCAAGGCGTCGGTGATAAGCGAGACCATTACCGGCAAGCGTGCGGTGTCGCTGAATATGGCCGTTGCTCTTGAGAAGGCTTTGGGTATTCCTGCTCCAACGCGGCAAATCGGAATTTGTGGGGATGATCACGTGAAAATAGAAAAGGACGAAATAACAATCCGGGATTTTACTGAAACGGATCTTTCGCTCATGTTTCAATGGTTGACAGATCAGAGAGTGCTTGAATACTACGAAGGCCGCGATGTCAAATTTACGATGGATACCTTGTCTGCACATTTTTTGGAAGCAATTCCCGATGGGTTCAGAATGATCATCGAGTATCAGAAATCCCCCATCGGGTATGCGCAGGCATATCAATTGAGCGGAGAATTGTTCGATGAATATGACTATCCTGACGATGGACATATCGTGTATGCCATGGATCAGTTTATCGGTGAGCCGAAATACTGGAGCAAGGGAATAGGTTCATCTTTTTTGAAAATGATGGCTTCTCATCTGAAAGAAAACATGGCAGCTCAGCGAGTTCTTCTTGATCCGCACCAGGATAATAAAAGAGCTATTAGGGCATACGAGAAAGCCGGGTTTAAAATCATTAAACCACTTCCGAAACATGAGCTGTTTGAGGGAGAAAAAGTGGATTGCTGGCTGATGGAATTAGCACTGTAAATTCAAGTTTCCGCAGGTAGACCGCAATACTCCCCATATCGGAAAGCAATACTCCCCATGTCGGCCGGAAGGAAAGGAAATCGGGCTGGAACTCACTCCACCATGATGGAGCCGCAAAACCGCAGGTCAGGGGCAATACTCCCCATGTCGGGCAAAATACTCCCCATAAGTGAGTTCCAACTGGAACTCACCCCGCTGAGTTCCAAGTGAGTTCCAACAGAACAGCCTGAATGTAAATACTCACCTATAACGAGACGACACGCGTGGCACGAGGCGACACGAAACGTCACGAGAAAGAAGAATCGGGCAGCGTAGGAATCATTGAGTGGGAATAGCCCACGGAGTAGCACCGCTTAGCTTCTCTTGGCATCGTTTGCCACGGTTTGGCACCAGGCGCACGCTTGCAGAACATTAAGCCGATTGCAGGCTGCTCCAACGGGGGTGAACGGCGTCGAGAACCGCCTCGATTGTTGCTTCGAAATCCGATTCGATTATCGTGACCTTCTCGTTGCATTTCGCGAAAGCGTCGATGCAGCGTCGATTGTCTTCCCTCAATTCGCCGAGCGTGCAGCCGGAGTCTTCCAGCCTCGCCTCGACGGCACAGGCGTATTCTTCTATCTCGCCGATATGGGCATCGATGTAGGCATCTGACATTGCCAGGCAGACGAACTCGATAGACCTGAGGTATTCTTCCTCGAAATCCCCTCGCCAGTCGGGCGGGATGTAGCAGCCCTCGATGACAAGATTCTGTCTGTTCTCGATGGCGGTCTTCACCATCTCGCGCACGATTGGCCAAAGGTATTCCGTGATCGCTTCGTCATCCTCTGGCGTAAGGTCGGTGTTTCCGCTGCGGATGAGCCCCATCTTCAAGTGATCGATTGAGAAGTAGGGAAAGGCGTACTTCTCGAGAATGCGCTGTGCGAGGACCGTCTTTCCCACATGCGATGCCCCGGTGATGAGGACGATCATGGCGCTACCTTTCAACGCGTCTATAGGTGGTTGCGCGAGCCGCGCCCACCTTTTCGATGATGCCTTCCGACTGCAGCTTCTGCAAGACACGCTCAACAGTGCGTCTGCTGAGCGTTGGGTTGTCGTCGAGAATCCGGCGTTTGGTCGCCGTCCCGACGAGGTCTGCGAAGTAGGCCCGCAAGATGTCCTCGCCCTTGCCGCCCGAAGCCAGCAGCGCAACGCGCGCGTCGAGGTCGGCGTAGCACGCGGCCATAACGCCCAGCATGTAGGTGACAAACGGCGCGTAGTCACTCTCCCCTTTGGCCCATCCGGCGGAGCTCGCGGCCAGCGCCTCGTAGTAGGTCGCCTTCGTGCGCTCGATTTCGGCCTCGATTGACACATACTTGCCCACGTCGTAGCCGCTACGGTAGGTGAGCAGCAGCGTGATCAGGCGGCTCATGCGCCCGTTGCCGTCGCTGAAGGGGTGAATGCACACGAGGTCGAACACGAAGACGAGCGAAACGAGCAGCGGGTCGTAGGTGCCGTCCTTTGACCAGCGGCTGTATTCCTTGCAGATGCACTCGACTGCTCCCGGCGTTGCCACAACGCTCGTGGGCACGAAGCGCGCCACCATGCGACCGTCCGCGGCGCGCTCCGCGATGATGTTGTCGGAGTCCTTCCAACGCCCTGCGAACGAGACGTCGCAGAAACGGTAGAGGTCGCGGTGGAGCTGCAGGATGACGCCCGGGGTCACGGGGATGCTGTCGTGGCTTTCGTGAATCATGTCCAGTACGTAGCGGTACCCGGCAATCTCGCGCTCGTCGCGGTTCATGGGCTCGATTTTGCGCTGCATCAACTCACGCAGGCGCATCTCAGAGGTCGAGATGTTCTCGATTCGGTTCGACGCGCCCGTGCTCTGGATCTTCGCAACCTCGCAAAGCTTCTCCAGTGCCGCGGGCTGCAGCGACTTGTAGAGCTCCTGCCTGCCGCGGTGCTCGCGCACGTTTCCGAGGGCAGACACAACATCCGGTGTAATGAGGCTATCGAGGACCTTTCCGTATTCAAATTGGGCCACCTGGGTATCTTCGCCACCACCTTTAATCTATCTTAGCCATATTAGCAATTTTTGGCTAGTATACATTATGGTTGGCTAAGATACAAGGACCCCATTAGAAGCCGCTGATACTTAAAACCGATGCAACCTGTACTCACCTCTCAAAACCGAGTAATACTCCCCATCACTGACCTGCGGCGGGTTCACCACCATGTCGACGTTTGCGTTCATGTTCATCTACTAAATCATCTCGCCATTGGCAATGGCCGTGTACATCTCCTCCGGGATCATGGGAATGGCGAGTTTCTCCATGAGCTCGTCGGGTACCGAGTAGCTCTCCGCATAGTGCCGCCCCGCTTCGCGCACGAGCTCCAGGAACGGGACGGTGACCTCGGCCGCCTCCGGCACGTTGAACATGGGCGCCTCGGGCACGGTCAGCATGAAGAGGTCATGCGGAATCATCAGCTCGAACTCGCGGCGCAGCGGCTCGTAGTTGTTCGTCACGCTCGGGAACCCGCAGCCGCTGATGACCACGGTGCGGATGCGCGAGAAGTCCACCGGGCCGGTGTGCTCGTAGCGGTCGCCCACCTTGCGCATCGCCATGGTGGACAGCGGCATCGTGCGGTCGAAGAACGCCTTCAGGGGCGCTGGCATCCCGTAGCAGTACAGCGGGAAGCTGAAGATGACCACATCGGCGTCGAGGTATTTCTGGAGCAAGCCGGCCATATCGTCGTTGTGGATGCACTCGCCGCCGTTCTTCTTGCAGCTGAAACAGCCGCGGCAGAACTCGATATGCTGCTTCATGATGTCCACGTGCTCCACCTCGTGCTCGGCGACGCCGCATATCCCCTCCAGGAACGCACGTGTCATGTGCATGGTGTCGCTTCTCTCGCCCTTCGGCGAACCGTTGATGACCAGAATCTTCATGGTGGTGTTCCTCGTTATCCCTCTACGATTGCCTTTCTTGCTGTTGGGCAACTCCATGTTTTTCGCTGCCATGCAATTGTCACTTGTCACGTTCATATTATTGCGCAATAATTATTGCATTACAAGTGTTACCTTTTGTTTCCAGGAGACGCAATGGCGCATCAGCAGAACGCAGCGGGTAAGAAAACGCACCGCGCCCGCTGGATCGTACTTGGCGCGGTGGTCGTGCTCGCGGTCGTTGCGGGTGCGTTCTCCCACTTCGGCGGCTTCGGCACGGGACCGAGCGCTGATCCCGACGAGCTTGCCGCCTACGCGCAGGGCGTGGATGACATTGCCGTTCCCGACGGCGTGAAGGTCGTTGCGCTCGGCGAGGCGACGCACGGCAATTCCGAGTTCCAGCAGCTCAAGCTTGATGTCTTCAAAGTGCTCGTAGAGAAATACGGCGTACGCGCTTTCGCGCTGGAAGGCGATTTCGGTGGGTGTGAGGTGGTGAACCGCTACATCCACGGCGGGTCGGATACCTCCCAAGGAGCGGTCGCATCGATTGGCTGTGACGAGGCGACAGCTGCAATCGGCTTCACCATCTACCGCACCGACGAGATGGCAAATCTCGTCGCGTGGATGCGCGCGTACAACGAAACCGCAGCACCCGGCGAAGACCTGCGCTTCTATGGTTTCGACATGCAGAGGGGTGCACACAACCTGGCCTATCTGATCGAAGCGTGCAAGAACCACGGCGTGGATGTAGCGCGCCTTCATTCCCTTACCAGTGGTGAAGATTGGTCGGATGCGTACTCTTGGGACGAAAGGATTGCAATCATCTCTGCCGTCAGACAGGAGCTTGCCGATGCCGGCGCCTCCACGCACGAACTCCACTTCGCCGACGTGCTGCTGCAGCACTGCACGTACTACCAGGCCATGGAGACCGAATCGAGCGGCGATTCCAGCTTGCGTCGGGATGCGATGATGGCGGACAACATCCAATGGATTTCCGAGCAAGAACAGGCGCTCGGCCACGGCATGGTCTTCGTCTCCGCCCACAATGGGCACGTGGCAAAGACGAGCTACGAATCAATGGGCAATTTCCTGGCACACGATTTCGGCGAAAGCTACTACGTCATCGGCACGGACTTCTACCACACGACGTGCAACATGCCCTTCATGAACAGCCGTTTCGATTTCGGTTTCTATTCCTACGACCCGCTGGCGAAGGCCGCGAAGACTGCAGGGCTCGATGTCTGCTGGCTGGACTTCTCGAAGGTCCCCGCAGATTCGGAGTTAGGAAAGGCCTGTTCATCCTACATGTACATGGGCAGCCTGGGCGAGGGTTATTCGCCGCTCATGCTCGTGCTGCCGATGGCATATCGGGTGTACCAATGTCCCTCGATCTGGTACGACAGCCTGATCCTGGTCTCAGAGGCAACCCCTATCAGCCCAAAGCCGGCTTGGTAACCACCACGGAAAGGCAACTAACATGCTGAGCTTCTGACTGGTAGGACGCGGCTGCGCACGATTCGAGGCCCTCAAGTTGCTCAAGCGCTCGGAACAGGGGGATGAGAATGCCCCAAGGCAGAACGGAAGATACAATAGTCGTTACATAACAGGTCAACGCAAACTGAAGGGGGCGCCGATGCCACCGAAGCCGAAGTTTACGGAAGAGCAGATCGTCTCCACAGCGCTCGACATCGTCCGCGATGGCAGCGTAGGGGCCATCACGGCGCAGGAGATGAGCAAGCGGCTGGGCACCTCCACGCGCCCGATGTTCACCTACTTCGACACCGTCGAGGAGCTGCGGCAGGCGACGATCGATGCGGCATGGCGGCTCTACGACGAGCGCGTCCAGCAGGGCCTTTCGTTCACGCCGGCGTTCAAGGGCTTCGCCATGGCCTACATCCGCTTCGCCATCGAGGAGCCGAGTCTCTTCAGGTTGCTCTTCATGCGCAAGTCGGAGGCGACGAGCATCGCCGAGTTCCTCGACAGAGAAGGACACCTCAACAAAGTGCTCGACGCCGTAACCGATACTTTCCACATCAGCCACGAACAGGCCATATGGCTCTACGAGAACATGTGGACTTACGCGCACGGCATCGCGGCTATGTGCGCAAGCGAGGCGATTGGATTCTCCGACGAGGAAATCGCGCAGAAACTCGGCGTAATCTGTCGCGGCCTGCTCATGACGCTTCACGCTCCTGCTGACGAGCGCACCGCCGTCATCCCCGGCCCCGATGTTGTCATATCTGGCAATGTCGAGGGTTACGCGACCCTGGAATAGCCACACCCTCATCGGCCGGGATTTCACCCGGGGCGAACGCCAGCGCATTTCTCTGGCGCGCGCCTACAATGCGATTCGATGCGTCAGCACCTGAGCGATATAATGCTCGCATGGACACCGATTTCATTTCGCTGGCAATTATCTCCATAGTAGCGGCCATCGTTCCGCTTATAGCCAACCGCATCCCCAACAAACTTGTTCCTGAAACGGTCCTGCTGCTTATCGCAGGAGCAGTTCTCGGCCCATATGCACTCAATGTAGTGAACACGACGGACGCTGTCAGCCTGCTCTCCGAACTTGGCATGGCATTCCTCTTCCTGCTTGCCGGCTATGAAATCGATCCAAGGAACCTTACGGGACGTCAAGGGCGCTCCTCGGTTATTACCTGGCTCGTCTCGTTCGCCATCGCCACGATTATCGTCATGGTATTTACGAGCGCAGAAACCGGCAGCATTGGCGCAACAGCTGCCGCCATAGCCCTCACCACCACGGCCATCGGCACGCTCATGCCCATCTTGGCCGAACGCGGACTTCTGGGAACACGAATTGGCGACTTGGTGCTCAGCTATGGCACGTACGGCGAAATCATGCCCATCTTGGCAATATCATTGCTCCTAACCACACGTGCGAAGTGGGTCACGGTCATCATCCTGCTTTTGTTCGCTGCAATTGCCGTGGTCGTCGGCGTGCAAGCGAAGCGCTTCCGACATGTCGGGAACCAAGCTTACGATTTCTTGGTCGACCGTGCCAACTCGGGAAGTCAAACGCTCGTGCGTGCAACGATATGCCTTCTCATCTGCCTGGTGGCTATTAGTGCCATCTTCGACCTCGACATCATCCTGGGAGCGTTCGCAGCTGGGTTCGTGCTGCGCTACGTCGTTCCCGAGGGAAACCGCTCGCTCGAGCATAAACTCGAGGGCATCGGATACGGGTTCCTCATTCCGCTCTTCTTCGTCGTGTCCGGCGCGAGCATCGACCTTTCGGCAATCGGCGCAAAACCTCTGATGCTCGTCGTATTCATCGTGCTCTTGCTGGTTGTTCGCTTCGTGCCGATCATGGTGTCCTTGCGACTTAATCGCCAAACGCGCAACATGCACTGGTCCGACCGCGTAACCGTGGCTTTCTACTGCACGACAGCCCTTCCACTCATCGTTGCCGTCACGAATGTCGCCGTAAGCGCCGAGGCCATGGATCCCGCCACAGCTTCGGTCATGGTTGCAGCTGGGGCGATTTCCGTGTTCCTCATGCCGCTGTTGGCCTCGATCTGCCAGCGCATGGTTAACGACTGATACCGCGGAAGCGAAGGCGCCATGCAGCTTAGCCTTTCGAACATCGAGTACGCCTATCCCTCTGCAGCAGAGCCCGCTTTGCATGGCGTGACGGCTGCGTTCCCGAAAGGATGGACCGGCATCGTCGGCGACAACGGAAGCGGGAAGACGACGCTCGCGCTCATCGCCTGCGGCCTTCTTATTCCCGACGCCGGCACCGTCACGCCCTCTCTTGTATCTCGCTATTGCGCCCAGGACGCGACGGAGCCGCCGGGCAATCTGGAAGATTTCTCTTACGCGTACGACGGAGTTGCCGTCAGGCTTCGCAATGACCTTGCCATCGAGGACGATTGGCACCTCCGCTTCAGCACGCTCTCGGGCGGACAGCAGAAGCGTCTGCAGGTTGCGTGCGCACTATGGTCCTCCCCCGACGTACTCGTGATGGACGAGCCCACCAACCACGTGGACTCCTCGACGAGGCGCGAGATTTCAGCCGTCCTAACGCAATTCGGGGGTATCGGCTTGCTCATCTCCCACGATCGCGAACTTCTCGACGCGCTTTGCGAGCAATGCCTGTTCGTCTCAGGCGGTTCTGCCATCATGAGACCCGGAGGATACACACAATCCTCTTCTCAAGCTTCTCTCGAACGTTCGAGCGCCATTCATGCGCGACAGACTGCTCGAAAGGAAAAGGCCCGCATCGAGCGTGAAGCGCAGAGGCGCCGTGAGGAAGCATCGCGTTCGGCGGGCAAGAGGAGCCTCAAGGGGGTTTCAAAACACGACGCAGACGCCCGCTATAAGAAGCGTATCGCGGTTGTCTCGGGACAAGACGGCAAAGCGGGCAAGCTTTCGTCGCGCATGTCCGGCAGGCTCGAGAGCGTGAACGCCCGTCTTGCCGAAACGCGCGTTGAGAAACGCTACGATGCCGAAGTGTGGCTCGAAGCCGAACCAAGCAGGCGCAAAATCTTGCTCAGAATGAAACCGCAAACCCTCGCCCTCGGAGAAGCCATACTGCGCACGCCTGCGCTGTTCATCGGCAACACCGACCATATCGGCCTCGTCGGAGACAATGGCAGCGGAAAGACCACGTTGGTCAAAAGCATCGTCGAGCACTTGCCCAAAGGCACACGTTACCTGTACATCCCCCAAGAACCCGACGAAACGCAGAAGCAAACCGCCCTTCGCCAGCTCAATGAACTACCGAGTGAAAAACGCGGTCGCGTTCTGGCAATCGTCGCGTTGTTGAATTCCGATCCCGACCGCATCTTGGAAGGCGACGCAATCAGCCCCGGCGAGATGCGAAAGCTCATGCTCGCGCTCGGCATCCTCGACTCGCCTGAGCTCATCATCATGGACGAACCCACCAACCACCTCGACCTCGGCTCAACCGAGACCCTCGAGCGCATGTTAGCGGCCTATCCAGGGGCGCTCCTCCTGGTGTCTCACGACTTCGCGCTCGTCGAAGCGGCAACGAGCTTTATGTGGGAGACGAGGCGGTCGCACAGCGGCTACGAACTTGTGGTCCGTTAGCCGAGCGTACTTGCCTGTTCGAGATAATCCAATGCCTGCTTCTGCAGTTCTTGGCACAAAACGCGTCCCCGGTTGTCCATCGAACGCATGATTTTGCCCGGTTCTTCCTCGCGCCGGCGGCTTTGGTGATAGCATCTTGAGCGGCAGGTCTCATATGGACTCCGAAGTCAGACATATCAGACAGGACGGACAGCCTCTTCTCGAGGACTTCCTCTGTGAGGCGGTATCCGTCCCAGATGGTGTGCGTACTGCTGTCTTGGATGACGCCGATGCCGTCTACGACCTCGTCCAGCGCGACATCCGTGCTATCTATCCCAGTTGCTATGAGCCCACGATAGTCGAGGCGTTTTGCAGGCTCCACAGCCGGGATGCAATCGCGACGGATATAGGTGGAGGCAAGATTTGCGTCCTCGAAGCTGACGGCAACATCGTCGCTACGGGCACGCTCGACGGCAACCACGTCACCCGGGTCTTCGTTTTGCCCGAGCTCAGGGGCTGCGGCTATGGTTCTGCGATTATGGACGAACTCGAGCGGATTGCCTCGAGGTCGCACAGTTCCGTCGCAATCGACTCGTCCGCTCCAGCGGAGCAGTTCTACCTACATCGCGGCTACCGCATAACCGGCAGTGGCGAGTGGGTGATCGAGGCCGAGGACGGCATGCAAGCTGCGACCTTGGTCTACAAAACCATGGAGAAACATCTGGGCTGAAAGGAAAGACGACCCGCAGTCCGCTGCCACAACCAAAATAGAAGCGGCGTTTTGGAGGCTCGTGGAAGAAGCTGGGTACCCCGAGATCACCGTGCGGCGCGTCATGCTCTGAGCGCGAAGCGAGTCGCCCTTCCTCAGGGGCCTGGTGGGCGAGCTGCTCAGCGACACCTGGTTCGGCGAGCTCGGCATAGACGGACGCCTCCTCTCGGCTGACGACCGAGCCGTTTTCGGACATCGAAACCGTAGTCTGACGTCGCTTGTATCGATGTTCGATTATGGCTAGTCACTCGCATGCCCATCGGCTATATTTGCATCGAAGCCGAGCGCCAACCGTGGCGCGGCTACGCGGTCATCAGCCTGTGGAGCTCGCTTGGAAACTTGGCACCGAAACCGAAAGGAGATCAACCGCCATGACGACCTTCCGCACCGAATACGAATCCGACCTCATCGGCCCGATTACGCTGGCGAGCGACGGCGAGACCATCGTAGGCTGCTGGTTTGGAAACGATCGCTACTTCGGCTACGGCGTCGACGGCGAGATGGAGCCGAAAGACGACCTACCTGTGTTCGACCAGGCGCGCGGATGGCTCGACCGGTACTTCGCGGGCGCGGCGCCCGACCCGCGCGAGCTCCCGCTTTCGGCGAACGCGACTCCTTTCCAGCTGCGCGTGCGCGAGGCCATGCTCGACATCCCCTACGGGGCCACGACCACCTACGGCGACATCGCGAAGCGCATCGCGTCCGAGACGGGCAAGCGCTCATCCGCCCGCGCTGTGGGTGGGGCTGTCGGGCACAATCCGCTCTGCATCATCGCCCCGTGCCACCGTGTCGTCGGCGCCGATGGCAGCCTTACCGGTTTCGGCGGGGGCATCGACATGAAGGTGAAGCTGCTCGAGCATGAGGGCGTCGACCTGTCGCGCTTCTACCGCCCGAAGCGCGGCACGGCTATCGATCCCGCTAGTTGGGGCCGATAACACCGGCGCGCATTCAAAACCGACTGCAACTGTACTCACTTCTCGAAAGCGAATACTACTCCCCCGTCACCGACCTGCAGCTGTACCATCCCCGATGGGTAAGTGCAAAAGCGTACTCAGCGGTGAGTATGGGTGAGTGCGCCCTCAAAGCGTCGCGGCGAGAAACTTTGAGTGCGGTTTGGACGACGACGGGCAGCAGGAAGGCCTGCCCTACAAATTGATTGGGCAGCGCTTCCCGTTTCCCTTCATTCTTGAGGATAGCCTCCAACCGCGTTTCACCAGAGAATCTTTCCAGCAGGCAAGTTAGCCGAACCTGCATGAGCAGACAGGATTGTTCTAACCAAGAAAGAAGAAGGAGGCCACCATGCCGTATTCCGTCGACGACAAGTGCAAGAAGCTCGCGAAGTGCCCCGAGGCCGCAGCGATCATCACCGAGTATTCCCCCGGATTCACAACCGACCCGCAAATGAAGATGGTCATGGGCCTGACGCTGCGCAAGCTCGCGAGCTTCCCGCAGGCAAAAGAGCTCGCCGACGCCCTGGACGAAATCGACGCCCGCCTGAAGGCAATCGAAGACTAGTTTTCATTAGTCTTGTGAGCACGAAGGGTCGGAACAGCACGTTCCGGCCCTTTTTCTATACCTGCTTCCGCTCCTGAGCAGACCTGAGCTCTGCACGTGATTGCATGGCTTTCAGGAGAATCCTGAGGCGCAACTGCACGTCCGGGTCATCGAAATCCAGGCTAAGCTCGCGCTTAATGCGCGTGAGCCGCTCCATGAGGGTCGAACGATGCACGAAAAGGTCCGATGAGGTCTTTGCGATACTCAGGTTGTTCTCGAGATAGACCCTAAGCGTTTCGATGTAGCTCGTCGACGAGTCCTTATCGTGGTCGATCAAACGGCGCAGCCCTTCGGGGAACAAGAGCTCCAGGCGCATGTCCTGCACCGAGTTCATAACAAGTCCTCGTAGCGCGTAATCTTCGAAATAGTAGAGGCGCTTCGCCGGATCGAAGAGCAGGCCGAGATCGAGCGCATGGTTGGCCTGCAAGAACAGCGATTTCGCCACGAGGAGGTCGTTGTAGGGATTCGACACGCCGACGTCCATCGCCATGGTATTCACGAACGGTTCAAGGCCTTTCTCAATCGCTGCACGGAAGCCCGCGTCGCCCGATTCGCCGACGTCGAGCATGGCGACGACCGAATTGCGATGGTATTCGAACACGATGCCTCCAGGGAACGCTTCCTCGATCGCATTCCGCACGAATCCGAGCGGAAGCTGCTCGAGCTGGTTCGAGAGTTTCAACCGTGCGCAAACGAAGTACCTCCCGTCGTTCGCAGCCGCAATGACGTCACGCTCGACAGAATCGAGGGGGCGTTCTTCCACCAGAGCCTGAATCGCCTGCCTTAGCGATCCGAGCCCTTCGGGCGCACGTGCGGCTAGCTGCTGCATGGCAGCGAGGAGGTATTTCCCGAGAACCTCGATGAGGGGCTTGTCGCTCGGACGGTACGGCCGGCCCTCGTAAAGCACGGTCAGGCATCCCCGGTAGGCATCAGATTCGAAGAGGTTGTAATTCAGGGTGGTTTGGTCGAGCAGCGTCAGCACGAGCGGCTCCCGCTCGTGCATGGACAGATCATGCAACTCGAGAAACTGGTCGAACACGTCGACTCCGAGGGTCTTTCCATCGGTTTGCCCTCTACCAACAAGGGGCGTCACAACACCGCCCGATGCACCGAGGATCTTGAAATCCTCGTCGATTGCGAACAGGGGGTTCCCGAATACGGGCTCGCTGCACGTCAACAACGCCCTAATGTCCTCGTTCCTGTCGATGGCCTCGCGTAGCTCGGATTCCCACCTATCGTAGCCGTCGAAGATCCGCTGGAGCGTGTTGAACACCTGGTAGAAGCTCGCATCCCGCTCGACGACGATGACGCTGCAGCTCTTTCGATACCTCTCGAGCAGGGGCGAATCCCCGATGCACACGATCACGCTTCCCCGCTCGGCATGCGCCCGTTGCGGCACCCTCTCCGAATTGACCAGGTAGAGGTGGTTCGCCTCGAAAGAGACTCCCCCGCCTTCGTAGAGCTCGGGTCGGCGCAACGCCAGCTCGAGGACCTTGGGGCCAGCCATTTTCGCGTTCATCTCAGGTGGAAGGTTATCGAAAACAATGTCGGCATTCAGGTTCATGAGACCTCCTGATTGAAGGTGTATAGCACAGATGATTTCACGCGCTACATCGTTGACCGCATGAATCCCGCAATTATCAAACGTATTCATACCCTGCATATTGTAGGGCTTTCCTATGCGATATGGCAACACAATGCAGTCTAGCAACCCATCCCCATACACAACAAACTGACCATGTGCCAGCAGGGCGGGAACTCGCCCGTCAAAAAACGACAAAGGAGAGAGGAGAGGTTATGGCATTGCTCGAACATGTCGAAACGCACCGTGGCGTCGAGACCGCATTCGGCAAGATCATCCCCGAAAAGGAGGCGTACAGCTACTGCCTCCGAACCATCGCGGCGTTTTCCGCGAACATCTTCCAAGTGATGCGCATGCTGAACGACGACTGGGAGGATCGCACCTCGCAAATCTGCGAGATCGCCAACATGATGAACTGCGCCGCTTGCTCGGGCAGCGAAGAGGAGCTTTTCGATTACCTGAACGACTTTTACGACGAGTGGAACATCCCCGAGCTCGTGAAGCGCGCTGCCTGGATCGGCGCCATCTGGGGAGACTACGGCGACGAGGCCGAGGACATGGCCGGACGCGTCATCCAGTTCACCGAGGATCGCGTGGAGAAGGAGCTCGACTCCTGCCCGTGGGACATCGTCGGCTCCGAGATGTGCAACATGACGACCGCCATGTTCACGGCGAACTTCGACATTGCTGCAGGCGGCGAACACGGCGAAATCACCAACGACGTAGCATTGAACATGTGCGAGGCGCGCGGTTGCGGTAACCCGCACTGCCGTGTGGTCGCTGAGCGCCGTGACACATTCGGCCTGGAAAAGCAGGATTGGCTCGACCACCGTGGCCAGGCGTTCCTGCCTGTCCACGACACGCCGCCTGAGCGCCGCGTGAAGCATGCCCAAGGCTTGCGCAACGGCCAATACACGAATGCCTTCGGCGAGGAGCAATCGCTGGAATGGCAGTACAACTGGGTCGCTCAGATGGGCTGGGTATGGTCCATCAGCTTCCCGCTCATCGCAATCCGCGACATGGCCGACGACGATGACGAGTTCGAGCGCATCCTGAAGATCGTGTTCGCCACGGCGGGCAAGAACTCCTTCATCGACCCGTTCGCACGCGAGGGCCTACGCAATTGGCTCGACATTCCCCGCGAGATCGGCGACAACGATCCGCGCGTCATGGGCGCCTACATCCAGGCAATCCTCGGATGCCAACTCGTACCCCACGAACTCGAGGCCTTCGACGCATACGGCGTCGAGATTCGCGTTGACCAGGATACGTTCACGGGCCGCTTCGAAATGGCTCCGCTCGACGAGATCACAATCGGTTACGAAGCGCAATGGAACGGCGCCTGCCATACGCTGGTCTCGCCCGAATGGTCCGTGTGGATTGACGAGGACGATGACGATTTCATCATCAACGTGGGCCGCAAGGTCGACGACCGAGCGCTGTAAGGAGGTAGCGAGATGCTGTTCAAAGAAGACGAAACTGCTCGAGCGGAAGCAGCTGCTGTGCGTACGAATGCCGCATGGTACCGCTGGACGCACGACCTCGTGAAGGTTACCGGCAAAGACGCTGAAAGGTTCCTCGACTGGATTCTCGTCAACACGATCGCCGGTCTCCCGGTCGGCAGGGGCAAATACACGACGATGCTCGACGAGGCAGGCGGGATTATCGACGACCTCGTTGTCTTCCACAAGGACGAGGGGCTGTGGTGGCTGTCCACGCTGTACGGTCCGCATGCGGTGAAATGGTTCGACGCGCACGCGGAAGGGTTCGAGGTCGCCTATGAGGACATCACCCAGGAAATCGACATGTACGCCGTTCAAGGCCCGAATTCCGCAAAGGTCATGAACGAGCTCGTTGCCGATTCTGTTGATGAGCTCAAGCGCTTCCAGATCATCGAAGGCGCTATCGGCGGCATCGCCGTGACCATCGACCGCGGTGGGTTCACCGGCGAACTCGGATACGAGATCTACTGCGCACGCGAGGATTCCGCAGCTGTCGCCGAGGCGATCGAGGCCGCTGCCGCCAAACACGACGCGCCGCGGTGCAAGACCCTCGAAGTGTACGTCCGCTCGCTTCCCATGGAGAAGGGCATGGCGCTGCGCCAGGACTACAAGGGACTCACGCCCTTCGAGGCAAACCTTGGCTGGTCGGTGCGCATGGACAAGGACTTCCTTGGCAAGGAGGCACTCGAAGCGGCCCAGGCGGAAGGCCCCAAGCACGCCTTCGTCGGCATCGAGATCGAACGCGAGAGCTACGAGGACATCGCGCAGAACGAGATAATCCGCAAGCGCGGCATCCCCGTTGGCATCTGCCGCCAGATGATTTACGGATACACGGTCGATAAGAACATCGGCTTCGGCATTGTGGATGCGACCAAGGTGCCGATCGGCACGCGCGTGACCATCGGCCCGAACGATTCGCCAGCCGTCATCGTCGAACCCAAGTGGTGCTAGGGAGGAGAAAGCCATGAGCACGAACGAAGGACGCACTATTCTGGTCGTGGGCGGCGCCTGCGGCATGGGCGCGGCGACGGTCACCGCACTGTACCGCCAAGGCGCGAACCTGATCGTCCTCGACATCAACGAGGAGGCAATGGAGGAGCTCATCGAGGACGAGGAGCTTGAGAACGGCCCCGGCACGCTGCATTTCGTGGCAGGCGACGTGAACGATGCTTCCGTTCGTCAAAATGCCATCGATTACGCGAAGGAAAAGTTCGGCACACTGGATGCGCTGCTTTACATCGCCGGTGTACTCGACCTCATGTGCCCCGCGCACAAGACCGATGATGAGCTGTACGACTACGTCATGGACGTGAACGTGAACTCATGCTTCCGCATGTGCCGCGATTGTCTGCCGCTTCTGTGGGACCATGAGGGTCTGCCGGCAAGCATCGTGATAGTCGGTTCCGTAGGCGGCCAGGTCGGCTCGTCGGCCGGTGCGGCCTACATCACCTCGAAGCACGCTGTTTTGGGCCTCGCGCGCAACCTCGCGCACACCTACCGCTTCCGCAACGTGCGCACTAACGTGGTGAACCCAGGCGCATGTGTCACGGACATCCTCGCCAACGCGATGGAGAAATGGCCCGACCGCGACGTCATGGACGCCGAAGGCAACGAGCTGTACAACGTCCGCGGCGCCGTGGCGCTCGGCGTGGACTACGACGGCAACAACATCACCGGTTGGCCCGAGGACATCGCCAACGCCATCCTGTACCTGATCAGCGATGAAGCGCACTACGTCAACGGCGCACAACTGAACGTCGATGGCGGTTGGACGAGCTTTTAATTGCCGACAGTCAGTGTTCGATGGCCTATTGATGGTGGCATCAATGGCAGAAACCGCCCGTCTATCCAACGGGCGGTTTCTTGCATTCATGCAAGTCAACTCCTGGTTGATTTCTTTAACCGAAATCAACCCCTCGTCGCTCGGCAACTGCACCCATACGCCGTATCCTTGGAATCTATGAAAGAGCCTCGCTTCAAGCGCATCAGAGAGAGCATTCGGGAGGTTGTCCGATGAAACGCCTTGCAATCTATCTCGTAGTTACTTTTGGCCTTACCTGGGGATTGCTTATCCCAGCAGGATTCTTGCTCGGCACGTTCGAGA
The DNA here is from genome assembly GCA_902764575.1 of uncultured Coriobacteriaceae bacterium. Lineage (GTDB taxonomy): Bacteria > Actinomycetota > Coriobacteriia > Coriobacteriales > Eggerthellaceae > UBA9715. The sequence continues at coordinate 16,699 of CACWWI010000001.1, forward strand.
ATGGCGAAGAATCATCGCTGGCCATGATAGGCCTCATAGCGCTTAGCATGTTCTTCCCGCTTGCCGGTGCGCTCGTAGCCAACTTCGCCTGCAGGCCCGAAGACCGCATCGACCTTTGCTGGCGCCCGCGCATCACGCAAAATGTGCGCAGCTATCTGATCGCCTGGTTCACGCCGGCAGCGATCGCGCTTATCGGATGCGTAGTGTTCTTCGCCGTCAACCCGCGCCTGTTCGACCCGACGATGCGGTTCTTCATCGAGTCGAGCGCCGCCGCTGCGGGGCTTGCACCCGACACGCTTGCGAGCCAGATGCCCCCGGTCCCCATCCTGATAGGTGCAACCTTCGCTTCGGCACTTACCATCGCGCCGTTCATAAACATGATCCCCGCATTCGGCGAGGAGCTCGGGTGGCGCGGCATGCTGTTCCCCACCCTCGCCGAGCTCATGTCCAAGCGCTCAGCTGCGCTGGTCACGGGCGTCATCTGGGGGTTGTGGCATGCGCCGGCCATCGCGATGGGACACAACTACGGCATGGGCTACGAGGGGTTCCCCATCGCCGGCATCCTTACGATGACATTGCTGTGCACTGCCATGTCCTGCTGGCTGTCGCTTCTGCGCACGCAATCCGGCAGCGTATGGCCGTGCGCTCTGGCGCATGGCGCCTTCAACGCAGTTGCCAACATAGGAGTGGTGCTCTGCTCGGTCGGGCAGACGCTTTTCGGTCCCAGTCCGCTCGGCCTGGTAGCTGGCATCCCGCTGATGGCGCTTGGCGTGTTCTGCTGGTTCCGCCTATCCAACGTACGTGCCTAGTATTGCAAGAACGCGGACGGCGAGCCAAAAGCAAGTCGCATAACGCGCTTTCCGTTGCCCCGTTCATTTCAGCGACCTTTTCATCGCGAGCATGCGTTCGAAGCCCGCCATTTGGCGTAGAATGGGCAAAGCCGATTGGTAACGGCAAAGACGAAAGTGAATCATAGGGAGAGGAGCAGCAATGAAGCAACTCCGCAAGTCATCGCTCTTCGCATTATTCACGTTCATCACGGCCATCGCGCTGGCCCTCGCGGGATGTGCGGGGACCGCAGCGAGCTCGGGTTCGTCGAGCAGCGCGAGCAGCTCCGCAGGCGGCGCGTCGAGCGCTTCGGTCGCTCCGAGCGTCAATACGGCTGCACACAGCCAGATGACGCTCGACCTCATGGAGATGCTGGATAACGATCCCGACCTGAAGGCGCTTGTCGAAAAATCGCTCGCCAAGGCTTGGGAGATAAACCCCGACCCGAAGACGAACCCGGCCAAGAACCTCGACGAGCTTTACCAGTTCACGGACTGGGCCCAGACGTGCCTTCCCTGGGACGTCATCGAGGGAAAGCCGAATGGCAAGCTGTACGAGCACATCGACCAATCGCTTGACGTGTTCTACTTCCTGTTCGACCAGCCGCTCGAAGAGCTCGAGGGCAAGGGCTACTATTACCCGTCGCTTCAATACCACGCGCCCATCCGCAGCTGGATCAAGACCTACGCCGCCGCGTGGGGGCAGTTCCTGTCGTCGCCTGACAGCTGGAACGACAAGTATTACGAGCTCGCATGCTCCGACGAGCGCTTCAACATGTCGAGCGGGTGGTACGGTGACAAGAACATTTGGACGACATTTAACGACTGGTTCGCGCGCCGTCTCGTTGACCAGCCGTCTTCGCATCCGATCGATCAGAACGCGGACGTCGTCTTCCCTTGCGACAGCACGCCCCAGGGTGTGTGGCCAATCGACGAAAACGGCAATTTCGGGCTCGATGACGGCGGAGTGGCGCTCAAATCCGCGCGCTTTAACAACATCGCGAACCTGCTGAGCCCCTCGAGCGAGTACGCCCAGAGCTTCAACGGCGGCACGTTCACGCACACGTTCCTCGACGTGAACGACTACCACCGCTACCATTTCCCCGTCAGCGGCACCATCGTCGAAGTCAAGAAAATCCCGGCGCAGGACGCCGCAGGCGGCGTGACTGTCTGGGACGAGAAGCTCGGGCGTTATGTCCTCGAAGATAAAAACCCCGGTTGGCAGTCAATCGAGACGCGAGACCTCGTGGTCGTCGACACAGGCGAGTACGGCCTGGTGGCCATACTGCCCACCGCCATGAGCCAGGTGAGCTCGTGCAACTTCGAGGACAGCGTCTTGGTCGGCGCGCATGTGGAGAAGGGCGACCCGATGGGCTACTTCCTGTTCGGCGGCAGCGACATCTGCATGGTGTTCCAAGCTGGCGTGAACGTCGATTACCTACCGGTCCAGAAATCCGACGGAACCTATGACCATGTGCTCATGGGGCAGGCGCTCGCAAACCTGAGTAAGAAATAGCCTGGTAGGCGGCAAACGCAAAACCCTAGCTTGCCAGTGCGGCACCCATTTCGCGGACCGTATTGCATTCCTCGGGAAACACCGTTTCGCGGCGGTTCTGCTTGGCCTGGGGATCGAACATCGACCATTCCCAATCGGTCTTGCCATAGTCTTTAAGCTGCAGCGTGTCTCCGCACACGAACGTCTGCGTGGGGCCCACGAACCGCGATAGCGTCTGTTGGTAGCCTTCGACCAGGTTCGCGTACATCGTGTCGGGGGCGTTGCTTGTCATGATGAGCAGCACGGGGATAAGGCGCTCGTTGCAGCAAGGACGCTCCACGTTGTACGTGAGGTTCTGGAATATGAGCCGCTCGTACAGCGCCCTAAACGACGCGCTCATCTCGCTCAGGTAGTTGGGCGACCCGATGATGAGCCCGTCGGCTTCCCGGATGGCGTCCAGCACGGGAGTGAGGCCATCGCGGCAGATGCAGCGGCCCGCATACTTCTGCTTCTTGCAACCGAAGCACGAGATGCAACCCGTGTACTTCTCCAGTCGGTACAGGTCGAACTTCTGCACCGTAGCGCCTTCGCTTTCCGCGCCCTGCGCCGCCTCAGTCACGAGGATGTCGGTGTTCCAGCCCTTACGAGGACTCGCGTTCACTGCGACGATTGTCTTGCCCATTGCCCATCCTTTCCGCACATCAAAACCCGCTCAGAGCGAGCTGAGCCTATAGCCTCCGGTCACGGCTCGGGTGGGCCTCGTAGTACGCTTTCTTGTCGTCGTACATCAGCTCGTCGGAAAGGCGCATCGCCCTGCGCACGTCCTCGCCGTCCTTTGCCAAGCAACCGCCGATGGCGAAGACGACGTCCTCGTACTTCTTCGAGGCTTCGCGCAACGCTTCGATCTTGCGCTCTACGTCTTGTTCTGTGGCGCCGACCATGAGGGCGAGGAACTCGTCTCCACCGACCCTGAACGCCTCTTCGTCGTTGAACACGTCGAGCATCGCACGTGCGGCGTTCTTGAGCAGCTCGTCGCCTGCGTCGTGGCCTCCCGCATCGTTGACGCGCTTCAAGCCGTTCAAGTCGGCGAACACGACACCTATCGTCTTGCCGCCGCCGAACTCGCCACCTTGAAGGCTATCCACGCGGTTATTCATCTCGTTGCGGTTGAGCAAACCGGTGAGCATGTCCCTCGAGCTCAACACGCGCAGCTTGTCCATAAGCAAGTGCGAGCTGATCTCCAGCCCCAGCACATAGGTCGTGAGCTCGAGCGTTTCCTTGATCCTACCCGCGTTTTCCGGGGCAAAGTTCGTAGCCCACATGTATCCCAGCAACTCGTTTTGGAACTTGATCGGAAACAGCACGATGGTCTCCACGCCGAATCGCGCCAGCGATTCCTGCCAAACCGGGTTGCGCTCTTTCACGACTTCCATGTCCTGCTCGCTCTTGACGACCAAGCAGTTGCTGCCCGCAATGGTGTCTTCCCATGTTTTCGCGTGCTCGTATAAGTTGACCTCCTCGATGTTGGCCCGTTTCGGCATCTCGGACCATTCGACGATGTCCTCGCAGAGGACCTCGCAGGTTTGCGCTTCCTCGTCCAACAGGAAAACACAGCAGTACTCGGATTCGCACAGCTCGCGGATATCCTTGATGACGTCGTCCATGGTGGCCCTGAAATCACGCGAGCCGCTGAGCTTCAGGCTGGTCTCCAGGACGGCGGATGCCAGCTCGCCCGACACGTTCGAGAGCCGTTCGGTGCTCGGCTCGAAGTTTATCTCCATGGTGTACGTGCAGTAGCAGATGTTCCCGTCATCGGGCCCCAACGGCAAGAACGTCATGTTGAACCAGACGTCCATGCGGTCGGGGTGCGCATACGAATGGAGGCACTTCTTGTGCACGGCCGAACGGTAGCAGTAGTCCTCGAAGTTCAAGTCTTTGGTGAAATAACGCGTGTATATGCTATTGGGCACGAACTCGGTTGTGAGCATCTGCGTACCAGGAGCGGGCTTCTCGATCGAGTCGATATAGGCACGGTTGCCTGTAACGATACGGATATCTCCATAGCGATCGTTATCGAGTTTCTCCACCGATACGACGCACGTCATCGCATCGATGCCATCAACAACGCTTTGGAAGTCCATGATTCTCCTAAAACCTGGGAGTTTGCTATTAATTGGCATTATAGCCCTCATAGCTCCGCATGCCCATCGACGCACCTCACAAACCAAAACCACGTTGGTAAAAGAACACGTGCGCGCTTGTCTGCTAGAATCCCAACCATGACCGTAACTGCTTTCGTAAAGGACAGTCGCATCGAATTGCGGTGAGGCTATGGGCAGGACCCCAGAAGGCTACGAGTACGTCGCAGTTGACGGCGGCGTGCGCATTGAACGGTGCACAGTTCGTGCGCAGAGTCTCGTGATGCCCGAAAGCATCGACGGGATGCCGGTCACATCAATCGCGCCCTACGCTTTCGAGGGAAATGCAGAGATCCGCGACCTCGCATGCCCTTCCCAGGTGGTGGAAATCGGCTCGCGGGCGTTCGCCAACTGCACCGCGCTCGAGCGCATAACCTTTCCCGTCAAGCTCACGCGCTACGACAACTCGTGGGTTGCCGGTTGCGCCCGACTCGAGGAAATCGTATTGCCCGGAGGTGTCATCGACCTCGACCTCCCCTCCCCTGCGCCCTCGGGCGTGAAGCGCGTGGTCATCGGCCCGATGACGCGCACCGTGCAAATCGCGCGCACGTGGAAGACGCGTTTGATTCACGTGGGCGTTCACCCCGAAAACCCTTGGCTGAGCTCGGATGGAACCTGCGTCTATAGCGCCGATGGCACCGAGCTCATCGTGCATGCGACGAAATCGCCAGATGTCTCGGTCGCGCAAGGCTGCCTGCGAATCGCAGCGCGCGCCTTCGAGCACGAGAAGCACCTCGAGCACGTAAACCTGCCCGAGGGCGTATGCGACATCGGCGAGCGCGCCTTCGCCGAATCGACGCTGAGCCGCTTCGAGTCGCCGGGCAGTTTGCGCAGCATCCGACGCGAGGCATTTGCCGGATGCCAGTCGCTTCGCGAGGTGGACCTCGCCGAGGGACTGCGCGAAATCGAATCGCGCGCCTTCGCCGAATGCACGGCGTGCACGGGAATCCGCATACCCGCCAGCGTCGCGCGCGTGGAGCTCAAGGCTTTCGAAGACGCCGGGCTGCAACCTGTCGGCGACAATCCGACACTCGCCGTGAGCGCCCACAGCAAGGTCCTGTTCATCGACGAGGCGGGAGTCCTCTGCGAGCGTACCGGCGACGGCGTTGCGGTGCTCGAGGCGCTCGACGGGCAAACGAAGCGGTATCGCACGCCCAACGGCGCGGTACGCGTGAGCGCGCGGGCGTTCTTCGGCCACCCGAGCCTCGAGCAGCTGGAAATCGCAGAAGGCGTAACCTGCATAGAGCGCGAAGCGTTCATGCGCTGCGAGCACTTGCGCAGCGTGAGCCTGCCGGAAAGCCTGCAGGAACTAGGCGACCGGGCGTTCGCGACCACGGCCCTCTCCTCGTGCGCCGTGCCAGCCGGTGTAAAGCACCTGGGGGAATGCGCGCTCGCGTTCAACTTCAAGAACTGGCATCCGACGACCAATCCGCCCGAGGCGCGCGCCCATGTGACGCTGGAGCCGGGAAACAACCGCTACTTCGTGGAACGCGGCCTGCTGTACGAGCGGTACGAAGGAAGGGCGACCCGCGTCGTGCTCTACGTCGGCCCCGACATCGACCTTGCCGTAAGGCGGGACGCGCGCAGCATCGCCCCGTACGCGTTTTTCGGCGTGCAGGGCATTCGGGAGCTGCGCCTTCCCGCGGGAATCCCAACCGGCGAGGCGAGCTTCGCCATGCGAAAGCCTCCGGAGCGCATAGTGATCGAGGGAGAAGACGGCATCTCGTTCGACGCCATGCACGACTGGCGGGGCGTCTGCGCGCTGCAACGCGCGTTTGCGGGCGACGGCACCACGAACGCGAAGCTCCTATGCACGACCTTCGACGAAGAAGCGCTGAGCGCGCAGCTCGATTACGAGGCGTTCCGCTACATGCTCGCCCGCCTCGCACGCCCGGACCACCTGGAGGCGAAGGCTCGCCAAACCTTCATGCAGACGTTTCGCGAGCAGCTTTCCGATGCGTGCATCGCGTTCGCGCGCCACGACGACAGGACGTGCGTTGACGCGCTTGCGGAGCTGGGATTGATCTCGGAAACGAACATCGACCAGGCCGTCGAGGCCGCATCCACCGCCAACAGCGCGCCGATCATGGCCCGCCTGCACGAGCTCAAACGCACGCGCTTCCGGGCTGCGGCGCAGAGCTACGAGCTGTAAGGAGCTGCCATGACCGGCAACGACGCCATGAACAGCTCCCGAACGGCACAGGCCGAATACGCCCAAGTGGAAACGCTTGCCCTCGAGATGCTCGAGCAAGCGCGCGAGACGCTCGCCATGACGTTTCGCTACCTGGACATCGCCTTGTGGCACATGCCGTTCGAGCCGCGCGAGTTCGACGCGCCGCTCGCCACGGACGGCAGAGCGCTGTTCTTCGACCCGTACCTCGTCGTGGCGCGCTTCAGGCAATCCCCCGACGACCTCGTGCGCGACTACCTCCACACGCTGCTGCACTGCATCTTCCGCCAGCCCTTCCAGGTGGGGTTTCCCGACTGGGCGTCATGGTCGACCGCCTGCGACGTGACCTCGGAGCTAACCGCATGGGAGATGTGCAATTCACGCTTCCCGTGCGCGCACGACTTCGAACTGGAAGACCTGTACTCCACCCTGAAGCAGGCCCTCGGGGCAATCACGCCCTTGAAGGTGTACCGGGAGCTCGTCGCCTACCGGCTCGGGGCGGGACAGTCAGCCTTCGACGGCGTGCCGCGCGACGTCGTGCGGCAATGGCTCGACAACCTGGTGGTGCGCGACAGCCACGTTGCCTGGGCGCGCGGCAAACGCCACAACCTGTTTGAAAGCGGAGCATCCTCCGAGGAGGCCGCTGGCGACGAGCTGCGCGAGCAATCGAGCATCGCAGACGTCCTCGACAGCGGCGCCGAGGGCGAAGGTCAGCACGATGCGCACGACCCGGACGACGGCGGACCCGAAGACGAGGGCTCCGACGACCTGGGGTCGCGCATGAAGCGCGACCTGCGAGACGAGAGCCATTCCTCGCGCATCGAGCCGGAGAAGCAACAGGCCGCCCAAGAGGAGTGGGACGGCATCTACAAACAGATCGAGATGGACCTGCGCACGGCTGCAGTGCAGGAGGCCGAAACGCCCGGCATGCTCGTGGCGCAGATAGAGCTCGCCGCGCGCAAGCCGGTCGACTACGAGGCCTTCCTGCGCAGCTTCGCTTCGACCGAGGAGGACCTCCGCATCAACGACGAGGAGTTCGACTACATCTTCTACATGTTCGGCTTCGACCGGTACGGCAACATGCCGCTCATCGACCCGCTCGAATACCAAGAGGTCAGCTGCGTGCGCGAGTTCGTCATAGCGATTGACACCTCCGCGTCGTGCAAGGGCGAGCTGGTCACGGGCTTCCTCACCCGCACCTGCGAGATCCTCCAGAACACGGCGCAATTCGGACGCGACGTGAACATACACATCATCCAGTGCGATGCGCGCGTGCAAGACGAGACGGTGATAACGTCGCTTGACCAGCTCGGCGCCTTCACGAGCGAGCTGCAGGTAGTGGGATTGGGCGGGACGGACTTCCGTCCCGTGTTCGACCACGTGAACGAGCTGGTGGAGAACGGCGAGTTCGAGAACTTGCGCGGGCTGATCTACTTCACCGACGGCCAGGGCACCTACCCCGAACACATGCCGCCCTACGATACCGCGTTCGTGTTCCTGGAGGAAAGCGGCATTCCCGTCCGCGTGCCGCCCTGGGCGATGAAGGTGGTGCTCGACGAAGACGGCATACGTTCGATTTGACGGAGCAGCGAGAGGTTATCCCGGTAAGGCAACGAAACGACGAAACGAGGCAATTGTGAACATCGCAGACGCAAAGCAACAGGTGAAAGACACCATCGAGGCATACCTTGCCGTCGACGAGGTGGGAATGCACCGCATCGAACCCGCTGCTCAGCGGCCCTTGTTCCTCATAGGCGCCCCGGGCATCGGCAAGACGGCCATCATGAGCCAGGTCGCCGACGACCTGGGGATCGGGCTCGTCTCGTACTCGATGACGCACCATACGCGCCAGTCGGCGCTCGGGTTGCCATTCGTCGTGGACGGCGCCCACGGATCGCTTACCTACAAAGCCACCGAGTACACCATGAGCGAGATCATAGCGAGCATCTACGACTACATGGAGCGGACGGGGCTGGAGCGCGGCATCCTGTTCCTCGACGAGATAAACTGCGTGTCCGAGACGCTGTACCCATCGATGCTGCAGTTCCTGCAATTCAAAACGTTCGGGCGCCACCGCGTACCAGACAACTGGGTCGTCGTCTGCGCAGGAAACCCGCCCGAGTACAACAGGTCGGCGCGCGAATTCGACATCGTGACGCTCGACCGCGTGCGCAAGATCGACGTCGAGCCCGACTTCGAATCGTGGAAATCGTACGCGCTCGGCGCGGGCGTGCATCCCAGCATCCTGTCGTTCCTCGAAATCGAGCAGGAGTGCTTCTACTCCGTCGAGTCGACGCCGACGGGCAAGCGGTTCGTCAGCGCGCGCGGATGGACCGACCTATCCCGCACGATCACGACCCTCGAGGAGATGGGCAAGACCGTGGACATCGGGCTGATCGGCCAGTTCGTGCAAGAATCGAGCATCGCCGAGCGCTTCGCCGTCTACTACGAGCTGTTCAGCAAGTACCGCTCCGACTACCAGGTCGGCGCCATCCTCAAGGGCTCGTGGCAGGACGACGTGGTCGAACGCGCCCAGCGCGCCGCATTCGACGAGCGGCTCGCCGTGCTCAACCTCATACTCGACGCCGTCGAGACCCAGGCTTCGCAGGCCCTCGAACGCGAAGCCGTCATCGTGGAGGTGCGCGACGCGCTGCGGCAGGCGAAGCCCCGCATCGTGGACGGAGAGCCGGCGAGCGCCGTCATCGACGAACTCGTGGGCGAACTGGCGGGTGAGCTCGAGACGCGCATGTCTTCGGGCACGGTCCCCGCTGAAGAGGTTCGCCTGCGCAAGCTGGCCATCGAGCAGCTGAGGTCGCTTCAGCACGAGAGCGCGGGCGCAGGAGGCGGCATGCCTGCGTTCAGCACGATCAGCGATGCGTACACACGGCTCGTCGACGACATGCGCCAGTTCGCCGCCGATACGTCAACCCAGCTCGAGAACGCGTTCTCCTTCATCGCGCAGACGTTCGGCAACGAACGTGAGATGCTCGTGTTCGTTGCGGATTTGAGCACGCGGCCGACTACCATGCGCTTCGTCAACGCGTTCGGTAGCGACGGCTACGCAGCCTACAGCGAGCGGCTCGCCGTGCAGGAACGCCGAAACGACCTCCTCGACCGCGCGAACGAGCTCGCATTGTAAGTAGATCAGCCATGCCGATCTGTCCAGCGCCCGTCCACAGGACCGCGTCGTTTGGCATGATGAGCCCCTCCTCGCCTTAGGCGAACTTACGCGCCCATGCCTGGGCCTTGTCCTTGGACTGCGCCGCCTGGTTCCCGGTGATGGAGAGGCCCTTCTCGAGCTTCGCGCCAGGGCAGATTTTCTTGAGGTGCTTCTCGGAGCCGCCCATGCCGGACCCCTCGTTCGTGCAGAACGGAACGATGCGCTTGCCCGACAGGTCGTAATGCTCGAGGAACGTGAACACGCACATGGGGCATGTGCCCCACCAGTTCGGGTAGCCCAGGAAGACCGTGTCGTAGTCGTCCATGCTCAGGCCCGCGTCCTCCAGGTAGCGCTTCAACTCGGGGCGAGCATCGGCCTGCAGCTCGGCTTTCGCCTCGTCGATGCACTTGTAGTAATCGGCGTCGTATTCCTTTACGGTCTCGATCTCGAACAGATCGCCGCCGACGGCCTCCTGCACGAACTCCGCGACGCGCTCGGTATTGCCCTTCTCGAGGTTCTTCACGCTGCCGGCCCAGTAGTTCTCGCCCTTGCGGGAGTAGTAGACGATGAGGTTTGACATCTCGGTATCCTTTCTTTGGCGACACTATGTCTCTTAACTGTGAAGAGTATAAGCGACATCTTGTCTCGTAAGCAAGGGGTTTGATAGACTTCACATCGAGCACACGAAGCCGAACGGAGAGCCGCATGGCCGAATACATACGAGCGCGTTCGCCCGAGCATAAGCAGGAGCGGATGGACGCCATAATGACAGCTGCCGACACGCTGTTCGCCGAGCGGCCCTATCACCAGATAACCATGGGTGCGATCGCGGAAGCCCTGGGCTGGTCGCGCTCTAACCTGTACAAGTACGCCTCCACGCAGGAGGAGGTTTTCCTGGCCTTGCACTCTGCGAAGAACCGGGCATGGATCGAAGAACTCGCCGACAAGCTGGCCGACGCTCCCCTCCCCTCCGAGGACTTCGCCCGCATCTGGGCCGAGGTCACCGAGCGGCACGGCAGCTTCCTTCGCTACCAGGAGATCATCATCGCCATCATCGAGAGCAACGTCACGCTCGAGCGCCTGACCGCCTTCAAACGCGATTTCGCCGAAATGCTACCACCCGTCACCGACGTCCTGTCCCGTCAGTGCGGCATCGGTGAAGAGGCCGCGGTCGACCTCTACCTGCGCCTGCTCTACCAGGCACCGGGCCTTTGGAACCACTTCCACGCCGCCGAGCTGACGCGCGAGGCGATGTGCGCCGCCGGCATTGCCGAAGTGGAAGGTTCCTTCGTCGAGGCCTACGCCGATTTCGTCGAGCTGTGCATCGCGCCGAGAAGCGCATAGCCGCTTTAGCTTGAGCTCTCCTCGCGGTTTTCCGAAAGGGCGATGGCCGCCTCGATATCCTCGCGCGTTATGGCGACGAGAGCTTCCCGGGTGAGCTCCTTCTCGTCTGCGAGCCGGTTCGCCTGGCAGGTGATCGCGTTCTCGAAGAAGTTGCGCACCGTGCGCCCATTCGCGAAGCTCGGGTCGTGGCGCTCGACGAGCTCTTCGAAATACTTCCCCGCCGCCTCGCAAGCTTCATCGCTCGGCTCCATGCTGTTCTTCGAGCATTGGCTCTTGAAGATCTCCAGCAACTCGTCGGGCGTGAAGTCCTCGAACATGATGAACTTGTTGAAGCGGCTACGCAGGCCCGGGTTCGAGTCGAGGAATTCCTGCATGGGCTCGGTGTAGCCCGCAACGATGACCACCAGGTCGTCGCGATGGTCCTCCATGCCCTTGAGCAGGGTGTCGATCGCCTCCTGCCCGAAATCGGATTCGCCGCGATGCACGCTCAGGGCATACGCCTCGTCGATGAACAGCACGCCCCCGAGCGCCTTCTCGATGACCTCGGCCGTCTTCAGGGCCGTCTGCCCCACGTAGCCGGCAACGAGGCCCGAGCGGTCCACTTCGACCAGATGGCCCTTCGAGAGGATGTCGAGCTTCTTGTAGAAGCGCGAGACCAAGCGCGCCACGGTGGTTTTCCCCGTGCCCGGGTTGCCATAGAACACCAGGTGGAGCGAGAGCTTGTTCTGCTTGATGCCATGTTCCTCGCGCGCCTTCTGGATGCGGGCCAGGTTTACGAGCGACGTTATCTCCTTTTTCACCTGCTTCATGCCGGTAAGGGAGTTGAGCTCCTCGAGCAGCTCTTCGAGTGTGGCCTCGTCTTCGGGCTCCTCGGCTTCTTCCTCGGCGGCTTTTGCCTTGCCGGCGGCATCTTCCCCGGCGTCCTTCGCGGCCGTCCCGGTGATGCCGTAGCTCGGCGAGAGCGCGAGCGTCGAGATGCGCGGTTTGCCGCCCCATGAGTCGAGCTTATCCACGAGCAGTTCCTGAATGGCCGTCATGAGGGACGTGAAACGGGAGGTCTCGTCGGCTTCCATGTCGCCATCGCAGATGAGTATCTCCTCGCACAGCGTCTTGAGGGTTTTCAACAGAAGCTCTGCGCAGCTATCGTCGGGATTCCCCGTTTCGGCATACCGTTCGTTGTCGTAGACGATGGCGGCGACGAACGATTTCGGGGGCACGTTGAAAAAGTCCCCTTTCGCGTCCCCGCTCGACGCGGCGCATGCGCGCACCGTCGCTTCGTCGAGCTCCAACCCGAGCGCGCTGTTGATGAGCGCGATCTCCTCGGGCGCCACCTTCCCGTCCAAAACCGCCATGCGGCACGCAACCGTTTTCAGGTCCAGGTCGAACTGCTCGCCGATGCTGCGGCCCAGGTACTCGCGCATCTGGTTGCCCTGCTCGGCATCGAGTTCGTCGTAACGCTTCCCATAGGCCCGAATCTGTGCGAACGACGTCGCCATCACCTCGCCGACCGCATGCCAAGCCGCCCTGTTCAAGCCCGAAGTCAGGCCCAAGGCGCTTTCGGTGACGTCATCGACGGCGTCTTTCCAGGTGCGTGCGTCGGGCGTAGTGCGTTGCGCACCGTCAGAAGCACTTGGAGCGGCGGTTTTCAGCCAATCGTCAATTGGGTCGAGGTACTCGAACAGCTTCGAGGACGGATAGCTCTTCCCGCACGACGTGCACGTGAACCGATCTGCTTGGAAGTCGAGGGAGCTGCTCCCGCATCCAGGGCACTTCATGGCTCACCAACGATCCAGCAAGCGAGCAGGATGGGATTCGCGTTTCATCATGACGGCACCTTTCAGCGTGGCGGACGGTACACGGACCATTGTAATGCCTGATGCCGAACCTCGTCCAAACCTCAGCCGCCGCTTTGCGGCGGACAGTACTCGCCTTGGCGAAGGCGGATGGGTCAACCACCCGCTGATGGCCCCGGCGAACAGGCCCGCACCCCTCGTTCCTGGCGAATGGTATCATGAGCAAATGGCCAAAGATAAGAACACCAAGCGCATCTTTCGGGTTAAGAACGGGACCCTCGGCGAAGCCTGCACATTTGCCGACGGTCTTCTGACGCGCAAGGACATCAACGACGAAACGGCAAAAGAGACCCTCCTCGTTTTCGAGGCCCTGATGCAAAAGCTCATCGACTGGGGGCTGGACGAAAACACCGACCTCGAGGTTTCCGGAACGGAACGGCTCGGAGACTTCCGGATAATGGTCGGGTTCGAGGGAAAGGTGTTTGCGCGCGGCGACGATGATTTCTATTCCGTGGAAGACCGGATTCTCGACGCTTACGACGACAGGCTCGGCTATAGCTATCGTTCTGGGTACAACGAGATCAGCATCTCAGTGAGCAGGAGCCACCGCACGGCGATGTTCGCCTGCTTTATCGCTTCCCTGCTCGCCGTCATCGCCTACATTCCCATGAGCATGATGCTCGATGTGAACGAGCAGCATTACCTGCTCGACGGCTACGTGTTCCCGATCGAAACGATGTATGCCAACGCCCTGCTCATGATCGGCGCGCCCATGACGTTCTTCTCGCTTCTCAAGAACCTGACGGACACCTACGTCGTCTCTCAGAAGAGCTCCGGCATACGCCAGCTCCAGCTGCGAACGCTTGGAACTTCCGCGTTCGCCATTTTGCTGGCGTTCGCGTCCGTCTCCATCATAAGCGTCGCTGCACTATCAAACCTGGGGGGTACTTCGTCTGAGTATAGCGGCTCTCTCGACCGGTCGTTTGCCGACATCGTCACCTCGCTCATACCTCCCAGCATATTCGAGCCCTTCGAGGCCATCTCGCCCATTCCGCTGATTATCGTCGCCCTTCTGTGCACCTACGCCCTGTGCTCTGCGGGCAAGTACTTCAACACCCTGAGGGATGCGATGATGGCTTGCTACACGCTCTTCTCCCGTATGCTGCACGTTCTCATCGCCGTGCTGCCCGTCTTCTGCTTCCTCGCAATCATGGACGTGCTACTCAGTTCGGGCTACGAAGGCGCCTTGGAGGACCTGTGCATGATTCTCGCCATCTACCTGAGCATCGTGCTGCTGTTTGCCACCTACGCCATCAGATTGCGCGTGCACGGCGTCAAGGTGATTCCCTTCGTGAAAAAGCTCGCCCCCCTTCTCCGCGAGAACTACAGCATCGGTTCTGCCATCGGCGCAGCGCCCTACAACATCAGGTACTGCTCGAGAACCTTCAAGATGAATCGCGAGATGCTCGAGCGCGACCTGCCGGTGCTCGCCGAAACCAACCTCGACGGCAATTGCTTCATCATCATGTCCCTCGCCCTCATGTTCGTCTTCGCGACGGGCACCGAGCTCTCGTGGATTAACATCATCGCGCTTGCGGCGCTGATTTTGTTCCTTTCGTACGGCGCGCCGAACCAGCCGGGAAGCATTCTGATCGGCACCCTGATAGTCACCATGTACCTGAACTCGTTCGACGTTGTGTGCTTCGCCATCTTCTCGGAGGCGTTTTTGGGAAGCGCGCAAAACCTCGTCAATGTCATCGGCGACATAGTCCTGGTTGCAATCGAGGACAGCAAAGAGAAAGCTCGTGCCGAAGGCGCCTAGAAGGTCGAGGAAGGGCGATTCACCAGGCCATTCCAATCGTGCACCAATCCGTTTAGTGCCCATAGCCGCTCGTTCGGTTACTATTACAACAGCAGAACAGGCTTCGATCACGGACGGCGAAGATCATGACGAACACACCCGAGAACCCCGTTGCTCCAAACGAGAACGTCAACGAAGCCGTGCAGGCGACAATTCCCGCCATGCAGGCAGAGTTCGTGAATCCGGTAGGCAGCCAACCGACGATGGGGAGTCTGCCGGCAATGGGAGCCCAGCCGGCGACGGGAACCCAACCGGCGATAGGGATACAACCGGCAATGGGAGCCCAGCCGCAAGCGGGATACCCCATTGTCGAGGCAATCGCCCCGAACCACGACGATGAGGCCGAGGTGCAACTGGCGCTGAAGAACCTCGAGGAGCGCCGCAAGCGCAGCAAGCGCAAGCGCATCATAAAGATCGTGATCGTCTGCGCCATCATCGCGGCCGTCATCGCTGCATGGTCCATCGCCAACGCCATCAACGCGCAGAAGCAGAAGGAGGAGGCGGAAGCTGCCGCCGCCCAGGCCGCGATGACCGCAACCGAAGCACCCGCATCGGGCATCCAGGCGTCGGGCACGCTGAAACCGGGGTCGTCTGCCGTGGTCACGCCCGAGGTTTCAGGCATCATCCAGGAGGTCAGGGTAACGGAAGGCCAGCATGTCAACATGGGCGACGTGTTGTTCACGCTGAAAAGCGACGAAGCCGAGAAAGCCATCGCCGACGCCCAGACCGCCGTGGACAAGGCACAGCGAAACGTCTCGAAGGCCCAATCTGACGTCTCGCGAGCCCAGCAGGATTACGACAACGCCGTGAGCTCCTACAACTCGTCGGTCGATGCCTACAACAACTCGCTGTCGGCAGCCTCCGACGCCGCGCAAGCCGCATACGATAAAACGTACCGACAAGCTGTCGCGGCCATCCCCTCCTCCGCAACCAGCGCCGAGCGCGCAGCGCTGCTGGAAGAGGCGGAGGCGAAGGCCGACATGGCATACGACGAGGCGTACCAGAGCGCCGTCGCAGCCGACCCCGGCTCGTTCGACGACTCCATGTACACAGCAGGCATCGACGCTGCTAACGATTCCGTAGCCTCGGCGCAGGAGGCGCTCGCCGATGCCGAGAAGGAATACGCGCGGGCCCAGGAGCTCATGGACAAATGCCTCGTCAAAGCCCCACGCTCGGGAACGGTGCTTTCGCTGAAAGCCGTCGTGGGTGCGTCAGTAGGAGGAGCCTCGGGAGGATCCTCGTCAACCACCGAGGCGACGGTGCTCATCGGCGATCTGTCCTCGCTCGAAGTTGACATCGAGGTGAACGAGATAGACGTTTCCGGCGTGAGCGTGGGCCAAACTGCCGAGGTCACGTTCCCAGCGTTCCCCGACATCCTTGAAAGCGCCGAGGTCGTGTCCGTGGCCGCTGCCGCCACGGACGCGTCGAGCGAAGCGGGTACTACGGGCGGCACGGGCGGCGGCATCGTTACGTTCACCGTGAAGCTGGTTATCAAGAACCCCGACGAGCGACTGAAGGCGGGCATGTCGGCCAACGTGAAAATCGAGACCGACGGCAACGCGGCTTCAGCCAATTCGGTAAGCGCGTTCGTCGATTCGGGCGCGCAATCCGCCACCTCCGCCTCGGCTTCCGGGAGCGCGTCGTGAGCATTCCAGTCATCGACGTCCGCAACGTGCACCGCATCTACGAGTCGGCTGCCGGCTATATGCACGCCCTTCGCGGCGTGACCCTGCAGGTCGCGCGGGGCGAGCTGCTGTGCATCATGGGCCCGTCGGGTTCTGGAAAATCGACGCTCATGAACACGCTCGGCTGCCTGGACACGCCCACGTCGGGGACGTACCGGCTCGAGGGGCTCGACGTGTCCACCCTAACCGATGACGAGCTGGCCGAGCTGAGGGCCACGCGCCTGGGGTTCGTGTTCCAGAGCTTCAACCTGCTGCCGCGCGCGACCGTGCTGCGCAACGTGGTGCTGCCGCTGACCTACACCGACACCCCCAAGGCGCTTCGCCGCGAGCGGGCCGAGGCCGCGTTGGCCGCCGTAGGGCTGCCCACGGCGTATTTCGACCATCGCTCGAACGAGTTGTCGGGCGGTCAGATGCAGCGCGTGGCCATCGCACGCGCCCTGGTGAACAACCCGGCCGTCATCCTCGCCGACGAGCCGACGGGCAACCTCGATTCGGCGACGGGCAGGATGGTGCTCGAAACGTTCAGCCGCCTACGCGACGAGGGCAAGACCATCGTGCTGATCACGCACGACCCCGATGTGGCCGCATGGGCCGACCGCACGGTGCACATCCGCGACGGAAAGCTGCTAACCGACGAGGAGGAACGCGCCTACGCGCAGAGGTCCGGCAGTAGGGGGCGCACATGAAGCTGAGCGACCTCGTACTCGAAACCGCGTCGGCGTTCGACGCCAACCGCGCACGCAGCTTGCTGACCGTGCTCGGCGTGGTCATCGGCATCGCCGCAGTCATCGCCATGACGGCGCTCATAGGCGGCGTGAAGGCCAGCCTCATGAACGAGATGGGCATGTCCCAGGCGCGCCTCGTGGAAATCTACTGCTTCTACAACCGCGAGATGACCCTCGACGACATCAACGCCATGCAAAACGAGCTCAAAGACTCGTACGAGGTCATCGTGCCCACCACGAGCGGCAGTGCCGACATCACGTCGTCAACCGAGAAGGCCACCGCCATGATAACGGGCACGTACCCGGCCTACGAGACCGTCATGGGCGTCAAGATGCTGCAGGGCAGGTTCTTCTCGCAAGACGAGTCGAACAGCGGACAGCTCGTGGCAGTCATCGACCAGTCTGCGGTTAAGAAACTGTTCGGGAACGAGAACGCTCAGGTAACGGGCGAGACCGTGCGCATCGGCGGGCTCGACTTCACCATCGTCGGCGTCACCGAATCGGGCGCGGGCGCAGGATATGGCGACAACGTGACCGTGTACATGCCCCTGCGCACGTGCCAGCAGCGCATCAGCGGCGCCACCGCAATCGGGGAGGTCCTCGGATTGGCCGTCGAGGGGGCCGACATGAACAAGGTGGCATCCGAGACGCGCGAATGGCTGGCCAAGCGCTTCAACATCCCCGAATCCGACCAGGAAGACTCGATATACGTCATCACCATGCAGTCGATGCGCGAGCAGCTCGACACCCTGTTGGGCTCGTTCCAGCTGCTGATGACCGCCGTGGCCTCGATCTCGCTTTTGGTCGGCGGCATCGGCATCATGAACATGATGCTGACCAACGTCACCGAGCGCATCCGCGAGATCGGCCTGCGCAAGGCGCTCGGCGCGCGCCGCCGCGACATCACGCGGCAATTCCTCTTGGAATCGGTATGCCTGACGCTGGCGGGTGGCGTGCTGGGCATAGTGCTGGGGTATGCAGGGGCCTTCGCGCTCGCCGGCTTGGCGGGAGGCGCCTTCGGCATGAGCGAGGGAACGAGCATCACGCCCGTCATCGGCATTGACTCGGTGCTCCTCGTCGCGGGCATCTGCGTGGGCATCGGCATAGTGTTCGGCTACTACCCAGCCCGCCGCGCCGCGCGCCTCGACCCCGTGGAATCATTGCATTACCAGTAGAAATCCTACAGCTCGGCAATGGTGCCGGCCATTATATCGAATGGCATTCCGCCGCCCGGCGCGCGATGCGCTTGGCCAGCGCCATGATGGTCAGTATGGGCGGGTTGCCCATCGAGCGAGGCAGCAGGCTCGCGTCGGCAACGTAGAGGTTGTCGGGCAGCGAAGCATGGTGTAGCGTGTCCGCCTCGGCCGGCGTGAGCGGAAAGCACCCGCCGGGATGGCCTGCGTTCAGGGTTCCGAAGAACGTCTTCTCCCGCGGCACGCCCACCCTCTCGAGCACCTCGTATGACAAGTCGACGGCCCGGGCCAAGGTCTCCCAGTCGGAATCGACGAGCGGCTTGTCCAGATGCCTGCCGTCGTACGACCCAACCGATGCATCGGCCATCTTGATCATAATGCTCATGATGTCGCCGTGAGGCATGCGCCAGCTGCGGTTGAAGTAGAAGCTCAGCCAATCGAAATACGGCGACAAGATGAAATCGGGCTGCTCGGAGACGAACGGCATGGGAAGCTGGCGGTCGAGCCCTGCTCCCTCCCACCGCGTGGCCACGCACAGCACCGGGTCGACGAACAGCGTGGGCGTTGCCGGGATGCCCGAGGCGTCCAAGATGACCGGCGTGCCCAAGCCGCCCGCGGCGAGCACGACGACGTCGGCGGCGATGAGCTCGGTCTTGCCCTGCATGCGTGCGACGACGCCCGTCGCCCTGCCACCCTCGATGACGACCTGCTCTACCGAAGCTCCTTCCACGACGGTGACGCCATCAGCGTCGGAGATGAGCCGGTCGGCCGTCCACTTCGCCCCGTACTTGCACCCGAGCACGCAGTTCCCGCAGGCGACGCAGCGCGAGGCGTCGTCCATGAACTTGGGGGTTACCTGCGGGTCGAGCCCGACCTCCTCGAAGGCCGTGAACAGCCGCTCGGTGAGCTCCGACCAACCGGCCCTGTGCTCCGTCGTCTGGGGCACCTCCGTTTCGAGCTCGGCGAATTCTGCGTCGAGGTCGATCCCGATATCGGCCAGATAGCGGTCGTAGCGCAGCGCATTACCGGTGGCCAGCGCCGTCGTTCCGCCCACTGCGCGACCGACGACGTGCACGAGGCCGTCCTGCGCCTTGTCGATGCGCATCTCGGGAAACAGGAGCGATATCATGCGCTCATCGAAGAACAGGCCTGCGCGGCGCACGGGCTCGAGCTTGTCCATGTCCCATGCAAAGGGCTTGAACGCACGGCCCGCCTCCAGCACGGTCACGGAAAGCCCGCAGGCCGCGAGCTCCTTTGCCGCCATGCATCCGCCTGCGCCGCTGCCCACCACGATCGCCTTGCGCATGTAAGCCCCTCCCTACTCGAAGCGGGCACGGCAGCACGCCGCACCCTCGGTCAAACGACACGAGAACACGAGCTGGGCATCGGTTCCCAGCAGTCCCCGCAAGAAACCCTCGTCGAACGCCGACATGAAACAGCAGCAGCGCGGCGAATAGCGCTCGGCGAAGGAGCAGGGTCCAAACCGCAAGGCACCCGCCTCGTCGCTCGTGAGCTCTATCCCGATTCCGCGGTAGAGGAACTGGGCGAAGGGGAACGCGCTGCTAGGCCGCACGCGCAACGTGGCGCGCAGCTGCGAGCCCAACCTCAGGCCGCCCTCGCCCAGCCTCTGCCGGTACAGCGCGGCTACCTGCTCGTCCTCGAGCGCCGCCTCCATGCAGGCTGCGGTGAACTCGCGGAAGGCGAGGAGCGCCTCGTCGGCTGACAGTTCCCCAACGGCAGGCGGCTCGACGTCGAACGCCTGGGCGAACACGCCCATGATGACCGCGACCTCCACCTTGCGCGCCCATGCGGGCGGGGGCCATCCGAGCATCTTCTCTACCGCTGCGAGCATCATGAAACCTCACCCCTATGCAGCTCGTCACCTGCCACTGCGCCACCGACTTCGCCCCAACCGTCGTAGAGCGCCTCCACCAGCGGGGCGCGCGTCTCGGCCACGACGTTGCGGCGCACCTTCAGGTTGGGCGTAAGCTCGCCATCCGCAAGCGAAAGCGGACGCGCCGCCACGATCCAGCGCTTCACCTGCTCGGGGTGCGAGAGCTGCTCGTTCACGCCGATCACGGCGGAGTCGAGCACGGCGAAGTCGCAACCCTCCGCATCGTCTTCAAGCCAGATGAGCGCCGTCACGAATGGCTTGCCGTCGGCGACGACCATGGCCTCGCTCACGCCGTCGATGCCTTTGAGCAGCACCTCGACCTTCTGCGGGGCGATGTTCTTGCCGTACGATGTGACCAGTATCTCCTTCTTGCGGCCGTTGAGCACGAGGTTTCCCGCCTCGGACAGGTGAGCCAAATCGCCCGTGCAGAACCAGCCATCCGCATCGACCGCCGGTTCCGGAACCCCGTCGTAGCCGCGCGTCACCTGCGGCCCGCGGATGTACACCTGGCCGTCGTCGCCGATGCGCGCCTCGGTGTTCGGCAGGAGGGCGCCCACGCTTCCGAGCTCGTTGCTGCCCAGGCGCGACAGCGTGATGAGCGGGGCTTCGGTCACACCGAACGCGTTGTGGATCTCGACGCCCAGGCTGCGGAACGACTCGAGCAATTCCATGCCGATGGGAGCCGAGCCCACGATCAGCTGGCGGCACTTGTCGAGACCCGCCTTGCGCAGCACCACATGGCGCAGCGGCCAGGCGACCACCCGTTTCAGCATGCCGTCGGGGAGTGCGATCCAGAAGCGCCCGGCGCCTGTGGCGGCGAACTGGTTCCACACCTTCTCGTAGAACCGCGGAACGCTGAAGAACAGCGTCGGCCGCACTTTGGGCAGGGCGTCGACGAGCGCCCCGAAGTCGTTGAGGTAGTACATCTCGATGTCCGAGAGGATGTAGTAGGGAGCATACGCCACCAGGATGCCCTCGACCACATGGCTCATGGGCAGGAACGAAAGGTAGCGCAGGTCGCCGTTGCGGGTGCGCCAGTCCAGCAGCGCGGGCATGACCTCGCCCATCCAGCGCAGCTGGTACTGGTCGAACACCACGCCCTTGGGCTTGCCGGTCGTGCCGCTCGTGCAGCGGATCGTCGCCACGTCGTCCAGCGCAACGGCCGGCGGCCGCTCCAGGGGAGCAGTGCTTCCCAGGAAGTCGCCCCAGCCGACGATGGGGTCGGGCGGCTGGCCTTCGAGAAGCGAGACCATCGGGACGTCCAGGCGCCCTGGCAGGCCTTCCTGCAGGGCGCGCGTTCCGACGAACGCGAGCTTCGCGCCGCTGTCGCGCGCGAGCTCCACGATATCGGGCACCGGCGACGTGTAGTACAGCGGCACGCTCACCGCGCCCACGAGGCCCACGGCAGCATCGGCGATGAAGTAGCGCGTCGAGTTCACGCCTACGAGCACCACGCGGTCGCCTGGGCCGATGCCACGCGCTTGCAAGGCCGCTGCAACCCTGAGGATCGCATCCCCAGCGACGGAGGAGTCGGTGCGAGCGATGCCCTCCCGCGACACGTCGTAGTATGTGATCGTGTTGCGGTTGGACGAAAGGCGCACGAGCATTTGCTGGAACACCGTGCGGCCCGTATGGTTGAGGAACCCCTTGCGCGTGGCATACGCCAGCAGCCTGGGCAGGTAATCGCGCCAATCGGGCCATGCGCCGCCCATGAGGGCGTGGGCGTTTTCGGTGTCGTATGTGCGCCTTTCGGAGAAGTAGGGGGCCAGGGCCAGCATGTTCTGCGCGAAGCCCTTGGGCTTGGGGGCGCTCGACGGCGCCATGTTGCGCCTCCTGCCCGCGTCGGCCGCAAGCGGAACGGGAACGCACAACGGTGCGCCAGGGTCGTAGTCGAGGTTGCCCTTGGCCCACGCGCGCACGAACGCCAACATCTCCCCCACCGTCGGCTGGAACTCAGCGGGAATCACGGCATGGAACGTCTTGCCCGCCGCACACGGATCCACCAGCGCGCGCACAATCATCTGAGCCACGTAATCGACCGGCACCATGTTCAGCTTCTGCCGCGCCGGCACGGGAACCACCGGCAGCTTGCCCTTCAGATACAGCTTGAGCGGATAGTACAGCGTGTTGAACGTGGCGGCGAACCCTGTCTCGGAATCGCCCACGATCTGGGCCGGTCGCACAACACAAGCGGGGATGCGCGCCATCGCGTCGCGCACGAGCTGCTCGGCGCCGTACTTGCTCTGCTCGTACAGGCTATTGAAACCGGAGTCGATAAGCTCGTCCTCGCGCACGACGCCCTCGCGCGCGCCCGCCACGTATGCGGTGGACACGTGCACGAACCGCTGCAGCTTGCCGGCACGCACGCAGGCGCCGGCGAACAGCAGCGCGTTGCACGTCCCGTCGACGTTCACCTCGCCGAAGCGCCGTGCCGTCTCGTTCACGCCGATCTCGGCGGCGGCGTGCACGATATGGGTAACCGAACGCGCGAGCCCCTCGTACTCGGCTACGGCCAAGCCCAGGCGCTCTTCGCAGATGTCGCCGCAGACGACGCGGATGCGCCCTCCCAGTTCACTCGAAAGCTCGGGGCGCTCCCACCACAGCGCGCGTAAACGCGCGCGAGCCTCTTCGGCACGTTCTCCCCGCATGAGAACGAGAACTTCCTCGAAACCGGCTTCGAGCAGATCTCGCACCACGAAACTGCCCAGGAAGCCGCTGCCGCCCGTGACCAACGCACATCGTTCCATAGCTCACCAATCACTCGTTGTTTGCTCAGATTGTATGCGATTATCGTCATGCTTTCCGCATGGGAAGCTTTTTGTCGAGAGAGCGTGAAGCGCAATGCGTCCTGCTAACGTCGCATATGGATGAGGACGCTCGGCATGCGACTCCTACTAAGCATAGAGGTGCTGCTTCGCCGATAGATCGAGATGCGCAAATCCTGGAGCAGCCAAACACCAGCAGCACCGGGACGAGAAACGAAGCAGTTTGAACACAAAAATGTTACGGGCGGTTCTTATCATGCCCAAGGTATATTAGACTGAAAACACGACCATTCGAGAACCAGGAAAAAGGTAGTCCTGACATGTATCAAGAAACCTTCGTGCTCGATGAGAACCTTTCCCCCATTGAAGCGAACAAGATAATCGCAGCGGGGCAGCACTACCAGAACTGCAGTGCGTGCCTGATGCAGGTATACGAACCCTCATGCGACCCCGACTCTATATCGGACCGCATGAGGATACAGCGGGAAACGTTGCCTAAAGCCAACATCGTGGGCATGACCACGCTTGGGCCCATCGGGCCGGAAACGAAGGTACCGAGCGACCCCATAGTCTCGCTCGTCTACTTCGAGAACAGCAGATTCGACACCTACCTGTTCGATTGCCACGACATCGACCCACGCGTAGCGGGCAGGCAGCTGTGCGACAAGCTGGCCAAAACCGAGCACGTGCAAGGAGTCCTGCTCCTCACGGCGTGCGCCATGATCGTCCCCACCCCGGTCATCGAGGAGCTCGAGAGCCGAT
>CACWWI010000002.1 GCA_902764575.1 uncultured Coriobacteriaceae bacterium
GGATATCGGCCAGTTTCCCCGTCGGCGCGACACGCACCGCACGCTCCCTCTTCGAGGACGGCGGCCCTGCGGCCGAGCTCTTGAGCGCAATTGAGCGCAGGGGGCTTTCCGATGATCGCTGGCGACATATTCCGAGCACGATGTTTTCCAAACTCGTGCGAACCGACGACGCTCACATCGCGCTGTATTGCATGCCCACATTCGTCAAGCTGCGCATGCGCGACGGCCGGCCCCTCGACGCCAAGGTGTACCTGCAGGCGGAGGCCTCCACATTGGGCTAGCAGCCCCACCCTGCGCTTATCAGAGCGAGTCCCTGAGCTTCTCGAGCGGGCTGCGCTCGCTTTCGGAAAGCTGCTCGCGACGTGCGAGGTCCGCCTCCACGATGCGGAAGATCGTGGCGGTGAGGGGAACGCCGATGAACGCGCCCACGAAACCGAACAGGGCCACACCGAGCGTAACGCCGATGAGCGGCCACATACCGTCGAGCCCCACGTGCTTGCCCACGACCCTCGGGTAGATGAAGTTCGCCTCGATCTGCTGCAAGATGAGGAACAGGACGAAGAATATGATCGCCTGCTGCCACGAGGTGGCCAGGATGATGATGGCACCGAGGACGGCGCCGATGAGCGCACCGACCATGGGGATGAGCGACATGACGCCCACGAGCGCGCCGAGCATGACCGCATCGGGCATGCCCGCTATCGTGCAGGCTATGGCGACGATGGTGCCGAAGATGCAGCCCTCGAGGGCCGCCCCCGTGAAGTAGCCGCGGAAGCACTTGTCCGCAACCGCGATCGCGTCCGAGAACTTCTCATCGGCCCACTTGCCGAGGTACGTCTTCACGAGCTTGTGCACGCCGGCCGAGAGCCGGTTCTTCTCGCCCAGGAACCAGAACGAGAGGATGATGCCCATGAAGCAGGCGCCGATTCGGCCGAACACCGACAAGATCTGGGGCAGCGAGTCCGAAAGGCCCGACTGCAGCCAGCTCGCCGCGTCCATGACGACCTTCTCCCAGTCGATAGACTTTATCTGCTCGATTATTCCCGGGGGGATAGCCGAGGCCAAGAACGCATTCTGCTCGATGGAATCCATCACGCTCGGAGCCGCCTCCGCCAGCTTGATGATGGCCCCGATGAGGTTGGGAATTACGGCGACCAGCAAGAATAGCACCACGATCACGGCGCACGCATACGACAGCAGCATCGCCAACATGCGGTTGCGCGTGCCGTCGCCCGTGGGGCCGGGCAGCTTGCCCTCGAAGAAGCGCAGCGGGATGTTCACGATGTAGGCAATGACGAGGCCCGCGATGATCGCCAGCATTCCGCCCAGGAGCAGTTCGAGGAACTTCTCGAGCGCACCCCAGCAATAGGCCACAAAGGCCACGGCCAGCACGGTGACGCCAATCCTTATGCAGGCCTTCCAGCTGATTGTAAATTCGTGCTTTTCGTCCATTTCGCGACTCCTCTGCGGCGATTCGGCAAACCTTCTCCCTTTTATATCACAGGCGAGCTACATCGACTCGGCAATGCTTCTGCGCCCCGGCGCGGCCCGGCGCTCGCCGTTCGGGCAAAAGAGCCTCGGCAACGAGGGCCTTCTTCACGTGTAGAATGGTCGTATTCGAAACCCCGACCGAGGAGGCCTCTATGCAGGGAACGTTCATCCACTGGTGCATCCACGTGCTCGACCTTGAGAAGTCGCTCGAATTCTACGAGAAGGCGCTGGGCTACACCGTCCACCACACGATGGGCCCCGAAGACGGGTCGTGGTCGAACACCTACCTGGTCAACGACCAGACGCCCTTCCAGATCGAGCTCACCTGGAACCGCGGGCGCACCGAGCCCTACGAGAACGGCGGCAAAGACACCCACATCGCCTTTACTGTGCCCGACTTCGACGCGGCGCACAAGCTCCACGAGGAAATGGGGTGTATCATCAGGGAGAACCCGCGCATGGGACTGTATTTCATCGAAGACCCGGACGGGAGCTGGATCGAGATACTCCCCGTGAAGAACGCTACGGGAAACTAGGGAACTGGGCACGGCACGACAATTTGGAGCGGAGGACACCATGAGCACATTTGCAGAGCTGAGCACCGAGCTCGCCGACCAGCTGAAGGCGATCGTCGGCGAAGATAACTTCCAGTTCGGGGAAGACGTCAACGAGGACTTCTCGCGCGATGAGATGCCCATCTACGGCACGAAGATGCCGCAGGCGGTGGTATTCCCGGCGAACACGCAGGAAGTCTCGGACATCATGAAGCTTTGCTACGACAACGATGTTCCCGTGACGGTCCGCGGCGCGGGCACGGGCCTCGTGGGCGGATGCACCCCGCTCGCAGGCGGCGTAGTGCTGTGCACGATGAACATGAACCAGATCCTGGAGTACGACCTGAACAACCTGAACGTGCGCATCCAACCTGGCGTGCGCCTGTGCGACCTGGCCGAAGACGCGCTCAAGCACGGCATGATGTACCCGCCCGACCCGGGCGAGAAGACGGGCTCCGTCGGCGGCAACGTCTCGACGAACGCCGGCGGCATGCGCGCCGTGAAATACGGGACGACACGCGATTACGTCTTGGCCATGACCGTGGTCCTGCCGAACGGCGAGATAATGGAAGTGGGCCGCGCGGTGACGAAGACCAGCTCGGGCTACAGCCTCCTGCACCTCATCATCGGCTCGGAAGGCACGCTCGCCATCATCACCGAGCTCACGATGAGGCTTATCCCCAACCCGCCCGAGAACACGAGCTTCATCCTGCCGTTCGAAGACATCGACGCCGCGCTCGGCGCGGTCCCCAGCATCAAGCTGGCCGGCCTGAACCCACAGTCAATCGAATTCATGGAACGCGATATCGTCGACGCATCGGCGGCGCATACCGGCAACAACATCTTCCCGACGAACGTCGAGGGCGAAGAGGTGGGCGCCTACATCCTGGTCACGCTGGACGGCGACGATCCCGACGAGATCTTCCAGCGCGCCGAGAAGCTGCTCGAGGTGAGCATGGAGCACGGCGCCTACGACGCGCTCGTGGTGGACCAACCCGCCGAGAAGGAGGCGGTCTGGGCAGCGCGCAGCGCGTTCCTCACCGTCATCGAGAACGATTCGGAGCTGCTCGACGAGATGGACGTCGTCGTCCCCACCGACAAGATCGCCGAGTTCCTGCACTACATCAACGGCGTCGGAGCCGACCTGAACATGCGAATCCGCTCGTTCGGCCACGCGGGCGACGGCAACCTGCACATCTACTGCGCGGCTGACGACATGCCGGTCGACGACTTCCTCGCGACGTCCGCGAAGGTGATGGAAGCCGCCTACGCGAAATGCGCCGAGCTGGGCGGCCAAGTGTCCGGCGAGCACGGCATCGGCTACGCCAAGAAGGAGTACCTGCGCGAGTCGGTGGGCGACACGGCCATGGGCCTCATGGCCGGCATCAAGCAGGTGTTCGACCCGAAGGGCATCCTGAACCCCGGCAAGATCTGCACCGACCTGTGAACGATGCCCAGAATTAACGGCTGAGGAGCATATCCTGGGCCCGCGAACTTACAATAGGGAGAACAGCGTTTCGTCGAAAGGATTGCCTGACCCATGGATGCCGCCGCCGTCGCTCAATTGGCAGTAGCCACGTTATTGCCCGCAGTAGCGTGCATCGTGCTCACGCTGCTCAGAGAGCGCACAAAGGTCGCCAACATCTCCAATAAGGGGTGGCAGGTGATCGTGGGGGTCGTCTTCGGCCTCATCGCCATCTACGGCACCGAGGCGGGTGTCCCCGTGGATGGGGCCGTGCTCAACGTGCGCGACGCAGCACCGCTGGCGGCGGGCATATTCTTCGGCGGGCCGGCAGGCATCATCGCGGGCTTCATCGGCGGAATCGAGCGCTGGCTCGCCGTGCTGTGGGGCGCGGGCGAGTTCACCCGCGTGGCGTGCAGCCTGGGCACCATCTTCGCCGGCTTGTTCGCGGCGGGTCTTCGCAAGTACGTGTTCAACTACCACATCCCCACGCTGTCGTTCGCGCTCGCCTCCGGCGTCGTGGCCGAAGTGATGCACCTGACGCTCGTGTTCGTCACGAACCTCGACCAAACGGCGAAGGCGTTCCAGGTCGTGCATACCTGCCTGCTCCCCATGGTCCTCTGCGTCGGCATCGCCACGATGCTCTGCTCCCTGTCGCTCCTGCTGATGAACCACAAGCCCCTGGTAACGCCCGCCGGCCAGCGCAACGTCGTGAGGATCCTGCACAACCGCATGCTCATCGCGATCGTGGCCGCGTTCTTCCTAACCGTGGGCTTCACAGCCATCGTGCAGACGAGCCGCTCCCTCGCCGACAACACCAGCCTGCTCAACCAGAGCATCGCGGACGTCGAGAGCGACATCGTCGACGCGTCCGACACGAACCTGCTCGACCTAACGGGGCATGCCGCCGCGGCCATCCCCGTGGTGGCCGACGCGACCAGCGAGGACTGCACGCGGGTCGCGACCGAGCTCGGCGTCACCGAGATAAACGTCGTCGACGCCAACGGCATCATCGTCGCCAGCACCGAGCCCGCTTTCGTCGGCTTCGACATGGCTTCGGGCGAGCAATCCGCGGAGTTCCTCGCGCTGTTGCCGCGCCGCGGGCAGACCCAGCTCGTGCAAGCCTACCAGCCTATCGCCTACGACGCCGGCACGTCGCGCAAGTACGCCGGGGTGTCCGTGGTGGGAGGCTTCGTGCAGGTCGGGTACGACGCGAAGGACTTCACCGACGACATCGCCGCCCAGGTGAGCGCATCGGTCAAGAACCGCCACGTGGGCCAGACCGGCGCCTTCGTCGTCGTAGACGAAGCCGGCTCCGTTATCAGCACGCACGAGGGAGCCGACGTCCAGTCGGCGGACAACCTCATCGCCGACGCCGAGGCCGCGGCCCCGGGCCAGCTCTTTACCACGAAGCTCTCCGGCGAGGAATGCTACGCCTGCTACCAGGAGGTTGAAGGCTACCGCATCATCGCCCTCCTGCCCACCGCGGAAGCTAACGCCTCGCGCGATGACTCGCTGCTCCTCGTCGCGCTCATGGAGGTGCTCGTCTTCGCCGCGCTGTTCCTGGTCATCCACGCCGTCACGAAGCTCGTCGTCATCCGCGGTATCAGGCGGATGACCGTGCAACTGGCCGAAATCACGAGGGGCGACCTCGACGTCAAGGTGGACGTGCGCGACGCCACGGAGTTCGTATCGCTGTCCAACGACATCAACCTGACGGTCGGAGCGTTGAAGGAATCCCTTGCCACCGTGCAGGCCGACCTCGACATGGCCGCCGAGATCCAAGCCAACGTGCTGCCGACCATCACGCGCGTCATCTCGGCGCGCGACGAGTTCGAATTGTTCGCGAGCATGGAGCCCGCCAAGGAGGTGGGCGGCGACTTCTACGACTTCTTCATGATCGACGACGACCATCTGGCGCTCGTCGTTGCCGACGTAAGCGGCAAGGGCGTTCCGGCAGCGTTGTTCATGATGCTGTCGAAGACCGTCCTGAAGATGGAGGCGCTCTCCTCCCGCGACCCGGCTGCGGTGCTCCTGCGCGCCAACAGCGACCTATCGGAGAAGAACGACGACGACATGTTCACCACCGCCTGGATCGGCGTTTTGGAGATATCGACCGGCACGCTGACGTATGCCGATGCGGGGCACGAGAAGCTCGCCTTCTACCGCAACGGCACATGGGAGCTGCCGCGCAAGCCCAACGGCGCCGTCGCGTTGGCTGCGTTCAACCAGGAGGATTACGAAGTCCTGGCCGACAAGTACAAGTTCCGCAACCATACGGTGAAGCTGCAGCCGGGCGAGGCCGTGTTCCAATACACCGACGGCGTTACCGAGGCCACCAGCGCAGACGAGGAACTGTTCGGCGAAGAGCAGCTCATCGACGCCCTGAACGATGCGCCGAGCACCTCTCCCGGCGTGATCCTGCCCTTCGTTCGCAAGCGAATAGCGAACTTCGTGCAAGATGCCCCGCAATTTGACGACATAACCATGCTAGGATTGCGTTACTTGGGAAAACAACAGGGCAAAGCAACGAAAACAACCGAGGAGGAATAAGAAATGCTTTCTGTTAGCAGCACCGTAAACGGAGACGTCAACGTAGTGAAGCTCGTGGGGCGGCTCGACGTGAAGGCCGCGAGGGATGCCGAGGAGGTCTTCGCCGAGGCGTCCTCCAAAGCGAAGAACGTCGTCCTCGACCTATCCGAGCTCGACTACATCGCCAGCGCCGGCCTGCGCGCGCTGAAGCGTCTGCGCGGCGACGTCAACGCAAACGGTGGCACCCTGGTGATCAGGAACGTCCAGGAGGACGTTATGGAGGTTTTCGAAATGACCGGTTTCGCGGCTATGCTCACGTTCGAGTAACCGCACGAGGGAGAGGATCCCTGCTATGAGGAGCATCACGATTCCCGCCACCGACGAAGATCCGGAGCCCATCGTCGAATTCGTGGGAGAAGAGCTCGCAAAATTCGATTGCCCGCAAAAAGCGCTCTATCAGATCGAGGTCGCCATCGAGGAAATCCTCGTGAACATCGTCAGCTATGCCGGGCTGAGCGACGCCGACGGCGTCGAGGTCCGATGCGAAGTCCTCGACGACCCGCTACGCGTGGTCGTGCAGTTCCTCGACGGGGGCGTTCCGTTCGACCCCTTGGCGAAAGCCGACCCCGACATCACGCCCGAAGCCATCATGGAGCGCGAAGGGGGCCTCGGCATTTTCATGGTGAAGAAGATGATGGACGACGTGTCCTACGTCTACGAGAACGGCAAGAACACGCTTACGATCCTGAAGCGCTTATAGCCGCCCCTCCGCTCCATCAGGAAGGGCGCAGGCCACTCGCGTTCGACGCGCATGTCATAATGGGTACAATGGCGCTAGGTCATTATTCAAACGGAAAGGGGCGCCGATGGGCGGCGACGGCGAACAGCTGCAGGACACCCGTAGGATATCCTCGCCCGAACAACTCAACGACTACCTGAAGGTGACGAGCCCGAAAATCTGGGTGCTCCTTTCTGCAGTCATCCTGCTCGTCGCCGGACTACTGCTCTGGAGCAGCTTCACGACCATCGAGAGCTACGCCACGGGCACGGCGCAGGCCGTCGGTGGCGAGCTCGTCGTCACATTCGACGATCCCGAGAAGGCGAGCAAAGTGCAGCCCGGCATGGAGATGGAAGTCGGTGACGTGGAAACCGAGGTCCTGGCCGTCGGGACGAACGAGAACGGCGACCTGATTGCATCCGCACACGCCCACATCCCCGACGGCTCGTACAAGGTTCGCGTGGGATACAAAGCCACGCAGGTCATCTCGATGCTGCTCAACTGACGGGTGGTGGCGTAAACGTTGGCGAACCATCCGATAGAGAAAGGCGTGGCCAGGGTTCCCCAGGTCATGCAGATGGAGTCGCTCGAATGCGGCGCGGCGGCGCTCGCCATGATCCTGGCATACTATGGCAAGTGGATGCCGCTCGAGCAGGTGCGCGTCGACTGCGGCGTGTCACGCGACGGCGCAAGCATCGAGAACATCGCCAGGGCAGCCCGCAGCTACGGCCTCAGCGTCGAGGGTTTCCAGCGCGGCATCGACGCGCTGCGCGACCAGGGCCCGTACCCCTGCATCGTCACCTATGGCGCAGGCTATGTCGTACTCTGCGGCTTCAAGGGCGACCGCGTCTACGTGAACGACCCCGCAAAGGGCTCGCGCAAGATCACGACCGAGGACTTCGCCCGTTCCTACGGCGGCATCTGCCTGACCTTCGCCCCGACGGACGACTTCGTTCCCGGCGGAAAGCGCAAGAGCACGGTCGAGTTCGCCCGCCACCGCCTGCGGGGAGCGGGCGTTGCCGTCGCATTCGTCGCCCTCACCACGCTCGTCGGCTACCTGCTCGAGATGCTCACGCCCGCGTTCACGCGCTTCTTCATGGACCATCTGCTTACGGGCGAGAACTCCGAGCTGCTCATGCCGTTCATCGCCCTGCTCGCCACCGTCGCCGTGTTGCAGGTGATCGTGGTAGCCGTGAAATCCATCTACTCACTCCGGATTAACGGCAAGATGGCCATCATCGGATCTTCCACGTTCATGTGGCATGTGCTGCGCATGCCCATGGTGTTCTTCTCGCAGCGCAAGGCCGGCGACATCCAACGCCGCAAGAACACGAACGCGGTCATCGCCGAAACGCTCGTGAACACGTTCACCCCGCTCGCGCTCAACATCGTCATGATCGTGTTCTACCTCGTGGTCATGATCCGCCTCTCGCCGCTGCTCACCTTGGTCGGCATTGCCGCCATCGTCATTAACACGCTGCTCGCGCGTTACATTTCCCACAAGCGCGTGAACATCACCCGCGTGCAGATGCGAGATGCGGGCCAGCTCGAGTCGTCCACCGTCTCGGGCATCCAGATGATCGAGACCATCAAGGCGGCGGGCGCCGAGAACGGCTACTTCGCAAAATGGGCGGGTTACCAGGCGTCGGTGAACACGGCCACCACGCGCTTCGCCAACCTGAACCTGTACCTCGGCATGGTGCCCAACTTCCTGACGAGCCTCGCCAACTACACCGTGCTGGTCCTCGGCGTGTTCCTTGCCATGCAGGGGCAGTTCTCGCTCGGTATGGTCATGGGATTCCAAGGTTACGTCTCGCTGCTCATGAACCCCGCCATGACCACGGTCAAGGCGGGGCAGACGCTGCAGGAGATGCGCACGCAGATGGAGCGCGTCGAAGACGTGATGCAGTACCCCGTCGACGCGAGCTACCGCGACGAACCGCTCAGCGACGAGGCCGATTACGACAAGTTGTACGGCAAGGTGGAGCTGAAGAACGTGACGTTCGGCTACGCGCGCCTGGGAGACCCGGTCGTAGAGGATTTCTCGATGACGGTCGAGCCAGGTGCGAGCGTGGCGTTCGTCGGCGCGTCGGGCTGCGGCAAGTCCACGCTCTCGAAGCTGATCGCCGGCCTGTACCAGCCGTGGAGCGGCGAGATCCTGTTCGACGGGAAGCCGGCATCGGAAATAGACCGCAGCGTGTTCACGGGCTCTGTGGCCGTAGTGGACCAGGACATCATCCTGTTCGAGGACACCATCGCCAACAACATCAGCATGTGGGACGAATCCATCGAGGACTTCGAGATCATCCTGGCGGCCCGCGATGCGCAGATCCATGACGACATCATGGCGCGCGAGGGCGGCTACGCCAGCAAGATCGCCGAAGGCGGCCGCGACCTATCGGGCGGCCAGCGCCAGCGCCTCGAAATCGCCCGCGTGCTCGCCGCCGACCCGAGCATCATCATCATGGACGAGGCGACGAGCGCGCTCGACGCTAAAACCGAGCATGAGGTGGTGCGCGCCGTGAAGGACCGAGGGGTCACCTGCATCATCATCGCGCACAGGCTCTCCACCATCCGCGATTGCGACGAGATCATAGTGCTCGACCACGGCAAAGTCGTCGAGCGCGGAACGCACGAAGAGCTGTACGAGGCGGGCGGCGTGTACGCCGACCTGGTATCCAACGACTAGGGGGAGGTGAGGACATGGGCATTTTCGACGATCAGATCCGCCAGCGCAAGCATGGCGACCAAGAGCTGTTCGAGGATTCGATCCTGCGCATGGCCTCCGCCGTCGTGGGCCAGGAGGTCGCCGGCTCGATGGCCACCGAGCGCATCGTGACGAAGGAAGCCGTCGACGACATCCTGAAGTACTACCGCATCAACCCCGTCGACATCCCCCACCACGTTACCGACCCCGACGAGCAGCTGGAGTACGCCCTGCGCCCCCACGGCATCATGCACCGCATGGTGGCGCTGCAGAAGGGATGGTACAAGGACGCGTTCGGGCCGATGATCGCCTACCGCAAATCCGACGGGGCGCCGGTGCCGATGTTCCCGAAACCCTACCTGGGATACTGGTTCCGCGACGAGAACGGCCGCAAGACGACGGTGAACTCCCGCAATGAGGGCGATTTCGCACCCGAGGCCCGCTGCTTCTACCGTCCGCTGCCGCTGGGCAAGGTCGGCGTGCGCGACCTGTTCGGCTACATGCGCCAATGCCTGAACGTCACCGACCTCGCCCTGCTCGTCGGCATTACCCTGCTCGTGACGCTCGTCGGCATGCTCCTGCCGCCCATCGCGAAGATCCTTACCGGCTATGTGGCAAACACGGGCAGCTATGCAGTCCTGTGGTCCACGGCGGCATTCCTGCTGTGCACCGCACTGGCGCATCAGATGATGACGGCCTCTCGCGAGATAGCCGTCAACCGCATCCGCACGAAGACCTCGACCCAGCTATCCTCCGCATTCATGATGCGCATCCTCAGCTTGCCGGCAACGTTCTTCCGCGATTTCAGCGCCGGCGAGCTGGCGAGCCGCAGCATGGCCGCCGACGCCCTCGTCGGGCTCGTCGTGTCGAACGTGCTCGCCCTCGGTACAACAGCCCTGTTCTCGCTGCTGTACGTGGCGCAGATCGGGGCCTTCGCCCCGGCCCTCATGTGGCCGGCCCTTGCGATCATCGCCGCCACCATCGCGGTGATGCTGGCCACCTCGATCGTTCAGATGCGCGTCACGCGCCGGCAGATGGAGTACGCCGCCAAAGAGAACGGCAAGAGCTTCTCCCTCATCTACGGCGTGCAGAAAGTCAAGCTTGCCGGCGCCGAGAAACGTGCTTTCGCCCAGTGGGCACGCGCCTACACGAAGAGCGCCGAACTGCAGTACAACCCCCCGTTCTTCCTGAAGATGAGCAGCGCCCTGAATTCGGCCATCTCGATGGCGGGCGCCATCGTTCTGTACTACCTCGCCGCCACGTCGGGCGTGACGCCCTCGGACTACATCGCGTTCTTCGCGGCTTACGGCATGGTCATGGGCGCGTTCGCGTCGCTCGCCGGCGTAGTGCAGGCAACCGCGCAGATCAAGCCCAACCTCGATATGATGCGCCCCATACTCCAGGCCAAGCCCGAGGTGGCCGAAAACAAGGAGATCCTCACGAACCTGGGCGGCCGCATCGAACTTTCGGGCGTGCGGTTCCGTTACGGCGAGGGCATGCCCTACGTCATCGACGGCATGGACCTGACGATCCGTGCGGGCGAGTACGTGGCCATCGTGGGCAAGTCGGGTTGCGGCAAGTCGACGCTCGTGCGCTTGCTACTCGGCTTCGAAACGCCGGAGAAGGGCGCCATCTACTACGATGGCAAGGACCTGACGAGCATCGACCTGCGCTCGTTGCGCCGTCGCATCGGGGCGGTCACGCAAGACGGCAGCCTGTTCCAGGAAGACATCTACTCGAACATCACGATCTCGGCGCCGGGCCTGACGGAGGAGGACGCCTGGGAGGCAGCCGAGATTGCCGGCATTGCCGATGACATCCGCGCCATGCCGATGGGCATGAAGACCATGATCTCAGAAGGCTCGGGCGGCATTTCGGGCGGGCAGAAGCAGCGCCTCATGATCGCCCGCGCCGTGGCTCCCAAGCCGCGCGTGCTCATCTTCGACGAGGCCACGAGCGCGCTGGACAACCGCACCCAGAAGCAGGTGTCCAAATCGCTCGACGCGCTGAACTGCACGCGCATCGTTATCGCGCATCGGTTGTCGACCATCAAGAACTGCGACCGCATCCTGTATCTGGAGGACGGCCACATCGTCGAGGACGGCACCTACGACGAGCTCATCGAGAAAGGCGGTCGTTTCGCCGAGCTCGTGGAACGCCAGCGCCTCGACGCATGAGCGGGCGCTACTCGTCGTCCGTAGGCACTTCCACCGTTTTCTTCTGCTCCTGCGTGAAGCACAGCACGAAATCGACGGGCATCCCAGCCCAAACGCTGGTGACGAGCGAGTGCGCGTAGATGTCGGTGGCCCTCACGATGTTGCCCTCGCCCAGCTCGATCTGCACCGGGACGCTCTTCAACGGAAGCTTCTTGTCGATGTCGTGCAGCTCGTCGAACAGCTTCTCGACCGTCAAGACCCTGTCGCCATGGCTGACGGTAAACGTGACGCAATTATCATCGCTCAGATAGACCTTGCCCACGTTCCAGGTTGCCGTTCCGGGAATCCACTCGCGCATCTCGTTGAACGCGTTGCGCGCGATCTTCACGGGCGAAGCATCGTTCATTCGCTTGAGGGATTTCAACATCAGAGCGTAATCGAGCTCCGGCAATGCCTCGGGATGAGCCTTCTTGTAATCACTAACCTTCTCGCGAAGGATCTTCTCGCCACGATCGGTGCCCTGCTGCTTGTCGTCTGACATGAGCGGCCTTTCTCTTCATTGGAGCTACGGAATCCATTATATGTTATCGAGCATTGATATATTATGGTAGCACTCAGGAAAGGATGGCTAAAACTCGCATGGCCGAAATGGAATCGAGCATATTCAACAGGAAAGCAACCGAGAAGCTCAAGAGCCCTGACGACCTGGACAAGTACGTCCGTGTAACCAACCCGAGCGTATGGATGGTGCTCGCAGCCTGCATTGCCTTCCTCATCGGCCTGCTAGCCTGGGGCACGTTCGGCACGGTGAGCACGAACGTGACGGCGCCGGCAACCTGCGTCAACGGGAAGGCCATGTGCTTCCTGCCCACCGATGACGGGTCGAAGGTCCATGTGGGCGACACCGTCACCATCGAAGGGGACCAGTTCACGGTGGCCTCGATATCGAACGTGCCCATTTCCCACGAGGAGGCGTCGGATATCCTCGAGAGCGACTACCTGGTGAGCGCGGTCCTCAAGAACGACTGGGCCTACCTCGTCACGCTCGAGGGCGACACGTCCGATTTACCCGACGGGGTGCCACTCACCTCGAGCATCACAATCGCACGCACCGCTCCTATCACCCTTCTCTTCGGAAGAAAATCGTAAATGGCCCGGGGCGTCGCAAAAGTTCCTCAAGTCATGCAGATGGAGGCGCTGGAGTGCGGCGCCGCCTGCCTGACGATGATATTGGCCTATTACGGCAGATGGGTGCCGCTCGAGCAAGTAAGAGCCGACTGCGGCGTCTCGCGCGACGGATCGAAGGCTTCGAACATCCTCAAGGCCGCACGCAGCTACGGCCTTACCGCCAAGGGCATGACGTATTCCACCAAAGCGCTGCGCAACAAGGGCAAGTTCCCCTGCATCATCTTCTGGAACTTCAACCACTTCGTGGTCCTCAGCGGGTTCAAAGGCAAGTACGCGTACATCAACGACCCCGCGCGCGGCCAGGTGAAAATTCCCATGGAGCAGTTCGAGGACTCGTTCACGGGCATCGCGCTCGTGTTCGAACGCACCGACGCCTTCGAGGAGGGCGGGAGCAAGCCCAACACCAGCAAGTATGCGCGCAAGCGCCTGGAGGGCCTCGGGCCCGCTATCGCGTTCACAATGCTCACGGCGGCCATCACCTCGCTCGTGGCCATCTTGAGCACGTCGATGGGGCAGGTGTTCATAGACCACATCCTCTCGAAAGAAGACCCCGATTGGCTGGCCTCGTTCACGGTGATGATGCTGATCCTGGCAACCGTCTCAGGCATCTCGTCCATCATGAACGCCGTGTTCCTCTTGCGCATACAGGGCAAGATCGCGGTCGTATCGTCGTCGCGGTTCATGCGCCACCTGCTGCACCTGCCCATCGGATTCTACGCACAACGCATGGTGGGCGACCTCCAGCAACGCCAATCTGCCAACGAAACCATCGCCTACCAGCTCATAGGCCAGCTCGCCCCCGTGCTCGTCAACGGCATCATGCTGATACTGTACCTGGTCGTCATGGTGAACTACAGCGTGCTGCTGACGATCGTGGGCTTGCTGGCGGTCGTGGCGAACGCGCTTTTGGCGCGAAACATCTCCAAACAGCGCGTGAACATCTCGCGCGCGGGCGCCGCCAATGCCGGCAAGCTCTACGCAACCACCGTAGGCGGCATCGAGATGATCGAGACCATCAAGGCCGCTGGCGCCGAGCAGGGATATTTTAGCCGGTGGGCGGGCTACCAGGCTGCGGTGAACGAGTCGGATGCCCGCACGACGCGCCTGAACGAATACCTGGGCGCCGTTCCGCAGGCGATGACCCAGATCGCGAACATCGCCGTACTCGTGCTGGGCATATGGCTCATCGTGGAGGACCTGTTCACGCCGGGCATGCTGCTGGCGTTCACGGGCTTCCTCTCCGCGTTCATGGCGCCAGTGAACCAGATGATCCAACTCGGCCAAGCTGTCCAGGAGATGCAAACCCAGATGGAGCGCATCGAGGACGTGATGAGATATCCGGTCGACGTCCCGGAAGAGCCCGAGGAGGCTGCCGTCAACGTGGACGAGCTCGACCGCGAGAAGCTGAGCGGCCAGGTGGACCTGAACGGCGTTTCGTTCGGATACTCGCCCCTCGAGCCGCCGCTCATCGAGGACCTCGACCTCCACATCGAGTCCGGGAAATGGGTTGCCCTCGTTGGAGGATCGGGCTGCGGGAAGTCGACGATAGCCAAGATCGTTTCGGGGCTCTACACGCCTTGGACTGGCGAAGTGAAGTTCGACGGCATGCCCATCGCGGAAATCCCGCACCCCGTCTTGCGCGGGTCGCTCGCAGTCGTGGACCAGGACATCATCGCCTTCGACGACACGATTTCCGACAACATCAAGCTGTGGGACCGCTCCATCGAAGACTACGAGGTCATTCTCGCCTGCCGTGACGCCGCCATCCACGACATCATCTCCAGCCGTGAAGGCGGCTACATGAACCGCGTCCTGCCAGGTGGCCGAAACTTCAGCGGAGGCCAGCTGCAGCGCATGGAAATCGCGCGCGTTTTGGCGCAAGACCCCACCATCATCATCTTGGACGAGGCAACGAGCGCACTCGACGCCCAGACCGAGGCCGAAGTGGTGCGCCGCATCCGAGACCGCGGCGCCACGTGCATCGTGGTGGCGCACCGCCTTTCCACCATACGCGACTGCGACGAGATACTCGTGCTCGACGACGGCAAGGTGGTCGAACGCGGAACCCATTCCGAACTTCTCGCGGCCAATGGCGCCTATGCGGAGTTGGTGCGCAATGACTAAGTGGTTGGAATCGCAAATCGAGGCACGCACGCGTTTCGACGCGGAGCTCACCGAGCGCGCCTACGCCGAGCTTGCCGCTAGCGTATCGGACCCCGACGCCACACCGCGCGTCTCGTTCGACGATATGGAGCAAGCGGACGTCGCGGCGAAAGCCTGCCTCGCGCATATCGGCGTCGAGGCGGGTTCGGTTCCCCCGGGCATTACCGACCCCGAGGAGCGCCTCGACTGGCTCTGCCGGCCCTCCGGCACCATGCGGCGCACCGTCCATCTCGAAGCCGGCTGGCAAAAGCAAGCGTTCGGCGCGCTGCTCGGGCAGCTCGACACCGGGGACACCGTGGCGCTGCTGCCCCGCACCCCGCGCGGGTACTACTATCTGGAACCCGGTTCGGGCCGCAAGGTTACGGTTACGCCGAACGACGCCTGGCGCATCAAGCCGGAAGCCGTGCTGTTCTACAAGCCCCTCCCTCCCAAGCCCCTGAAGGTGACCGACCTCGTCGCGTTCGTCTTCCGCGCGTTCGACCGCAGCGACTACGGGCTCGTCATCATCGCAACACTCTTCGCAACGCTCATCGGCCTAGCCCCCGCCTGGGCAAACCAGGTGGCATTCGGCGTCGTGGCCCCTTCCGGCCAAGCGCAGCTCATCTTGCCCATCGCCGCGCTACTGTTGGGCGTTGCGATATCCGCCGCCCTCATCGGCATATGCCGCAACTTGGTTATGGGACGCATATCCCTCAAGCTCGACCTCATCGTCGAAGCCGCAACATTCGCACGCGTCCTCGCGCTGCCCACCGCGTTCTTCAAGCAGTACTCTTCGGGCGACCTCGCCAGCCGCGTGGCCAACATGACCATGTTCACGAAGCTGATCGCCTCGGTTGTCCTCGGCACGGCGCTCACGGCGCTGTTCTCGCTCCTCTATATCGTTCAGATCGGCTTCTTCGCCCCAGCGCTCGCCCTCCCTGCGTTCTTGATCCTCGTAGCGCAGATCGCGGTCGCCCTCATAGGGACGCGCGTCACCGCACGTTACGAGATGTCGGCGATGGAAGCCAACGCCAAACTGTCGGGCGAGGTGACGGCGCTCCTGAACGGCATCCAGAAGATCAAGCTCGCCGGTGCCGAAGACCGCGCGTTCGCGAAATGGGCCCACAGCTATTCGGCCTATGCGCGCCCCGCCTACAACCGGCCGGTGCTGGTGCGCGCGCTGCCCGCCATTGTGGCGCTCATCGGGACCTTAGGCGTTATCCTCCTTTACTACGTCGCCGGCTCGACCGACGTGAGCATTGCGAATTACATGGCGTTCAACGCGGCCTACGGCCAGGTTACGGTCGCCGTCATGCAACTCGCGTCCATCTCGGGGCAAGTTGCCCAGATCAACCCCATGCTCGAGATGATGGCGCCGATCATGGAGGCGACGCCCGAAGTGGCCGAAGACAAGCCGTCGGTCGAGTCGGTTTCGGGCGGCGTGGAGATGTCCAACGTGTCGTTCCGCTACAGCGACGACACCCCCAACGTCCTGGACAACCTCTCCTTCAAGGTGAAGCCTGGCGAATACGTCGCAATCGTCGGCAAGAGCGGATGCGGCAAGTCCACCATCGTGCGCCTCTTGCTGGGATTTGAGAAGCCCGAGCTCGGCAGCATCTTCTACGGCGGTTACGACGTGCAGAGGGTCAACCTGCGCAGCCTGCGCCAATGCATCGGCGTTGTCATGCAGGACGGCAAGCTGTTCATGGGCGACATCGCGAGCAACATCACCATATCCACGCCCTCTGCCACGCTCGACGACGCCTGGGAGGCAGCCGAGATCGCCGGGGTCGCCGACGACATCCGCAAGATGCCCATGGGCATGCAGACGCTCGTCACGGAAGGCGGGGGCGGCGTTTCCGGCGGCCAGCGCCAGCGCCTGATGATAGCCCGCGCCGTATGCGGCAAACGGCGCATCCTCATCTTCGACGAGGCCACGAGCGCGCTCGACAACATCACGCAGAAACACGTGATCGAATCCCTCGACAAGCTGAACTGCACCCGCATCGTGGTGGCCCACCGCCTGTCCACCGTGCGTCATTGCGACCGCATCCTGGTGATGGACCACGGCACCATCGCCGAAGAGGGAACGTACGAAGAGCTTATCGAGAAGGACGGCTTGTTCGCCGAGCTCGTGAGGCGGCAACGTCTCGAGCAGTAACAGGGGCCCGGGCCCTCTTGGAACGCGAGGGAAAGGCACAGGATGAACCCCGAGAAGCGCATACGGGAATACGCTGAGCTCAACTTCAACGAGGTGTACCACTGCACCCTGAACCCCGACGGGCCGGGCGTCGTGCGCATCTTCCTTGTTCCTCCCTTGTTGGGAGACTCCGACGATGTCGGAGCAAGCGTCGCCATCATCAACGGCCAAGACGTCATCCCCGTCAACACGTCGTGGAGCATCCTCCTCATCGAGTTCATCCGGGCAGTCAACCGCTACGACGGCAGGGCCGTTTCCGACCAGGACGTCGAGGACATCCAGAAAGCCACTTGCAGGGCCGTGCGCAGGGTGTATCCCTTCATAAGCAAGAAGCGCCTGCGCCGCGACATCTACACCATCATGAAAACGTTCAAGCAGGTGGCGCGCGGCGAGGCCGTAGACGAGCCGA
Organism: uncultured Coriobacteriaceae bacterium; assembly: GCA_902764575.1. GTDB lineage: Bacteria > Actinomycetota > Coriobacteriia > Coriobacteriales > Eggerthellaceae > UBA9715. Next base: position 17,620 of record CACWWI010000002.1, read on the forward strand.
TACAGTACGTGCCGCTCGGCGAGTACGCCCCCTTCATGCGCGCCCCGCACCGAATGGACCTCATGGTGAGCGCCATGGCGACGGACGGCCGCTGGAACTGCAACCAGAAGTGCGTGCACTGCTATGCAGCCGGCCAGGAGCAAGCGGAGGAGCCCGAGCTTTCCACCGAGGAGTGGAAGGAGATCATCGACAAGTGCCGCAAGGCGGGCGTCACGCAGATCACGTTCACGGGCGGCGAGCCCACCATGCGCGACGACCTGTTCGAGCTCATCGAGCATGGGCGCTGGTTCGTCACGCGCCTGAACACGAACGGCATCAAGCTCACGCGCGAGTACTGCGAGCGCCTGCACGCAGCGTCCTTGGACAGCGTGCAGATAACCTTCTACTCGCACAACGCGGTAGTGCACGACCAGCTCGTCGGCGCCCACCGCTATGCAGACACCGTCGCGGGAATCGAGAACGCGCTGGCCGCGGGTCTCAACATGAGCGTCAACACGCCCCTGTGCACGGCCAACCGCAACTACGTGGAAACGCTCGAGTTCCTGCACAACCTGGGCGTCACCTACGTGTCGTGCTCCGGGCTCATCACCACGGGCAACGCGGCCACAGCCGCGTCCGAGCAGATGCAGCTGAGCCAGGAGGCACTCGAGCAGATCCTGCGGGAGGCCGTGGCCTACTGCCATGCGCATGACATGGAGATCAGCTTCACGTCGCCTGGCTGGGTGGAGCCCGGCTTCTGCAGCGGGCTCGGCATAAGCGACCCGGCCTGCGGCGCGTGCCTCAGCAACATGGCCGTGACGCCAGGGGGGCATGTCGTCCCCTGCCAGAGCTGGCTGAGCGGGTGCGTCCTCGGCGACATGCGCACCGACGGCTGGAAGAGCATCTGGTACGGCGAGCAATGCAAGGAGATCCGCGAATCGTCCGCGGCGATGGACGGCAGCTGCCCGCTTCGCCGCCACGCGAACGCCGAGGAGGTGGGAGCATGAGGGCACGCATCGCATCGGTTCTGCTGGCGGTAGTCCTTGCCCTGGCCCTGCCCCTCTCAAGCGCATGGGCCGCCAAGGGAGACCTGGACGAGATCGTGAACTACCAGGTAAAGGTGGACGTCAACGAAGACGCTACGCTGCACATGGTGTACCACATCGAGTGGAAGGTGCTCGACTCTACATCGGAGGGCCCGCTTTCCTGGGTGCTCATCGGCATCCCCAACAAGCACTACGTGTCGGTAAAGGGCCTGAGCAAAACGATCAAGTCCATCAAGTACGACAAGTCGCAGGGTGACTGCGTGCGCATCGACCTCGACAAGAAATACTACGCCGGCGAAGTGGTGAGCTTCGATTTCGAGCTCGTGCAAGACTACATGTACCAGGTGGACAGGGATAACAAGGGCGAGACCGTCTACGAGTTCACCCCCGGCTGGTTCGACGAGGCGGCGGTCGACAACCTCGAGATACGCTGGAACGCCGACAAGGTCGAGCGCATCGCCCCCGCAGCCCAGCAGGACAAGGGCTACTACACCTGGCGCACTGCGCTGAAGAAGAAGGGGCGCTACACGGTGACGGTCGGCTATGCCAACGACGCCTTCGCCTTCGACATCGACAAGAACATCGAGCAGTGGAACAAGTCGGGCGGCACCAGCTCGTCGAGCAGCGACCACGACTGGGTGTACGGGCTGGTAGGACTAGCTGCAGTCGGCCTCATGATGTGGGGGTCCTACCAGTTCCTCAAGGTGATCGCCAACGCGTTCCTGCGCCTGTTCGAAATGGGGTCCGGCTTCACGACGGGCAAGAAGATCACGCGCACGAAAGTGGTCTACTACCCCATTTGCCAAGGGTGCGGCGCCCCGCGTCCCGAAGGCAGGGACACCTGCGACTACTGCGGGCGCAGCTTCATCCAGAGCGAGGAGGTTATCACCGAGAAGGACATCCCCGCTCAGGAGAGGGCCATCCGGGGTAAGAGCACCGAGGGCGAGTACGCCTACAGCAGCGAGCCGAACACGTTCCTGCGCGTGCACGTGGTTCCCGTTCCCATATCGACGGGCAGCCGGCATCGCAGCAGCGGGTCGTCGAGCCACTCGTCGTGCGCATGCGCGTGCGCGTGCGGTTGCGCCTGCGCCTGCGCGTGCGCCGGGGGCGGCAGGGCAGGCTGCACGACGAAGGACTTCTACAACACCAACCTGAAGCTGAGCCAGCTCGAAGAGGGAGGGGGCGCCAAAACATGAAGCAATTTACCCATGAAGATGGATACCAGGTTCTCCTCCTGCAAGCGGCGGACGACGGACGCGGGCCCATCCTGTTCGGCGACAGCGTCGAGCGGGCCCGCACGGAAGCGCTGCCGTTCCTCCTGGGAGAGGAATTCCCCGACGTCTACTTCGAGTTCCCGCTCATCGGCGCACCGTTCCTCGACGTCACCTTGCTCTACTCGAAGCTCGACCCCGGCACGCGCGTCGATTCCCCCGCCGCCGGGGAGCATGGGGGGCTGCTCGATTGGTTTGCCAGCGTTTGCGACGAGCACGAAAGATTGTCCTGCGGTTTCGAGCTCGACACCAAGGAAGCGGTGCTTCCCGAAGCCGCCGTGCACTTCCAGCCGCGGCAGTCTACCGAACTCGTGCGCCCCTTCTTCGAGGCGATCGGGGAACCGGAACGCGCAGACCTCTACCTGAAAACCGCGGAGAAGATGGCGCCCGACTGGTCGCTTTCGTTCTTCGGCCTGTTTCGCGGACGCCCCAATTCGCCCCTGCGCGTGTGCGGCTATATAAGCACCAGCGACCATGAGAAGTGCGCGAAAGACCCTCGCCGTATCACGAGCCTGTTCGACGCGGTGGGTTTTACCGCCTACGACGACGCGATGCTCCAGCAGATATCGGCGCTCATGGCGACTAAGCCCAAGGGGGCCGACTTCCAACTCGACGTGTACCCAGACGGAAGCGTGAGCCCCGTGTTCGCTGTCGACGTGCAGTTCGGCATCGAGCAGCCCGAGGCAGTCCGCGCGGCGTTCACCAACGGCCTCGCCTCGCGCGTCATGGGGCTCCTGGAGGGCTGGGGCGCGGCCGATAGCCGCTGGAAACTCGGCGGCGACATCGCGTTCGCCCGCAGCCTTCCCGTAGAGCTCGACGGAGGAGACACGGGCCGCTATGCGTTCACGCTCATGCCCCAATGGACGAAGGCCCGCTGGATCGACGGCGTGCTCCAGCCCGCCAAGCTCTACCTTATCGCCAAAGCCGGAATGCTCAGCGAATCGGGCAAGAAATGACGTCCCAGAGCACCGAGAACAAGCCGGCCGAGCCCACGATCGGCATTCGCCTGTGCCAAGCGTACTTCGTCCTGGCCATGCTCGTCGCGCTCGTGTTCGGGTTCATCTGCGCGCCCTCGCAGTTCGACTACGACATCAGCATGATCCGCGTGCTGCTGCTCATGGCGGGCGGGTCGGTGACGCTGTGGCTCATATCGCAGCGCGCCAACAGCGCCCGTGCGGTAGGGTCGCTCACGGCGCTCATATGCGCGCTGCTGTCCGCCCTCGACCACGCGGCGTTCGGGGCGTACGAGACGCTCGCCGGTTACGTGGGGCAAACCGCCACCACGGGCCTCATGATCGTGGAGTACATCGGGGCCATCGCGGTCGCCATCTACCTGACGTTTTCGCCGCAGGCCAAGCGCGTGCTGTGCAAACCGCCCGACATGGAACCGGGGTCCCCCGACCACCACGGATGGGACAAGCCGCTCGGCGAGCGCATTCGCAAGCTCGAGTTCTGGCGCGACCTCCTGATCTACTTCGTCGTGTTCTCGCTCCTGGGCCATTGGGCCGAGATGCTCTTCTGCCAGCTCATCAGGGCGGGCGTGTTCATGGGCGGGTACGACCCCAGTAACGCGATGCTCTGGGACCAGTGGCTATTCCCGTTCACGGCGGAAGGCGCGGCCCTCGTGGCCATCGTGTTCATCCTGCAACCGGCCGCGCAATGGCTGCTCAAGAAGACGGGCAACCGCATACTGCCGGCGTTGCTGCTGAGCTTCCTGCTCAACATGCTCATATGCACCGGCATCGACTTCACGACCGGCATGGTCGCAAACCAGGACTACCAGCTATGGGACTACCGCGACATGCCGTTCAACTTCATGGGGCAGGTGTGCCTGCAGAACTCGCTGGTCTACAGCATCGCCGCCACGCTCATCGTGTGGGTGGTCTACCCGTTCATGGACTCGGTGCTGCACCGCGCGCCCCGGGGCGTCACGAACGCCATCGCTGCAGGGCTCATCGGCATGTACCTGTTCCTGGCCATGCTCTACTTCGTCGACATCACGGCGCTCCGGCAGTAGCGGCCGCAGCCCGGCAGCCTACTGGATGCCTCCTACGAGGATAGCCAGGTCATCGGCGCCCAAGCCGTAATCGTCATCGCCGCCAAGGCCTTGCACGAGGATGCAGAAGCTGTAGTCGCCAGCCGTCCAGATGGTCTTGGTCGCCTCGCCCTCGCGGTTGCCGGAGCAGGTGACGTCGACGCCGCCCACGTTCTGGGTCCAGGTGTGGGCGTACTTGTTATAGTCGCCCGAAACATCGCCGTTCTCCGGGGCCACGCCCTTGCGGATGGTCATCTGCACCGCGGGGAAGGGCACGTCCGCCTCGGCGAGGCCCTCCATGTACCGGTAGTCGTGGGGAACGATGGTGCCCAACGAGATCGATTCGCCTTCGGGGACGACGAAGCCGCTGATGCCCGATCCGGCAGCCGCGTCGCGTGCGCTCGACACGGTATGCCAAGGGTTCGGCATTCCGACGAGCCCGCTGCTGCCCGATGCCTCGGACGGCGCCGAGCTGCTCTCGGCCGACGCGCTCGATGCCGCCGACGAGGCCGAGGCCGACGAGCTCGCAGACGATGCCGAGCTCGACGCTCCGCTTCCCGAGCATCCTGCAAGCGCGAACACGAGGATTCCCGCCAGCGCGGTTAGCGCGATGAGGCTTTTCTTCATAGCACGTCCTTCCTACATCCCGAAGCCGCCGCGGCTCAGCCAGCTTTTTTCGGCCCCGATGCTCGTCATGCTGTTGTGGCCGGGCAAGACGATGGTCTTCTCGGGCAGCTGGGCCAGGCGCTTGAGGGAGACGACCATGTCGGCGGGGTTGCTCCCTTCGAAATCGGTGCGGCCGTGCGCCCCGTTGAAGAGCGTGTCACCCGACACGAGCACGGGAGCTCCCGAGGGGTCGGCCCCGAACTGCGGGTCGAGGAACAGGCACATGCTTCCCGGGGTGTGCCCCGGCGTCATGAGCACCTGCCACTTCATACCGCCCACCTCGACGGTGTCACCCTCGTCGACCACGCTGTCGACGATGCAGTGCTGGAAGCCGTGATGGCTCTTGTCCATCTTCTTGCTCCCGTCGATAATCGGGGCGTCCAGTTTGCTCGCGATGACGGTGGCACCCGTCGCCTCGCGCAGCTCCGCCGCCGCCCCCACATGGTCGAAATGAAAATGCGTGAGCACGATCGCCTCGGGCGTCCGGTCGCCGAGCGCGTTCAGGATGCGCTTCGGCTCGCTCGTCGGATCCACGACGAAGCAACCCTTGCCGTCGTCGACGATGTACACGTTGTTGTCGATCATCCCCATGACGAGGTACTCGACCCCCACGCAACCCCCATCAACCCTATAAGCCATTCCTTTTCCTTTCTCCCCGTAACCGAGGGCGGACAACCCGCAAAACAAGATTGCTACTTGCTAGCACCAACATACTCGCCAGGGTTCATACGGCGAGCCTCGAACACCCCGTCCACGTCGAGAATGCGCGCGAGAATGCCGTCCACCTGCGAGACGTCGGACACCTCGAACAGGTACCGCATGCGCACGATGCCGTCGCGGTCGGTGCGCGACGATGAAACGAGCACGTTCACCCCCGCCTCCGACAGCGCGGCGATAACGTCGCGCAGCAGGTTCATGCGGTCCATCGCCTCGATATGGGTCTCGATGCGATACGTCGTGGCCACGTTGGGGGCGTGCTCCCACTCCACCTCGATAATGCGCTCGGGCTCGTTCATCAGGTCGGCGGCGTTGGGGCAGTCGCGGCGGTGCACCGACACGCCGCGCCCGCGCGTCACGAACCCGATGATGTCGTCTCCGAGCACGGGATTGCAGCAGCGCGACAGGCGCACGAGCACGTCGTCGAGCCCCTTCACGACGATGCCGTTCGAGCTATGGGTCTCGTGGCGCTTGGGGCGCGCGACGCTCGTGATCATGGGCGGCATCTTGCCGGTCGACATGGCCGACTGGCCGATGTCGGGCTTGCTCGCCTCTTCGGTGCCGCGGTCGACGAGCAGCTTCAGCAGGCGGTTCGTCACGTGCTGGGCGCTCTCCTTGCCGGTGCCGATGTTCACGATCATGTCGTCGGCTTCCTTGTAGCCCAGGCTCTCGGCAACCGACTTGATCGCGCGCGTCGACTGCGCGCTGGAAATGCCCATGCCGTGCTTCTTCATTTCGCGGGAAAGGCGGTCGCGCCCCTCCTGCAGGTCGTCACCGCGCGTGATCTTGGCGAAGTAGCCCCTGATCTTCGAGCGCGCCGAGGGGGTCTTCACGATGTTGAGCCAGCCGCGCGACGGAGTGGCGCTCTTCTGCGTGAGGATCTCGACGCGGTCGCCTGTCTGCAGCTGGTACGTGAGCGGGACGATCTTGCCGTTCACCTTGGCGCCGACGCAATGGTTGCCCACCTCGGTGTGGATGGCGTAGGCGAAATCGACGGGCGTCGACCCTGCGCGCAGGCTCTTCGCCTCGCCCTTGGGGGTGAACACGAACACCTCGGACTCGTCGAGGTCCACCTTGAGGTCCTTCAGGAACTCGCGCGAGTCCTGGGCCTCTTCCGACCAGTCGACGACCTGGCGCAGCCAGGCGAGCTGCTCCTCGAACGCGGCGGAGCCCTTGCCCTTGCGCGCGCCCTCCTTGTACAGCCAGTGCGCCGCAACGCCGAACTCGCTCTTCTGGTGCATCTCCTCGGTGCGGATCTGCACCTCGAGGGGACGCCCGATGGGGCCGATGACCGTCGTGTGCAGCGACTGGTACATGTTGTACTTCGGCATGGCGATGTAGTCCTTGAAGCGCCCCGGCATGGGATGCCAGATGGTGTGCACCGCGCCGAGTGCCGAATAGCAGTCCTTCACCGTCGGCACGATGAGGCGCACCGCGATGAGGTCGTAGATCTCGGAGAAGTCCTTGTCCTTCTTCGTCATCTTCTGGTAGATGGAGAACAGGTGCTTCGGGCGGCCCATCACCTGGGCGTCGATGCCCACCTTCTCCATCTCCTCCTTCAGGATGCTGATGACCACCTGCAGGTACTGCTCGCGCTCGGACCTGCTCTCGGTGATCATCTTGGCAACCTGCTTGTACTTCGCCGGCTCCAAGTAGAAGAACGCCAGGTCCTCCAGCTCCCATTTGATGGAGCTGATTCCCAGGCGGTGCGCGATGGGCGCATAGATCTCGAGCGTCTCGCGCGACTTGAAGATGCGCCGGTCTTCGCGCAGGCTGCCGAGCGTGCGCATGTTGTGCAGGCGGTCGGCGAGCTTGATGACGATGACGCGGATGTCCTTGTTCATGGCGACGAGCATCTTGCGGATGGTTGCCGCCTGCTCGTCGGACAGGTTGTCCACCTCGATCTGCGTGATCTTGGTAACGCCCTCCACGAGGCTGGCGACGTCCTCGCCGAAGCGCTCGACCACGTCCTCGCGCGTCACGGGGGTGTCCTCGATGGTGTCGTGCAGCAAGGCGGCCGCGATGGTCTCTACGTCCATGTGCAGCCCGCCGAGGATGATGGCCACCTCAACCGGGTGCGCGATGAACGGCTCGCCGCTCTTGCGCCGCTGCCCCTCGTGCGCCTTGTTTGCGAACTCGAACGCCTCCGCGAGCATGGCCTCCTCGTCTTCCGACAAGTACGACCGGGTTAGCTCCTGCAGGTCGGCGAAGCGCTCCTCGGGGGTCTTCCCCTCGGTATCGCCGAAACCATGTTCGTGGGTGGCCGTCGCTGCGGCCTGCTCTATAACGTCTCCATACGCCATGCGCGGCACCTCCCTTCGCGGATTGCTACTAGCGTGCGTGACCTTATATTGTAAAGCTTTTCGCGGCCTGGTGAACAGCTCAAGGGGCGCAGGCCGCCCATCGCCTGGCTAGACCATGCAGCAACCGGGGAGGATGGGTCGCTGGATGCGGCTTTGGAGCTCTTCGGCGGTTGCGTTGAGGGCCCACTGCTTGAAGGCCTGGAACGTGGCCTGGTCGTCGAGGCCCTCGCGGTAGCGCACCGAGCTCTCGAGCTCCACCTTGTCGGCGCCGGGCACGACGCGCACCGAGCGCACCACCTCGCCCGACGTGTTGGCGGTGTACGTTTCGATGAGGCCCAGCTCTCGGAACACGGAGATGGCGCAGGCCGCCGATTCGTGCGACACGGTTGCCCCGCGCTTGGCCGCCCTGTTGGCGATGTCGACGTTGCTCGCCGTGAAGAAGCCGTCGCCCGCCTCGCGCTGGGCATCGCGCAGCGCGCGGTACATGTGCGCCATGCTATCGCGGTCGGGGGTCATCTCCGCCAGCACGCCGTCGTTCACCTCGGCATCCCTGCGCGTGTAGAGCAGGTGCACGCCCGCCTTCTCGCCGTCGCGCCCCGCGCGGCCGCTCATCTGGTTGAACTCGATTTCGTTGTAGGGCAGGTGGTAGAGGACGACGTGGCGGATGTCGGGGATGTTGACCCCCTCGCCGAACGCGGAGGTGGCCACGAGCACCGACAGCTGGCCCGTACGGAACATCTCCTCGATGCGCGCCCGCTCCTCGCGCGACATGCCCGCATTGTAGAAGCCGATCATGAGGGCAATCTGAGGGACCCTCCTGCGCAGCTCGCGCGCGAGCTGAACCGAGCTCGTGCGCGAATTGACGTAGACGACCGTCTTGCCGCCCTCTGCGATGAGGTTGGCCAGATAGTTCTCGCGCGTCTTGAGCTCGCGATGGTCGTCGACGACCAGGTTGGGCCTCTCCGTCGGGTCGAACACGCAGATCGATATCGGTAGGATGGTGGCGATGTCGCGGGCGGTATGGCCGTCCGCGGTGGCCGTCAGGGCGAGCACCGTGGGGCTGCCCAGCGCGCTGAGCGCGCCGCCGAGCTCCTGGTAGGCGGGGCGGTTGCCCGCCTTCGCGAGCCCGATGTGGTGAGCCTCGTCTACGACGACGAAGCCGATCCGCCCCGATGCCGCCAGCTTGTCGGAGTGGAGGTGGAGGAACTCGGGCGTGGTGAGCACGATGTCGCACTCGCCCGAAGCGAGCGCTTCGTAGGTCGACCGGCGCTCCTCGGGGGAGCTTTCGCCCGTCAGCACGCTCGACACGATGCCGAAGCGCGAGAGCGCGTTGTTCAGGTGGAAGGCCTGGTCTGCGATGAGCGCGCGCAGCGGGTACACGAACAGGCTCGCCTTGTTGTCGCGCAGCGCGAGCTTCACCGCGTGCACGAAGAACACGAGCGACTTGCCCCGGCCGGTCGCCATGACGCACATCGTCGAATGGCCCTCGTCGAGGCGGTCGAGCGCCTCCCGCTGGCTGGGATGGAGGTCGCCGCCGCCGATGAGGGCGCTCACGATCTCGCCCTCGAGCTTGTCGGGCTGCGTCGCCGCGCGCCTGCTCCAGGCCTCGCGGTTGACGAGGCGGTCTGCCTCGTAGGCTTCCACCTCCTGCGGGGTCGCCTCTCGCTTCTCGGCGAATTCGTCCTCGCCCGTCGCGTAGAGGTCGGCCACGAAGCGCACGTTGCCCGGGTCGAGACACGCCTCGAGAGCCGCGCATGCTTGGGCGGGCGCGAGCGATTTGAGCATGGCCTTGACCGAGCGGCGCCCGCGCCACTCGTCGATTTGCACTTCGAAGGCAGCGTTGACGAGGCAGCTCGTATGCGCGAGCGCCTCGATGTCGTTGCAGTGGAACATGATTCCCGACACGCTCGACTTGCCGTCCGACAGCGCGCACGAAAGGTGGTTCTTCTCGGAGCCGACCGCCCGGGCGTTCGTGAGCGTGACGTTGGGCGCCAGCAGGCACGGAACGCGGTTCTCCTGCCCGAACGGCGCGAGCATCTGCATCTTCTCGACGTTCTCGAGCGTCAGCTCGCCCAGCGACACGCACGCGTCAATCTCGACGAGCGGATGGAAGGCCCCTTCCGGCAAGGCGTCCATGTAGGAGCAGAGCCGCTCCGCGAACGCCTCGAGCTTGCAGGCGGGCAAGGTCACGCCGACGGCGGCCTCGTGCCCGCCAAAGCGCGTGAGCAGGTCGCTCGCGCTCTCGACCGCCTTGAACAGGTTCACCTGCCCCACCGTGCGGCCGCTTCCGCGCGCCTCGTCTCCGTCGATGGTGAACAGCAGGCACGGCACGCCGTACGTGTGCACGAGGCGGCTCGCGACGATGCCCTTCACCCCCTCGTGCCAGCCCTCGCCGGCAACGACCAGGACGCGCTGGCCGTGATACACCTCGGTCGCCTTGGCGCGCGCCACTTCGGAGAGCTCGGACTCGATGGTCCGGCGTTTCTCGTTGGTGGCCTCGAGCTCCACCGCGAGCTTGCAGGCGGTGTCGAAGTCGTCGGTCATGAGCAGGTCGAGGGCCACCTGCGCGTCGCCCAGCCTGCCCGCGGCGTTCAGCCGGGGGATGAGCGAGAAGCTCAGGTCGGTAGCTCCCACCTGCTTGCCCGCCACGCCCGCCTGGCCGAGCAGGGCCGCGAGGCAGGGGCGCGGGGTCGTGTTGATGCGTCCGAGCCCGTCCGCCACGAGCGCGCGGTTCTCGTCGCGCATGGGCATGAGGTCGGCGATGGTGCCGAGCGTGGCGAGGTCGGTGTAGGACCGCCAGAGGTGCGGGTACCCGAACCTCCCGCCGAGCGCCTGCACCACCTTGAGGGCCACGCCCACGCCGGCCAGGATGGAGCTCGGGCACGCGGGGTCGGTCTTCGGGTCGACCAGGGGCACCCCCGTGGGACACATGTCGGAAGGCTCGTGATGGTCGGTGACGATGACGTCGATGCCGTCGGCCACGATGGCATCGACCTCTTCCTTGCAGGCGATGCCGCAGTCCACCGTGACGATGATTTCCGGTGCGAGGGTCTTCACGCGCTCGATGGCAGCCTGCGACAGCGCATACCCCTCCTCGAAGCGGCGCGGGATGAAGGGGGTCGCATATCCGCCGAGGGCGCGCAAGCCGCGCGTGAGCACCGTCGTCGCCGACACGCCGTCCACGTCGAAGTCGCCGAACACCACGATGTGGCGCCGCTCGCGGATGGCCTGCTCGAGCATGTCGACGACGGGCCCGATGCCCGGCATCTCGTAGGGATCGATCCAATCGCGGTCGAGCGAGGGATGCAGGAAGCGGTCGGCCTCCTCGTCGCCCGAGATGCCGCGCGACGCCATGATCCGAGCAATGAACTCGGGCAAATCGAACGTTTCGCGTAGGCGCGCGATGGCATGCGGGTCGGCCGCATTGACCTTGAATTGCGCAGACATGCTAAATCCTTATAAGACGTTCCTCGTTTATCCCCTCCATTGTAGCATGCGATTCAAAAACCATAGTTTGTTCGATGGCGAGCGCAGGGCGGCGCTGCTATGATGGGTACGTCTGAGGGCCAGCGGACGGGCGAGCGCGCACAAGGCGGCTCGACCCGTTCCGGTGGCTGGCTATTACGCAACAATTAAGGCTTTGACCATGGCTTTTGTACACTTGCATAACCATACGGAATACTCGTTGCTCGACGGCATGACGCACGTCAAGGAGATGGTGCGCCAAGCAGCCGAGTTCGACATGCCCGCCATCGCCATCACCGACCATGGGGTGATGGGCGGCGTGCCCGAGCTCTGCGACGCCTGCACCGCCGTGGAGAAGGAGACGGGCAAGAAGGTCAAGCCCATCTACGGCTGCGAGGTGTACTTCACCACCGACGACACGCTGGCACGCGACGGCAAGCCCAAGCTGTTCCACATGATCCTGCTGGCCAAGACCAACGAGGGCTATCACAACCTGCTCAAGCTCGTCAGCGAGTCCCACGTCGACAACTACTACTACAAGCCGCGCACGACGTTCGCCCAGCTGCAGAAGTACGGCACGGGGCTCATCGGCACGTCGGCGTGCATCGCGGGCATCATCCCGCGCCTGCTCGACAACCGCCAGTTCGAGGACGCGTGCGATTGGGCGCGCAAGCTGGCGAGCTGCTTCGCCCCCGGCGATTTCTACATCGAGCTGCAGAACCAGGGCCCCGAGGTGGTCACCGACAGCGGCATGGGCCAGGTGGAGCTCAATCGCCAGCTGGTGAAGGTGGCCCAGGAGTGCGGCTTCAAGACCATCGCCACGAACGACTTCCACTACCTGCGCCAGGAAGACGCCCGCGCGCACGACATCATGCTGTGCATCGGCACGGGCTCCAAGATCAACGATGCCAAGCGCATGCGTTTCCCCAACGACCAGTTCTACATGAAGTCCGAGGAGGAGATGCGCGAGGCCCTGGCCGAGTTCCCCGAATCGTGCGACAACACGGTGGAAGTCGCCGAGAAGTGCAACGTCGAGCTCGAGCGCGACTCCATCCTGCCGAAGTTCCCGCTGCCCGACGGCGAGGACGAGGAATCGTGGTTCCGCCACCAGTGCGAGGTGGGCCTCATCCGCCGTTACGGCGAGGGCAAGGCCACCACGATGGAGGAGCTGCGCGCGCTGCGCCCCGACGTGTGCGAGCGCTACGACGTGGAGGCCAAGGTCATCCTTGACGCCGGCTTCCCCGCATACTTCCTCATCGTGCAGGAATACATCGAGTGGGCCCGCAGCCAGGGAATCGGCGTCGGCCCGGGCCGCGGCTCGGCGGCAGGCGCCATCGTGGCCTACGCCATGGGCATCACCGACCTCGACCCGCTCGAGAACGGCCTGCTGTTCGAGAGGTTCCTCAACCCCGAGCGCGTGGAGATGCCCGATATCGACGTCGACTTCGAGCAGGGCCGCCGCGAAGAGGTTATCAACCACATCAAGGACGTGTACGGCGAGGACCACGTGAGCCAGGTCATCACGTTCGGCACGTTGCAGGCGAAGAACGCCGTGCGCGACGCGGCGCGCGTGCTCGACTACCCCTACGGCGTGGGCGACCGCATCACGAAGCTCATCGGCGACGAGCTGGGCATCACCATCAGCGACGCCCTGGCGAAGAACCCCGACCTGAAGGCCGCCTACGACAACGAGGACGACGTGCACCAGGTGATCGACGCGGCGCTCGGCATCGAGGGGCACCTGCGCGGCGAGGGCGTGCACGCCTGCGCCACCATCATCTGCCGCGACCCCATGAGCGACCACGTGCCCATGAAGCGCGACACCAAGGGCGGCGGCATCATCACGCAGTACGACGGCCACTACACGCCCGACCTGGGCCTGCTGAAGATGGACTTCCTGGGCCTGCGCACGCTCGACGTGCTGTCGATGGCGTGCCGCAACGTGAAGGCGTCGCACGGCATCGACCTCAAGCCCGAGGACATCCCGACCGACGACCCGCTGGCGTTCAGGCTGATGCAGGGCAAGCTGCGCCTGTGCGAGACCGAGCTGGATACGGACAGCACCGCCGTGCTGAACATGGACGGCCTGTTCCAGGTGGAGGGCGCGTTGTACGTGAGCCTGTTCAGCCGCATGCAGCCGACCACGTTCGCGCACATCGTGGCATCCATCGCCCTCAACCGCCCCGGCCCGCTCGAGTCGGGCATGGTCGACGACTACGTCGACGTGGCCGCAGGCAAGAAACCCGTGCACTACTACGACGACCGCCTGCGCCCCATCCTCGAGGAAACGTACGGCACCATGGTCTACCAGGAGCAGATCATGCAGGTGTCCATGCGCATGAGCGGCTTCTCCGCCGGCAAGGCCGACAAGCTGCGCAAGGCCATGGGCAAGAAGAAGCTCGACGTCATGCGCCAGCTGCAAGAGGATTGGAACCAGGGCGCGGTCGACAACGGCTTCGCGCTCGAGATTGCGAAGAAGATCTGGGACGACGCCGAGAAGTTCGCTAAGTACGCGTTCAACAAGTCGCACTCGGCGGCATACGCCATCCTGGTCATGCGCACGGCGTACCTGAAAGCGCACTACCCCTTCGACTTCATGGCGGCCGTGCTCTCCAGCTACATGGGCAACACCGACCGCCTCATCCGCTACATCGCCAGCTGCAAGCACTCGGGCATCCCCGTGCTGCCCCCCGACATCAACTCGTCCAACGCGGAGTTCACGCCCGTCCCCGAGGGCGTACGCTTCGGACTGGTCGGCGTGCGCGGCATCGGCAAGGCGGTCGCCGACGAAATCGTGGCCGAGCGCGAGCGCGGCGGAGCGTTCACGTCGCTGCACGACTTCGTGAACCGCGTCGACGCCAAGTGCTACAACCGCAAGGCGCTCGAAGCGCTCATCAAGGGCGGCGCCTTCGATTCCACGGGCTACACGCGCCGCCAGCTCATGTACTTCGTTGAGGAAACGCCGTTGCTCGACAGCGTGTCCAAGCGCCAGCGCGACCGCGACGCCGGCCAGGTGAGCATGTTCGACCTCTTCGCCGACGACGAGGGGTCGGGCTTCGAGGAAGAGGTGCCGCCCCCCGACGGCGTGGAATGGCCCAAGCGCCAGAAGCTCGCCTTCGAGAAGGAGATCATGAAGATCTACGTTTCGGAGCACCCGCTCGAGCCGTACGAGGCCATGATCTCGAAGATGACGAAGTACCAGATAGGCGATTTGGCCGACCGAACGCAGGAGATAAAGTCGGCGACGTTCGTGGGCATGATCTCGAGCGTGGTAACCAAGCTGACGAAGCGCGGCACGCGCATGGCGACGTTCAACCTCGAGGACACCACCGGTTCCATCGAGTGCATCACGTTCAAGTACGACGAGGTGTCCGACGCCGTGGTGGAAGACGCCATCGTGAAGGTGAAGGGCAAGTTCGAGCACGGCGACCGCGGTAACCAGATCATCGCCTACGAGGTCGAGGTCATCGAGCTCTCCGAGGACGACCTGCGCCCGGCCAACTTCGAGCTGCGCGTGCCCTCGAGCGAGCTCAGCCAAGACCGCGTGGCCAGGTTGAACCGCATACTCGAGTCGTACCCCGGGCGCGACTACGTGGCGCTGTTCGTCCTGCAGGCCGACGGCCGCAAGTTCCGCGCGGAGCTGCCCGTCACCGTGGACTCGCACAACAACGTCATGCGCTCGGAAATCCAAAGCCTGTTCGGCGCCCCCGTGTGGTAACACCCGAAAAGCGGATATCCCACGCACCCGCGTCCAGAGGACGCCAGAACGCGGTCCAATACCGTGTGGGCGCAATATCGCCGGTAGGGGCGCACTCCGTGCGCCCGCGCCCGTTAGGGCGCATGCATCAAGAGCGCGAAGCGCGGCAGTAATCTTCTCTTACGCGAAGTCGTCGGGGGAGATGTCCTTCAGGAAGTCCTTGAAGTCGTCCACGATCTGCTCTTCGTCGTACGGTTGGCGGAACAGGTAGGGGAACGAGGCCCGTTCGAGCACGCCCTCGTCTATGTAGATGGGCGCCCCCTGGCGCAACGCCAGCGCGATGGCGTCGGACGGGCGGGCGTCGAGGTCGATGAGGCGTCCGTGCTGGGCGAGGCAGAGGCGCGCATAGAACGTGCCCTCCCTCACGTCGCAGATGAGCACGTGCTCGATGCGCGCGTCGAGGTTCGTGAGCGCGTCGAGCATCAGGTCGTGCGTCATGGGCCGCTCGAACCGCGCGTTCTCGAGCACCGCGCCGAGCGACATGGCCTCGGGTGCGCCCACGCAAATCGGGACGACGCGGGACTTCCCCTCGCTCGCCAGGTCCTCGATCGGCTGGAGCACGAGGAACGAGGGCGATCCAACGCCCGTGACGATCAGTGTAAGCACCTTGAGTTCGACCATGGCTAGTCCAGCATGCCGTCCAAGGTCCTCCACGCCAGCTCCGCGCACTTCACGCGTGCGGGCATGCGGCTGATGCTCTCGAGCTCGTAGGCTTCGTCGAGGTCTTCCTGTTCCTCGTCGGACAGCTCCTCGCCCTGGATCATGCGGATGAACAGCCCGCTGAGGCGCTTCGCCTCCTCGACGGACTCGCCCGTGATGAGGTCGGCCATGATGTCGGCGCTCGCCTGCGACACGGCGCAGCCCTGGCCGGTGAACGCTGCTTCCTCGATGGTCTTCCCGTCCCCGGAAAGGCGCAGGCGCAGCACCATCTCGTCGCCGCAGCTGGGGTTTATGCCCTCGTGCTCGTGCGTGAAGTCCTCAAGCTCGAACTTGTAATCCGGATGAGCGTTATGCTCCATCAACGCCGCCGTATATACATTTGCGTTAGCCATTGCTATTCCCCTC
>CACWWI010000003.1 GCA_902764575.1 uncultured Coriobacteriaceae bacterium
GCTTATTGCCTTTATAAAAATGGCGAATATGACATTAGCCGTTTTGCTTTGCAGTCCATTCTCGATGCAGGGGATGCCCACCCGTTTTATCATGAAGGCTTGAATCTTCTTTCTCTCCTTGAAGAAAAGGGCGATTTTACGGAGCAGGCGATTGCGGCTCTCGAAAAAATGCTTGCCGATTCGAGCGGAACGCCTTATATGCGCGGTCGTGCCCATATGCGACTTGCTTCGTTGTATTTTAAGTCGCAAAACTATCCCAAGGCGCGGGAGCATTACCGTGCCAAGGAAATCGTGGAACTCAACCAGGACGTCATTACCGACAAGGGGTACCATCCGGCGCACTGCATCGACGACAGCCAGTGCACCGGCTGCGCGACGTGCGCGACCATGTGCCCCGACGTTGCGATCACGGTGTACAGGTAGGTGGTGAGCATGTCAGAGAAAGTTTTGATGAAGGGCAACGAGGCCATCGCCGAGAGCGCCATCCGCGCCGGTTGCAAGTTCTTCTTCGGGTATCCCATCACGCCGCAGACCGAGCTCGCGGCCTATATGGCCAAGCGCATGCCCAAGGAGGGCGGCACGTACCTGCAGGCGGAATCCGAGATCGCGGCCATAAACATGGTGTACGGCGCTGCGGCAGCCGGCGCGCGCGTCATGACGAGCTCCAGCTCGCCGGGAATCTCACTCAAGAGCGAGGGCGTCTCCTACATAGCGGGCACCGACCTGCCCTGCCTCATCGTCAACATCGAGCGTGGCGGCCCGGGCCTCGGTTCCATCCAGCCCTCGCAGTCAGACTACTGGCAGGCCACGCGCGCGCTCGGCCATGGCGATTTCCAGATGGTCGTGTATGCGCCGGCTACCGTGCAGGAGATGTCCGACGTCGCCTATAACGCGTTCGACGTCGCCGACAAGTACCGCATGCCCGTCATGATCCTGGGCGACGGCATGCTCGGCCAGATGATGGAGCCCGTTGAGCTTCCCGAGCCCAAGACCGAGCTTCCCGAGAAGCCGTGGGCGACGACAGGCCATGGCAACAAGCGCAAGAAGAACATCGCGAACTCGCTGTACCTCGACGCCGAGAAGCTCGCGCGCACCAACGACGAGCGGTACGAGCGCTACGAGATCGTGAAGGCCAACGAGCAGCGCGCCGAGCTCGTCGACTGCGACGATGCCGATATCATCGTCGTGGCGTTCGGGGCCTCGTCGCGCATCGCGCGCTCTGCCGTGCGCGCCGCCCGCGAGGAGGGCATCAAGGCCGGCCTGTTCCGCCCCATCACGCTGTGGCCGTTCCCGGTCGATGCGCTGGAGGCCACGAAATCCCATGCGAAGGCCTACCTGTCGGTCGAGATGAACATGGGGCAGATGGTCGAGGACGTGAAGCTCGTCGTGCGCGACAGTGCGCCCGTCGACTTCTACGGCCGCGCGGGCGGTGTCATTCCCACGCCCGTCGAGGTGCTCGACAAGATTCGCCAGATCAAAGAAGGGCTCGGTGAGTAACATGGCCCAAACAGAAGAGAAAATCGTGTACCAGCGCCCGCATTCGCTGCTCCCGGTTGTCACGAACTACTGCCCGGGCTGCACGCACGGCATCGTGAACCGCCTCGTGGCCGAGACGATCGACGAGCTCGGCATCGAGGGCGACACCATCGGCGTATCGCCGGTGGGCTGCTCGGTCATGCTCTACGACTTCTTCGCGTGCGACTTCCTCGAGGCCGCCCACGGGCGCGCGCCCGCGGTGGCCACGGGCGTCAAGCGCGTGCATCCTGACAAAGTCGTGTTCGCTTACCAGGGCGACGGCGACCTCGCATCCATCGGCATGGCCGAGACGGTGCATGCGGCCACGCGCGGCGAGAAGATCACCATCATCTTCATCAACAATGCCATCTACGGCATGACGGGTGGCCAGATGGCTCCGACCAGCTTGCCGAACCAGGTGACCCAGACGTCGCCCTACGGGCGCGACGTGTCGACGGCGGGCTATCCCGTGCGCGTGTGCGAGCTTCTGAGCTCGCTCGACGGCGTGGCGTACCTCGAGCGCGTCACGGTCGACAGCCCCAAGAACATTCGGAAGGCCAAGAAGGCCATCAAGAAGGCGTTCCAGAACCAGATCGACGGCATTGGCTACTCACTCGTCGAGGTCGTTTCCACGTGCCCGACGAACTGGGGCATGACGCCGACCGACGCCTTCGCGTGGATGCGCGAGAACATGCTGCCGTACTATCCGCTCGGGGTGTACCGCGACGTCGTGGCCGAGGGTTACGCCAACGCAGCCGAGGCCGCAGCCGCGCGCGCTGCCGCATGTCCCATCGCCATGGCCGACAACCCGCAGCTCGACGAGATCCATGCGTCGTTGCCGTCCAAGGCCAAGGTGCAGGATGCCATGAACAAGGCGCAAGGAGGCGATCGCTAATGCAGGAGATGCGCATCGTTTTCGCTGGATTCGGCGGCCAGGGCTTGCTGTTCGCCGGCAAGGTGGTCGCTTACGCCGGCCTCATCGACAACCACGAGGTGTCTTGGCTTCCCAGCTACGGGCCAGAAATGCGTGGCGGCACGGCCAACTGCTCGGTCACGCTTTCCGACGAGCCCATCGGCAGCCCGCTGATCATGGACCCGAACAACCTCATCGCCATGAACCAACCCTCGCTTCTAAAGTTCGAGCAGGACGTCACGCCCGGCGGCCACATCTTCGTGGACACCTCGCTGGTGACGCGCCTTCCCGAGCGCGACGACGTGGAGGTGTTCGCGCTCGAGGCCACGAACATGGCCGAGGAGGCCAAGCTCAAGGGATTGGCCAACATCGTGCTCGTGGGCAAGATGCTCAAGGAGACGGGCTTCTGCTCGCTCGAGACGGTAGAGGCGGCCATCCGCAAGGCCGTTCCGCCCAAGAAGGCGGCCCTCATCGAGAAGAACCTGCAGGCCCTCAAGATCGGCATGGAAGCATAACCGGACAGGCAGTGTAGGGGGCGCTCGCACGGGCGCTCACCGAGCGTAGATTGCATGTTGGGGCGCACATCGTGCGCCCCAACGCTCTTACGGGTGTTCGATGATGAGGGACACGTTCTCGTTCACGAGCGCCTCCCGTGCGCACACCTGAACGAGCTTGATCACGTTGGCATGCATTTCGGGGGGAAGCGCATCTGGGTCTATGCGCACGTTGATCAGCATCGGCAGGCCTGCTTCGGCCAGGCAATCGGCCAATGCGCTCATGTTGCGCCCGTAGTAGTCGGGAAAGCCGAGCGCTTCCTTCAGGTAATCGTGCAATCCGTCGTAGGATTGGCACACATCGTTCGTTATCGTTGCTTCGCGTAGCTTCATGTTTTCTCCGCTCGCTAGAAAACGGGGTCCAGCCGTCAGCGCCCCCGAATCCCCATCGTCAATACAGTTGCTCGAACGTGTTGTAATGGTCGTCCGTGTAGAAGACCAGCCCGTCGTTGGAGAACACGATGCGCTTGGCGTTTCGGCGTCCGCCCGCGTAGCGCCTTCCCGCGGCATCGGGGAGCTGCCCGTCGTCGTTGTGGTACTCGCTTCCGCCGATGCTCTTGCCGGGCAGGACCTCCCAGAGGTTGCCCTTCTCGCTCACCCAGCCGGCTTTGCGCGCCTTCGTCTTCGAGATGAAGTTGGAGGGAAGGTGCCCGTACGTGTGGACGTAGAGCGCGACGGAATCCTTGTCGGAGTACTCGCCGTCCTCCTGCACGTTCACACTGGCGGAGGCCTGGGCGCTCGCGGTGCTCGAGGCGCTCACGATGCCCGCCGAGGACGTGCTGGCCTTGCTGCCCCCACTCGAGCTGACGCCGCTCCCGCACGCGGCGAGGCACAGCGCCATGACGGCGGCCACCAGGATGACGATCGAGCGCTTGAGCATTTTCTTCATGGCAGGCATTATACCAAGCGCGCTTGTTGTATGATTCACCCAGTCCTTTAAGGCGGTACGGAGAGACCGGTAAGGAAAGTGAGGTGCCCTTTGGCTAACTCTGCACTGAAGTCCATCGTCATGGACGAGAGCGAGATCGAGCGTTCGCTCACTCGCATCGCGCATCAAATCCTGGAGAAGAACAAGGGAGCGGGCAACATCGCGATTGTCGGCATCGTCACGCGCGGCGACCTGCTCGCCAAGCGGCTCGTCGAAAAGATCGAGGAGATCGAGGGCGTGCACGTTCCGCTCGGACGGCTCGACATCAGCTTCTACCGCGACGATTTCGCGACCTACCTGTCGCCCGAGGTTCTGTCCACCGACATCATGTTCGACATCGACGGGCGCGACATCGTGCTCGTCGACGACGTGCTGTACACAGGCCGCACCATTCGGGCAGCGCTCGACGCGCTCATGGACATCGGGCGTCCCGAGACGGTCCAGCTCGCCGTGCTCGTCGACCGCGGGCACCGCCAGCTTCCCATACGCGCCGACTTCGTGGGCAAGAACGTTCCCTCGGCGGCGAACGAGAGCGTGCGCCTGTTCCTACAGGAGACCGACGGGAAAACCGAGGTCGAGATCCTGCAGGTGGAGCCGGGCAAGCGCGCCGGCAGCGCCCCGTTGGGAGGTGAGTAGGCCATGAGCTTCGACCACAAGCACCTCATCGACATACGCGAGTACTCAGCTGAGGACATCACGCTGCTGCTCGACACGGCCGAGCGGTTCAAGGCCATCAACGAGCGCCGGATCAAGAAGGTTCCCGTGCTCAAGGGCTACACGGTCGTGAACATGTTCAACGAGCCCTCCACGCGCACGCGCAGCTCGTTCGAGATCGCCGAGAAGCGCCTGAGCTGCGACACGCTCAACTTCGGCGGGAGCTCCACGAGCACGGTGAAGGGCGAGAGCCTCGACGACACGGTCGAGACGCTGTGCGCCTACAAGATCGACATGATCGTCGTGCGCGACAAGCACGCCGGCGTGCCCTACAAAGTTGCCGCGAAATCGGGCGTGTCGGTTATCGACGCGGGCGACGGCAAGCACCAGCACCCGACGCAGGCGCTGCTCGACCTGTACACGATCCGCGAGCAGCTGGGGCACCTCGACAGCCTGCGCGTCGGCATCGTCGGCGACATCGGGCATTCGCGCGTGTGCGGCTCGCTCGTGCCGGCGCTCAAGATCATGGGCGCCCACGTGACGCTCATCGCCCCGCAGACGCTCATGCCGCCCGCCCCCGAGGTCCTCGGCGCCGACGCGGTGACGAGCGACCTCGATGCAGCGCTTCCCGAGCTCGATGTGGTGTACATGCTCCGCATCCAGCAGGAGAGGCTCGAGGGGGCGCCGTTCCCGAGCTTGCGCGAGTACAGCATGCTCTTCGGCCTGAACGAGCGCCGCGACAAGCTGCTGCGCCCCGAGGCCATCGTGTGCCATCCCGGCCCGATTAACCGCGGCGTCGAGCTCGACGCCTTCATGGCGGACCATCCCACGCGCTCGGTCATCCTCGACCAGGTGTACGCTGGCGTGCTCGTGCGCATGGCCGCGCTCTACTTGCTGCTCGGCGGCTCGGATGAAATGGAGTAAAACATGGCTTTGTTGTTGAAGAACGCTCATGTTGTCGACCCTCAAGTGGGGATCAACGAAGTATGCGAGGTGCTCGTCCGCGACGGCGTCATCGTCGAGGTCGGGCACGATCTCGAGATGCCCAAGGGCGTCGAGCGCGACTTGGGAGGGAAGATCCTCGTACCCGGCCTCGTCGACATGCACGTGCATCTACGCGATCCGGGGCAGGAGTACAAGGAAGACATCGAAACCGGTACGCGCGCGGCTGCCCATGGGGGATTCACCGACATCTGCTGCATGCCCAACACGAACCCCATCATCGACACGGGCGCCGTCGTCGAATACGTTCTGACGAAGGCGGCCGAGGTGGGGAAGTGCCGCGTACATGTTGCCGGCGCCTGCACGGCTGGCGAGAAGGGCGAGGCGCTCTCGGAGATGGGCGACATGGTCGCCCACGGCGCCGTCATGTTCACCGATGACGGGCGGGGCGTTCAGGACGCGGGCATGATGCGCCGCGTCATGGACTATGCGGTGCAGTTCGGGAAGGCCGTGAGCAGCCATTGCCAGGACGAGAGCCTGGTGGGCAAGGGCCAGATCAACGAAGGCTCCGTCTCGACGAAGCTCGGGCTGCTCGGCTGGCCCGCCACGGGCGAGGAGATACAGATCGGCCGCGATATCGAGATGTCGGCGCTCACGGGCTGCCCCATCCATATCCAGCACCTGTCGTCGGCGCGCGGCATCGAGCTCGTGCGAAGGGGGAAGTCCGACGGCGTGAAGGTGACGTGCGAGGTGACGCCGCACCACCTGTTCCTCACCGAGGAGTGCATCGGCGACGACTACAACACCAACTTCAAGGTGAACCCGCCCCTGCGCACAGCGGCTGACGCCCAGGCGATCGTCGAGGCCGTCGTCGACGGCACGGTCGATTGCATCGTCACCGACCACGCCCCGCATGCGGCGCACGAGAAGGCGCGCGAGTTCGAGCTGGCGCCCTTCGGCATGACGGGCATCGAGACGAGCGTCGGGTGCATTGTCGGGAACCTCGTGAACACGGGGAAGATAACCTGGGAGCGCATGGTCGAGCTCATGAGCGTGAACCCGCGCCGCATCCTCGGCATCGACCGCGTGGCCATCGAGCCGGGATCGCGCGCCGACCTCACGGTCATCGACCCAAACCTGAAGTGGACGGTAACAGAGGAGGAATTCGAGTCGAGGTCGTCGAACTCGGGCTTCCTCGGCTGGGAGCTCACCGGCCGCGCAACCGACGTGTACGTGGGCGGCTATGCCACGATGGAGGACGGAAAGATAACCGGCGAGCCAATCCACCTGTAGGGAAGATAGGCCGATTTCCCCTGGTTAAGCCCATCGATCGCTCGGGAGAATACGTTGAAGCATGAGTTAACTGTGTTAAACTTCTACCGTGCGAACGAGATCGTTTGCGGCGATTTCAGATGAAATGGAGCCGAACATGAAGCAGAGCAAGAAAAACGTCGCGAAGAGCGTGGGCTATTCGTTCCTGAGCCTGGCCCTCGCGTCGGCGACGCTCGTTCCCGCCGTCGCCATCGCCACCGAGAGCGGCGAGGCGGTGCTCCCAACGGGAGGTCCCGATAAGGCGAAGGAGTCGGGCTCCGCGAGCACGGCGCCCGAGAACCCCGCGAGCAAGGACGAGACGGTGTACGTCTACACGAAGGCGGACGGCTCGGTGAAGAACGTGGAAGTGCGCGCGACGTTGAAAAACGGGGACGACGCCGCCGAGCTCGCCGACTCGTCCAACCTCTCCGGCATCGAAGTCGACGAGGGCGACGGCGTGTATTCGGGGTCGCCATCCAGCATGGTTTGGAGCGCCAACGGGGGAGACGTCACCTACAAGGGCGCGACTGACGCCGCAGCCCCCATCGAGGTGTCCGTCACGTACACGCTCGACGGGAAGCAGGTGAGCCCCGAGGAGCTCGCGGGCAAGAGCGGTCACGTGGTCGTGCGCTACGACTACGCCAACAACTCGAAGGAGACGGTGGAGGTGAACGGCGCGAGCCAGGAGGTCTACACGCCGTTCGTTGCCGTCACGGCGGTCCTGCTCGACGGCGACGTGTTCAGCAACGTGTCGGCCACCAACGGGAGGATCGTGGAGGACGGCGACCGCACGATCGTCGTAGGTTACGCGATGCCTGGCCTCGAGGAGAGCCTCGACCTTTCCGGGAACGATATCGCCATACCCGGTTATTTCGAGTTCGAGGCGGATGCGAAGAACTTCGCGCTCAAGTCCACGCTGACGATGGCCAGCCCCAACCTGTTCGATGATATGGACCTCGACTTCAACACGTCCGAGCTATCCGATGTGTCGGGCTCGCTCACGCAGGCCATGGGCCAGATCGTGAACGGGTCGTCCGAGCTCACGGACGCAATCGAGAAGATCTCCGAGGCGGCGAACGCCGTGTCGGAGGGCAGCAGCGCGCTGGCTGGACAGTCATCGGCGCTGCCCTCGTCGGCACGCCAGCTCGCATCGGGCGCGCAAGGCGTGTCGGTCGGCATCGCGCAGGTGCTCGCGTCCGCGCAGGAGCTCGACAAGGGCTTGCTCCAGGTTATCGGTAGCCCCGGTGGCGGCACTGCAGAGGCGTCGGGGCTTGCAGGCGCCGCAGCCCAAACGGGCCAGCTCAAGCAGGTGGCAAACACGCTCTACGAATCGCTCAAAGCCTCAGCGGGGTCGCTGGGCTCCTCGTCGCTCCAGACGCAATCGACGAGCTCCAATTCTGAACTGTCCAACCTCGCCGACCGCGTGGCCAACGAAGCGGCCGCGAACCAGTCGGCCATGCAAGACGTCCAAAACACCGCAGGCCAAGTTGCTGTGTCTGCCTCCCAAGCGCAGGCCGACGCGAGCGCCGCTCAGGCAGCGCTGCAGTCGGTCAATTTGAGCTCGATCGAGGACGCCGCCGTCCGCGCCCAGGTGCAGGCCCAGCTCGACGCCGCGAGCGCGAGCCTTTCGCAGGCGAATGGGTCGGCCCAGGCGGCAGCTGATGCAGCTGCGAGCTTGCAAGCTGCCTCGTCGACCATCGACACGAGTGCGGCCACCGAAGCGGCGAGTGCGTTCGGGGCCGTGGGTTCCGGAACGCTGTCAGCGCAGGGGACGGGCGACACCTCGGCCGTGACTGGCAGCCAGGAGCAAATAGCCATGGCGAAGACGCTCCTCGACGGCCTAACTGCGCTCGAGTCCGGCCTGAACCAAGCGGTAGAGGGCCTTAGCACGATCGAACAGATGGTTTCGGGCAAGATGCTCGACAAGAGCGGGCTTCCCGCCCTCGCGAACGGCGCCGCGCAGGTGGCCCAGGGCGCTTCCGCGCTCAGCAACCAGGCACCCGCGCTCGTGGGCGGCATGGGCCAGCTCGCAAGCGGGACGAAGGACCTCGCGGGCGCGCTGGGCGCGTTGGCGACGGGCTCCCAGGAGCTCACGAGCGGCCTCCAGCAGTTCAGCGACCAGGGCATCTCCGCGCTCGCAAGCGCGCTCGACAGCAAGCTCGTGAGGCCACTCACCCGTTTCGACGCCGTTGCGCAAGCGGGCCGCGACTACAAGAACTTCAGCGGCATAACCGAGGGCACCAAGGGCTCGGTGAAGTTCGTGTTCGAAACGGACTCCATAGGGTAGGGCCGAGGCCGCCCGCCCCGAAGGCGCAGCGCTCGGGCATGCTACAATCAATCCGTAAGCATTTGCGGAGTGGGAGGGAGCAATGCCCCAGCTCGTAAACGAAAAGGCGCGCATCGTCTCGAACGAGCAGGTCGGTCCGCGCCTGCACGTCATGGTGCTCGAGTCGCCTCAGATAGCGCGCGATATCAAGCCCGGCCAGTTCGTGCACATGAAAGTTCCCGGCGCCGAATCACACGTGCTGCGCAGGCCGTTTTCCATCTATGCGCGCGATGCGGCCGCGGGCATCGTGGAGATCCTCTACCAGGAAGTCGGCTCGCTCACATCGTTCATGCCGGGCATCGGCGAGGGCTTCGCCGAGCTCATCGGCCCCGTGGGAAACGCCTGGGCGGGTCCTGCGCTGTACGCGGAGGGCGCCTGCTCGCATGCGCTCATCGTGGGCGGGGGCGTGGGAGCGGCGCCGCTCTTCATGCTCGTCGAGCAGCTGGTGAGCGCAGGATGCGCGACGGACGTGGTCTTGGGCGCGCAGACGAAGGACGCGCTCGTGACGTGCGGCCGCTACGAGGCGCTGCTCGGCCGCGAGCCGATCGTCGCAACCGACGACGGCACGTACGGGTACGCGGGGTTCTGCACCGTTCCGGTGGCCGAGCGCTTGCGCGATGGCTCCACTGCAGACGGCGCGCCCTACGATTACGTCGCCGTATGCGGCCCCGAGCCGCTCATGAAGATCGTCGCGGGCCAAGCGGCCGAGGCGGGAGTGAAATGCCAGGTGTCGATGGAGAAGCGCATGGCATGCGGCATCGGCGCGTGCCTGTCGTGCGTGGTCGACACCGTATCGGGCAAGAAGCGCTCGTGCGTGGACGGCCCCGTGTTCGACGCGAGCGAGGTGGTTTGGTAATGGTCGCGAAACCTCGAGAAACGTCGGTAAAGCTCGCCGTCGACCTGGGCGGTCTTGCCATGAAGAACCCCGTGACGGTTGCGTCGGGCACGTTTGCCGCCGGGCGCGAATACGCCGATTTCGTCGACGTGGCCAGCCTCGGCGCCGTCACGACCAAGGGAGTCTCGCTCAACGGCTGGGAGGGCAACGCCAGCCCGCGCATAGCGGAAACCCCCTCGGGCATGCTCAACTCCATCGGGCTGCAGAACCCGGGCGTCGAGCACCTGAAGGAACACGAGCTCCCCTGGCTGCGCACCGTGGGCGCCACGACCATCGTGAACGTGTCGGGCCACAGCTTCGGCGAGTACGTGGACGTCATAGAGTCGCTCGAGGGCACCGGGCTGGTGGATGCCTACGAGATCAACATCTCGTGCCCCAACGTGGACGCGGGCGGCATGACCATCGGCACCGATCCCAGAAGCGTCGAGCAGGTGGTGGGGATGTGCCGCGCTGCCACCAAGCTCCCCATGATCGTCAAGCTCACGCCCAACGTCACCGACATCACCGAGATCGCGCGCGCGGCCGAAGCGGCGGGTGCGGACGCGCTCTCGCTCATCAACACGCTGCTCGGCATGGCCATCGACGCGCGCACGCGCCGGCCGCAGCTCGCCCGCGTGGTCGGCGGCCTCTCGGGCCCGGCCGTCAAGCCGGTTGCGCTCAGGCTCGTGTGGGAGACGAGCAAGGCGGTCAAGGTGCCGCTGCTCGGCATGGGCGGCATTGCGACGGGAACCGACGCCATCGAGTTCATGTTGGCGGGTGCCTGCGCGGTGGCGGTCGGCACGGCCAATTTCACGAACCCGACTGCTACGGTCGATGTTCTGAACGGTATGATTGATTACTGCGAGCAGCAGGGAGTGGCAAACATCAACGAGCTGATAGGAGCACTGCAATGCTAGAGAGCGTATTCACGAGCACGCCAGCGGCCGAGCGCATCATCGTCGCCTTGGATTGCACACGCGAAGAGGCCATGGACCTCGCCGAGATCCTGCGCGGCAAAGCGCGCTGGGTGAAGGTGGGCATGACGCTCTACTATGCCTGCGGGCCCTCCATCGTCGCCGCGTTCAAGCAGCGCGGCTTCAACGTGTTCCTCGACCTGAAGCTCCACGACATCCCGTTCCAAATCGAAGGGGCGGCGTACGCTGCCGCCATGACGGGTGCCGATATGATCACGATGCACACGCTCGGCGGCGTCGACATGCTCAAGGGCGCCCAGCGCGGCGTGGAGAAGGCCGCGCGCGAGCGCAACGGCAACATCGCCGTGACGCTCGGCATCACCGTGCTCACGAGCATGGACGAGGCCGCGCTCAACCAAATCGGGATTGACCGCGCGCCTGCCGACCAGGTGAAGCTCCTCGCGGGCGTGGCGCAGGAGGCCGGCATCTCGGGCGTCGTAGCATCGCCGCAGGAAGCGGCCATGCTGCGCGAGGCGCTCGGGCCCCGCGCGTACGTTGTCACGCCGGGCGTGCGCCCCGCAGGAGCCGACAAGGGAGACCAGAGCCGCGTGGCAACGCCGGCCCAAGCGTTCGAGAACGGCGCCTCGCACATCGTCATCGGCAGGCCCGTCACCAAGGCCGACGATCCGGCCGCGGCCTTCGATGCCATCGTGGCCGAGCTATAGCGTATATCCAAGAAGCTCGCGTATACCTGAGCTACTCGCGTATATCTGGGATTTAAGTCGCATATACCAGTTGTGCATGCGCTGGTCAAGTGAAGAATACGTGGTTTGACAGACTTTTTTGGTCACTTTTATCGACGAATTGCGGCTTTTTCCTTGTCAGCTGGCTGACAGGCGTACTAGAATGTGCCTACGTCAGGCGCAACGCACTCCAATCGCAACATCGCTCAATTGAAAGCTACGGGCAGTAGTCGAATTGTGATGTTATTGCGCACTGATTGCAAGTGCACGTGAGTGGGGTAATATTTCGCAGGCGTTTTACGAGAAAAAAGGAGAGGGCATATGGCTATCCCCAAACTGACCGAGGCTGAGCGCAAGGCTGCGCTCAAGAAGGCCAAGGAGGCCCGCATCAAGCGCGCCAAGGTTCGCGAGAAGCTGAAGACCGGCAAGCTTACGCTTGCGCAGGTTATCGACATGAAGGACGACCCGGTCGTGGGCCGCATGAAGGTTTCGACGCTCATTGAAACGCTTCCCGGCTATGGCAAGGCGAAGTCCGAGAAGATCATGAACGAGCTGCAGATTGCCGAGAGCCGCCGTCTGCGCGGTTTGGGCGAGCGCCAGAAGGCCGCCCTGCTGGAGCGCCTGGGTTAAATAGTTCATGCGCTGCGGTAACCTCTTTGTGATTTCAGGGCCATCGGGTGCCGGTAAAGGCACCTTGGTGGCCCGCCTTTTGCACGACGTTCCCGACGCCTGGCTATCGGTGTCGGCTACCACGCGGGCCCCTCGCGAAGGCGAGGTTGACGGCGTGCACTACTACTTCGTGTCCCGCGAGCGCTTCGAGGAGATGGCGCAAGCGGGTGACCTGCTGGAATGGGCGGAGTACGCGGGCAACTGCTACGGCACGCCCCTTTCGAGCGTCCTCGAGCAGATGAAGGCCGGTAAGCAGGTCATCCTCGAGATCGACGTTCAGGGCGGTTTCCAGATTCGGGAAAAGATGCCCGAGGCGCATCTCGTGTTCATCGAGCCGCCTTCCATGGAGGAGCTCGAGAAGCGCCTTCGGGGCAGGGGAACCGAGGACGACGAGACCATCGCTCGCCGATTAAAGGCTGCGGAGCTGGAACTTTCCCGCAAAGAGGAGTATGATATACGGCTCGTGAACGACAACCTCGACGAAGCCGCGCGCAAGCTCGCGGCCTACGTCGACGAGCAAGCTGAACTAGCAAGGGAATAGGGTGTTATGAGCATTATCGAACCGAAAATCGACGTCCTCCTCGACAAGACCGACAACGACCGCTTCCTGCTGTGCTCCCTGGCCAGCAAGCGCGCGCACGACATCAACGACATGCTGCGCGGCCAGCGCGACCGCGCCATCCAGATGCAGACGGCCGTGGAGATCGCACGCGCGTCCGACCGTAAGCCGCTCTCCATCGCGTTCGGCGAAATCGCGCGCGAAGACGTGTCCTACGACCCCGAGTCCATCGACGTCAAGTACCACTAAGGTGCGCTCGTGGAAGAGCGTCACCAGCGGATCTGCCTGATCCATTATCACGAAATCGGCCTGAAGGGCCGCAATAGGTCAGTGTTCGAGAAGCGCCTTCTCAAGAACGTGGAGGCGCTTCTCTCTGATTTTCCCGTCGTTACCATCCACCGCATTTCGGGGAGGCTGTGCGTGTTCCTGCGCGAGGGGACCACGTTCGAGCGAGCCCTCGAGGTGGCCGCCACGGTGCGCTACGTGCCCGGCGTGGCGCGCGTGTCGTGCGGGTTCAAATGCGAGCGCGACCTTTCCGTCATGAACGAGGTGGCCATTAACGCGCTTGCCGAAACCGGGGATTTCGAATCGTTCAAGGTGCATGCGCGGCGCAACCACACCGACTTCGAGACCGACTCGATGCAGATGAACCAGATCGTCGGCGCAGCCCTGTGCGGGGCGTTCCCCGACAAGAAGGTGAAGATGAAGGATCCCGACGTCACCGTGGCCGTCGAAGTCGTGCAGAACGCCGTCTACATCTACGCGCGCAGCGAGCGCGGCGTGGGCGGTTTGCCGGTTGGCAGCTCGGGACGCGTGGCGTGCCTGCTCTCGAGCGGGATCGACTCTCCAGTGGCGCTCTGGAAGATGGCGCGACGCGGCGCCATCTGCATCGGCGTGCACTTCTCGGGCCGTCCCCAGACGTCGGACACGAGCGAGTACCTCGTCGACGACATCGCGCACGTGCTCGAGCGGACGGGCTGCATCGCCCGCGTGTACGTGGTTCCGTTCGGCGATTACCAGAAGGAGATCGCGCTCACGGTTCCGCCGTCGCTGCGCGTGATCATGTACCGCAGGCTCATGTTCAAGGTTGCCGAGCGGATAGCCCTGCGCGAGAAGGCGGGCGCCCTCGTTACCGGCGAGAGCCTCGGCCAAGTTGCCTCCCAAACCCTCGACAACATCCGCGCGACCGATCACGCGGTTGACATGCCCGTGTTCAGGCCGCTCATCGGCAGCGACAAGCTCGACATCATCGAGGATGCGCAACGGCTCGGCACGTTCGAGATATCGTCGCAGGACGCGCCCGATTGCTGCACGCTGTTCATGCCCCGCAACCCGGAGACCCATGCCAAGATCCCCGCGGTCCTCGAGGCGGAGGCAGCATTGCCCCTCGACCGTTGGATCGACGAGCTGGTGGAAAGCGCCGAGCCGCACGATTACGCCTGCCCGTCGTACCGTCCGCGCTAGCTGCAGGGGCGGGCTCGGGCGGCTCCGCCGGTGCGCGTTGTCGTCTCCGTTTTGAATATCTGTAAGATTCCCGTAGTAACGAGGGTGCCGTAATCGGGCGCCCTTGTCGTGCTGTAGGGGCAATCAGGAAGGCCCAGCGTAAGGAATCGGGGAAACGGGGCGGGGCCGACGCGGGTTGCACGGTAAGGTTCGGGAAGTATGGTGGCTTCGCCAAAGGAAGCGAGGTCACGAGAACATGCGCCTTACGTCGTTCGAACCCCCTGTCGAAAAGCTCGGCCTCGCTTCTCTTGGCAAGCCGGCAATCGTGGGCGCGATAGCGCTTGTGGTGATGGTGGCAGTCGTTGCCGGCCGCATCATGATCGATACTGCCACCGCCAATGTCTTCGAGGTTGAGCCTGCTCGAGAACAGGCGGAGCAAACGGAGCAATCCGGGCAGGCCAACCCAGGCGCTGTATACGTACATGTGGCAGGATGCGTGGCGAGCCCGGGCGTGGTGGAGCTCCAAGAAGGCGCGCGCGTGGGAGATGCGGTGGCCGCGGCGGGAGGGTTCGCGCCCGATGCCGCCGAGGATGCCGTCAACCTCGCGAGGGCCGTGAAAGACGGCGAGCAGGTGTACATTCCCTCAACCGATCAGGCGTTGTCTGATTCCGCGGAACAGGGGCCGGGGCGGGAAGCTCAGGCAGGCCAGACCGCAACGGGCGGCCAAGCGGCGCTTGTGAACATCAACACGGCCGGGTCAACCGAGCTGCAGTCGCTCCCTGGCATAGGCCCCTCCACGGCGGCCAAGATCGTCGATTACCGGAACGCGAACGGGTCGTTTTCGGCGTGCGAGGACCTCAAGAACGTCTCGGGCATAGGCGATAAGAAGTACGAGGCCATCGAAGGCCTCATCTGCGTATGAGCGAGGCAGGGCGCGATTGGCGCTTCGATGCGCGCAGGCCCTCGCTTCCGCTCCCGTTCGTTTGCGGCATGGCGCTCTGGGCTGGTTGCGCGGCCTCGTTCACGTGGGCGCGGGGCCTCGATGCGCAACGGTGCCTTGTTGCCGCGCTCGCGTGCGCAGTGGGTTCGCTTGCCGCGGGGTTTCTTGCAGCCGTCCTCCGTAGAACGCTCGGGCGCTGGGGCGCGGGTGCTATACCGATATGCATACTGTTGCTTGGAAGCTGTTTGGGCTTGGCCCAAGGCGGTGCGCTTCATGCGGATGCGCAACGGTGGGATGGTTGGGCGTCCGCCTGTGAGATGACCATGCTCGAGGACTCGAGCGAGGGCGCCTATGGGGAACGGTGCCTCGTTGCAGCGAAGCTCGAGGGCGGCGAGGTGGTTCGGGCCATCGCGCGGCTCCCCGACGGGTGCGAGCTCCGGTATGGGGAGCGCATCCGCGCATTCGGCACGTTCGGCAAGGCTGACTTCGTAAGGGGCGATTACGAATGGGGCCGGGGATGCCCGCTCACCGTGCGGGTGTCAGCCGTCGAAAGAGAGGACTCTCTTCCACCTCAGAGCTGGCTCATCGCCTTGCGCGCGAAGGCCATCGAAGCGCTGGGGGATGGGTCGGGGGCAGGCTCCCTCCTCCAAGCGCTCGTATGCGGATACCGCCGCGATGTCCGCGGTTCGCAGCTCTACGCAACCTTCCAGACCTGCGGGCTTGCGCATCTCATCGCCGTGTCGGGCGCGCATCTCGTCATCGTGACGGGGCTGTTCGCGAGCGTTCTCAAGGTGCTTCGCGCGCCGCGGAAGGCGAGCGTGGGCGTGCTCGTCGCTGTCATGGCGTCGTATCTCGTGTTCTCCGGCGCCCCCGTGTCCGCAATCCGCGCGACGATCATGTCGAGCGTGGGCATCATGGCGCTCTTCGCGCGCAGGAGGCCTTCGGCCCTCGGGGCGCTCGGCGTATGCCTCGTGGTCGTGGTATGCGCCTCGCCCAGCGCCGCCGTCTCGCCCTCCCTGGCCCTGTCAGCGCTCTCCACGACGGGCATCGTGGTGTTCTCGCCCCTCGTCGAGGGGTGGATCGGCGCAACGCCGCTCGGCAAGGTGCCGGCCGTGGCCGAGCCGCTCGCGCTCACGGTTGCAGCTTCGGTGCTCTCGCTTCCCTTGGCCTGCGCGTTGTTCGGCAAACTGCCCCTCGTATCGCCAATCGCCAACATCGCATGTGCGCCGCTCTTTCCGCTCTGCTGCGCGTTCGGGCTGGTTGCTGCTTTGGTTGCCGCGCTCTTGCCGCCCCTTTCAACAGCGCTCCACACCGTTGCGGCAATGGGCGCCAACATGCTAAGCGCGATTGCCGGCGCGCTCTCGGCGCTCCCGTACGCCTCCGTTCCCATAAGTGCGTCACCTTTGGAGGGGATCGCCTGCTCATGCGCGTTGGCAGCGGTGCTATGGGCCGCCTGGTCGCAGCTCAGGCCGCGTCACGTCATAGCGGCGGCCGGCGCGGGCTGCCTGTTTCTCGCATTGGCGTCCGTCTCCCTGATGGGCGACCGCATCGTCATGCTCGACGTGGGGCAGGGAGACGCGTTCCTCCTGCAAAGTAGGGGAAGGTCGCTGCTCATCGACACGGGTAATCAGGACACGGCACTGCTCAAGGGGCTGGGGGCCAACGGTGCCGCGCACATCGACAGCGTGCTTGTCACCCACGCCGACGATGACCACTGCGGGTCGCTTGACGCCCTGGCGAGCGCCGTCGACGTCGACCGCGTGCTCGTCGCCAACGGCGTGCTCGCCGATGGCGACGAGGCGTGTGTTGCCCTGGTGGGCAATGCGCGGGAAGCTGCGCGCGACGTGGTGGAGCTCAGCTACGGGGATCGGTTCGAAGTAGGGGCTTTCTCACTTACCGTGCTGTGGCCCCGCACGCTCGCCGACCATGCGGGAAACGCGGATAGCGTCTGCGTCCTCGTGGAATACGACGGCGACTCCGACGGCTCCGCGGACGTTACCGCGCTATTCACCGGGGATGCCGAATACGAGCAAGTCGCGCAGATCCTTCAGGAAACGGGGCTGCACGGCGTCGACATCCTGAAGGTGGGGCATCACGGCTCGCGCAATGCGATGACCGAAGAACAGGCTAGGGCTCTGAGCCCACGCATCGCGCTCATCGGTGTTGGAGCGCACAACCGCTACGGCCACCCGACCCAGGAGGCCCTCGCAGCGCTCGATGCGGCGGGAAGCGCAGTCTACCGCACCGACGAGGACGGCGAGGTGCGCTGTGTGCTTTCTCCCCAGAGCATGCGCATTTCATGCGAGAGAGCGGATGCATTCGAAGGCTAGTCGATTACAATGGAGGTATGGCAAGCAACGAACAACAGAAACTCCTGCCCGCCTACCTGGTAGTGGGGGAGGACGCGCTCAAGCGCAGGACAGTGCTCAGCCGTCTGCGCAAGCGCGTCGCCGCGCTCGGTGACCTCGACTTCAACCACGAGGAGTTCGACGGCGCCACGGCAGACGGGGGCGATATCGCCATATCGTGCAACACGCTCCCGTTCGCGAGCGACATCCGCCTCGTGGAGGTGCGCAACGCCGAGAAGCTGCGCAAGCAGGATGCGGAAGTCCTCGTGGCGTACCTCGCTTCTCCCAACATCACGACCGTCCTCGCACTGTCCGCCGAGAAGCTGGCCAAGAACACGCGGCTCTACAAGGCCGTCGCCGCGCTCGGCAAGAACGCAGTCATCGACTGCGCCCCCATGAAGCGCTACGAGCTCGCGCGCGCGTTGCGCGAGATGGCGGTGGGGCACGGGTTCACCATGACGGGCGGAGCCGCCGACAAGCTCCTCGCCCTCGTGGGCGAAGACACCGTCCGGCTCGACTCGGAGCTCAGGAAGCTTGCGCTCGCCCACAAGGGGTCGGGCCCGGTTACCGAGCAGGAAGTCGAGATGCTCGTGGCACGCACCTCCGAGGCGAAGCCGTGGGAGTTCACCGATGCCTTCTCAGCGCGCGATGCCAAGCGCTGCCTCAGCGTGAAGGCGCGCCTCGACTCCGCATCGCCCTATGCGCTCATCGCCATGTGCACGAACCGCCTGCGCGAACTGTGCTGCGCGAAGTCGCTCGCCCAGCGGGGGGAGGGCGCACGTCTCGCCGAGGTGCTCAAGGTGCCCGCCTGGCGCGTGAAGAACCACGATGCCTGGGCCCGCGGCTTCTCCGACGAGGAGCTGCGCGCCGCGTTCTCGAGCGCGCGCG
This sequence comes from uncultured Coriobacteriaceae bacterium, assembly GCA_902764575.1. GTDB lineage: Bacteria > Actinomycetota > Coriobacteriia > Coriobacteriales > Eggerthellaceae > UBA9715. The sequence continues at coordinate 18,522 of CACWWI010000003.1, forward strand.
ATTGCGAGCGCGCCATGAAGTCCGGCGCCGATCCCGAGCGCGCCTTCGAGGAGTGGTACCTGGGCGTCATCGGCCGCTAAGCCGTTCCGCGGGGGAGCGGCACGACCCACGTTCCGGCACGTTCGTTTATCATTACACGCATGCAAGGCCTCTTCGGTACATACCGCGTGCTCCTCGCGCCCATGGCGGGCGTGAGCGACATCGCCCTGCGCACGCTCTGCCGCGAGCAGGGCGCCGACATGACGTACACCGAGATGGTGTCGGCCAAGGGGCTCTCGTATGCCAACGAGAAGACGCGCCATCTCCTGGACCTCGCGCCCGGCGAGGACAAGGTGGCCGTGCAGCTCTTCGGGCATGAGCCGCAGACGATGGCATCGCAAGCGGTGTGGATCGAAGATACCCTGGGCGATGCGCTCGCGTACCTCGACGTGAACATGGGTTGTCCCGTGCGAAAGATCGCTGGGAAGGGCGACGGATGCGCGCTCATGCGCGACCCCGCCCTGGCCGCGGACATCCTGGGCTCCATCGTGAAGGCGGTGAGCCACCCGGTGACGTGCAAGTTCCGCAGGGGCTGGGCCTTGGGCGAGGAGACGGCCCCCGAGTTCGCGCGCCGCATGGAACAGTCGGGTGCCGCCGCGGTGGTCGTGCACGGGCGTTTCGGCGAGCAGATGTACCGGGGCCAAGCCGATTGGGGCGCGATACGGCGCGTGAAGGACGCCGTGTCGATTCCCGTCGTGGGAAACGGCGACGTAAAGTCGGGCAGCGACGTCGTGGCGATGGCGGGTGAAACCGGCTGCGACGCCGTCATGATCGCGCGCGCGGCCCAGGGAAACCCCTGGGTGTTCGCCGAGGCGAAGGCCGCGCTCGAAGGGCTTCCTTACCATGGGCCCGATGTGGGGGAGCGAATCGCCATGGCGCGCCGCCACGCCGAGCTGCTCACGCAACGCGAAGGCCGCAACATCGTGCGCATGCGCAAGCACGCCGCGTGGTATGTCACGGGCCTTCCCGGCGCGGCGAAGGCGCGCAGCATGTTCAACGAATGCACGAGCCTGGAAGATTTCAACCATGTCTTCGACCTGCTCGAGGAGAGGGGGCAAACCCATGCCGCACCATCCTTATAAAGCGCTCTACATCCACGTTCCCTTCTGCGTGAAGCGGTGCGGGTACTGCGATTTCGCAACGCGCGCCATCGACCGCGACGACCCGCGCATCGATGCGTACGTCGAGCAGCTCGTGGCAGATGTGAGACGCTATTCCAAGCAAGGCGAGCTCGTCGACATCGAAAGCGTCTACATCGGCGGTGGCACGCCATCGCACATCGGGCTGTCGCGGCTCTCGAGCCTGCTCTATGCGCTGTCGGTGTCGATGGACCTCACGCGCGAGGGCCTCGAGTTCACCATGGAGGCCAACCCGGAGAGCCTGAACGACCGCATGGTGCACGACATCTGGGCGCTTGGAGTGAACAGGCTCTCGCTCGGCGTGCAGAGCTTCGACGACGGGGTGCTTGCGATCCTCGGACGCGCGCATGACGCCCAGCGCGCCCGCGATGCGGTGCGGGAGGCGCAGGATCGTTTCGAGAACGTGAGCATCGACCTCATGTGCGGCATACCCGGGCAGACGCTGGAATCGCTCGAGGCCTCCGTACGCGAGGCCGTGCAGCTCGGCGTGAAGCACGTGAGCATGTACCCGCTCACGATCGAGCCGCACACCGCCTTCGACAAGGCCGTCCTGCGCGGCGAGATGCCCGAGCCCGACGACGACGTGGAGGCGGAGCACATGGAAGCCGCCGAGCGCATCCTGAACGACGCGGGCTTCAAGCGCTACGAGGTTGCGAGCTACGCGCTCCCCGGCTTCGAGTCGAAGCACAACACGTCGTACTGGACCGGCGTGCCCTACATCGGGATAGGCGAGAGCGCCACGACCATGACCCAGAACGACGAGCGCCGGATGCGCGTGACGAACAACCAGGTGGTCGACGACCTCGACCGTCGTCAGATGGAAGCCGAGGACCTCATGCTCGGCATGCGCATGGCCAGGGGCATATCCGACGACCGTCTCGCCCGAGCATGCGATTTCATCCCCGAAGCCGCCGCCACGATGCAATCCCTAGCCGAGGACGGCTACGTAGAGCATATAAACGCCGCCTGGCGCCCCACAACCCAAGGCTGGCTCTGCGGCAACGACCTCTACAGCAGACTCCTAGACCTAGCTCCTTAACCGAAAATCGCACTAACCCGCACATCTGATACATTTCACCCCACCGCCATGCACCAGATCGCCGGTTAAGTGCGATTTTCCCCAAGGCGAAAATCCGCGACCAGGCCTTTTGCAAAGCGGAACCGGGAAAGAGGGCCGAAAAATCGCACTAGATCGAACATCCCGTGCACTGACCGACCCCCGAATGCACCAGATTGACGGGTTAGTGCGATTACATGTCTGAGATTTACGGTTAAGTGCGATTCGAAAAAGTAATAAGCATCAAGAACGAACAACCAACCATCCCCTTTCCTTCCAGCGGAAGAGCATAGCCCTTGCCGGCGGTGGGGGATGTTCGCCGCTTTCGCAGTCACCAAACCTTGCTAGAAGCAGCGGATAGCCTGCGGGACCGCGGGGACGGGCGTCAGCCGCCTCCGCGCTCGATATTCCTCCAACCGGCAAAGAGCAGCCCTCGGCGGCGGCGGGAGGGGGCGTAGCCGCTTCCGCAGGCGCAAAATTAAATTACAAAATCGAACCGAGGACGCCGTAGGCCTAGCCCCCTCCCGCCGCCGCCGAGGGCGGACGTGAGGTTAACCGCACCAACCGAGGACGCCGTAGGCGGACGCCCGTCCCCGCGGTCCCGCAGGCGGGCGGGTGGAACGGGGGCAATTAAGCCGTAGGCGAACGCCTTTCCCACCGCCGGCGAGGGTGGACAGGGGGACAGACGCGCTTAGTCATCGACCTTCAAAATCGCCATGAACGCATCCTGCGGCACTTCCACGTTGCCGATGGCCTTCATGCGCTTCTTGCCCTCTTTCTGCTTCTCGAGCAGCTTGCGCTTGCGCGTGATGTCGCCGCCGTAGCATTTCGCGAGGACGTCCTTGCGCTTGGCCTTCACGGTCTCGCGGGCAAGCACGCGCCCGCCGACGGCGGCCTGGATGGGCACTTCGAACATGTGGCGCGGGATGATCTCCTTCAGCTGCTTGGCCAGCACGCGGCCGCGAGCGTAGGCCTTCTCCTTGTCGATGATGAAGGAGAGGGCGTCGACGGGCTTGCCGCCGATGAGGATGTCGAGCTTCACGAGGTTGCTCGGCTTGTAGCCCTCGAACTCGTAGTCGAGCGAAGCGTAGCCCTTCGTCGAGGACTTCAGGCGATCGAAGTAGTCCATGATGAGCTCGGAGAGCGGCATGGTCCAAAGGATCTCAACCGTGGTGGCGGACAGGTAGTTCATGTTCACGAACTGGCCGCGGCGGGCTGTCGTGAGGTCCATGACCGCGCCCACGAAATCGGGCGGCACGAGGATCTTGACGCTGAGGAACGGCTCCTCGATGCGGTCGATCTCGGCGGGGTCGGGCATTTCCTGGGGCGAGTGGAGCGAGATCATCTCGCCATTGGTCTTGTACACGTGGTATTCCACGGAAGGCGCCGTGGCCAGCAGGTTCAGGCCGAACTCGCGCTCGAGGCGCTCCTCGATCACCTCCATGTGCAGCAGGCCGAGGAACCCCACGCGGAACCCGAACCCGAGCGCGTGCGAGGTCTCGGGCTCCCACACGAGTGCGGGATCGTTCAGCGCGAGCTTCTCGAGCGCCTCCTTCAGGGGCTCGTACTGGTCGCCCTCGATGGGGTAGAGGCCCGTGAACACCATCGGCTTGACGTCGCGGTAGCCAGGCAGCGGCTCGCTTGCGCGGCGAGACGAGAGCGTGAGCGTGTCGCCGACCTTCACCTGGCCGACGTCCTTGAGGCCCGTTACGAGGTAGCCCACGTCGCCGACTGACAGGTCGTCGAGCGCAATCTCGGCGGGCTTGCGTGCGCCGACCTCCTCGACGAGCGCTTCGGTGCCTGCCTGCATCATGAAGATGGTGTCGCCCTTGCGCACCGTGCCGTCTACTACGCGCACGAGCGCGACGACGCCACGGTACGGGTCGAAATATGAATCGAAGATGAGGGCGCGGAGCGGCGCGTCGAAGTCGCCTTCGGGCGCGGGGATGTTGTACACGATGGCCTCGAGCAGGTCGTGCACGCCCTCGCCGGTCTTTGCGGAGCACAGCACGGCGTCGTCCGCGGGTATCGCGAGCCCGTCCTCGATCTGCTCGCGCGCCCGGTCGGGGTCGGACGCGGGAAGGTCGATCTTGTTGATGAGCGGGATGATCTCGAGGTTGGCGTTCATGGCCATCATGGCGTTCGCGACGGTCTGCGCTTCGACGCCTTGCGTGGCGTCCACCACGAGCACGGCACCCTCGCAGGCGGCGAGGCTGCGCGACACCTCGTAGGTGAAGTCGACGTGCCCCGGCGTGTCGATGAGGTTGAACTCGTAGGTCTCGCCGTCGTCTGCCGTGTAGTTCACGCGCACGGCCTGGCTCTTGATCGTGATGCCGCGCTCGCGCTCGATGTCCATGGTGTCGAGCAGCTGCTCCTGCATGTCGCGTGCGGCAACGGTGCCCGTCTGCTCGAGAATGCGGTCCGATAACGTCGACTTCCCGTGATCGATATGGGCGATGATCGAGAAGTTGCGGATATGCGAGGGGTCGTGTTGTTCGGTATGTGAAGAACCGTGCGTCATTGCCCATCTTTCTCAATACTTTTTGGTGCGTCGGAACATTTTATGATACCCTTTACGAGTTTTCGTCTGGAAACAAGACATTACATACGGAGGAATAAAGAGTGGCAAACATCAAGAGTCAGAAGAAGCGTAACATCACCAACGAGAAAGCGCGTATGCGTAACCGCGCTGTGAAATCCGAGCTTAAGACCGCGACCCGCCGCGTGAAGGATGCCGTGGCTGCCGAGAACGGCGCCGAGGCCTTCGCCGCCGCCATGGCCGCGTGCCGCCTGATGGACAAGGCCGTCTCGAAGGGCGTCATCCACAAGAACCAGGCCGCCAACCGCAAGAGCGGCATCATGGCCCTCGTGAACCCGATCGTCACCGACGAGGATCGCGCCGCCTACGAGAAGCCCGCTCCCAAGAAGGCCAACACCGGCTCCAAGAAGGCTGCCCGCAAGGCCGAGCGCGAGGCCGAGATGGCCAAGGCCAGCGAGGAGAAGGCGAAGCGCCGCGAGAAGCAGCTGAAGGAAGAGAAGAAGGCTGCCGAGCGCAAGGCCAAGGAAGCCGAAGAGGCCGCGAAGGCCGAGGCAGAAGCCGCAGCAGCAGAAGCCGCCGAGGCAGAGGCCGAGGGCGAAGAGGCCGCCGAAGAAGCAGCCGAGGAGGCCGCCGAATAGCAAAATGCATGGACCAAGGTCCATCCGCATATCAAGGCAACCTGGCTCCCACAACGGGAGCCAGGTTGTTTTTGCCCCACCCACCCCTTCCTTCCAGCGGGAAAGCGTAGCCTACATCTGTGGAGGTCGGCCGATGGCCCGGGGAGGAGCGTAGCCGCTTCCGCAGGTACCAAATTAAATATATTTAAGCGAACCGAGGACGCTGTAGGCCTAGCTCCTCCCCGGGCCATCGATGTAGGCGGACATGAGGTTAAACGTATTTTTCACGAGTGAGTAACGCTGTTTATCACTCTCGCGCGGAGACTGCTAAAATCGGAGAACTGAGCACAGTTGGATTCGTCGAGCGAAAGGAGGACGCGAAGTGCTATCGGATAGGCGGCAACGCGTATTGGCGGCGCTCATCGAGGAATACGTAGCACGCGCGCTTCCCGTTGGCTCACGAACGCTCACCGAGAACTACGGGCTCGGCGTGAGCCCGGCGACGATCCGCAACGAGCTCTCGGCGCTCGAGGACGAGGGGTACATTTCGCAGCCCCACACCTCCGCAGGGCGCGTTCCGACCGATTTCGGCTACCGCACGTTCGTCGACGACCTCGTGGAATCGGGCGCGATAGCCGATACCCCCGAGGCCGAGGAGACGGTGAGGAAGCTGCGCGAGCAGGCAAGCGAGCTCGACGAGCTCATCGAGCGCACGTCGAGGGCGATTTCGCAGTTCACCGACTGCCTGTCGGTGGTCACGCCGCCCAACTTGTCGCACCCGCGCAAGCTCGGCATCATGTCGCTCATGAGGCAGCCCGAGTTCGCCTACACCGAGGCCCTGCTTCCCATCATGCAGGTGCTCGAGGACGACACCGTGCTCCTCCACGTGCTGGATGCCACCGCGCCCGAAGGCGAGGGCGCGCAGGTGCGCATAGGAAGCGAGAACGAGGCCGAGCAGCTCTCGGGCGTCTCGGTCGTGGCGTGCCGGTACGGCGTGGGGCCGGATGGGGGCATCGTTGCCGTCATAGGCCCGACGCGCATGGATTACACGAAGGCGATCAGCGCCGTGAGAATAGCAAGTAGGACGCTCGGCGGCGAGTAGCCGGGCGTGATGGAAAGGATGCATTAGGTTATGGCCAGAGATCTGTACGAGGTCCTCGGCGTTTCGCGCGATGCAACGGACGACGATATCAAGAAGGCGTTCCGCAAGCAGGCGCGCAAGCTGCACCCCGATGTAAACAAGTCGCCGAACGCGGAAGAGGAGTTCAAGGAGCTCAACGAGGCGTACGACGTCCTATCCGATCCCAACAAGCGCGCCTACTACGACCGCACGGGCTCAACCCCGGGCGCCGCGGGCGGGGGAAGCCCGTACGGCGGCGGCTACGTCGACTTCGAAGACATCTTCGGAGGCGGCTTCGGCGGCATGGGCGACATCTTCAGCTCGTTCTTCAGCGGCATGGGCGGGGGCGGAAACGTCCGCCGCGAGGGCCGCGACATGGGAGTCGGGCTGCGCCTGAAGCTCGAAGAGGTCGCGACCGGCGCCAAGAAGGAGATCGTCTACGACCGCCTGTCGCCGTGCCAGGACTGCAACGGCACCGGCTTGGGCGAGGGCGGCAAGGAAGTGTCGTGCCCCGAGTGCAACGGCTCAGGGCGCGTGTACACCGTACAGCGCACGTTCCTCGGCGACATGCGCACCACGTCGTCGTGCACGCGCTGCGGGGGCACGGGCCGCACGATCGACAATCCCTGCCCGGAATGCGAGGGCCAGGGCCGCGTCCCCGACCGTCAGCGCGTCACAGTCGAGGTTCCTGCGGGCATCCGCGATTCGCAGCAGCTGCGCATCACCGGGTTCGGCGAGGCGGGCTTGCGCGGCGCCACCCCGGGCAACCTCATCGTCACATGCCGCGTTCAACCCCACGAGTTCTTCGAGCGCGAGGGAGACAGCCTGCACGCCCGTGCGAACGTGTCGATGGTCCAGGCGGCGCTCGGCGCCGAAATCGAGATCGACGGCATCCTGCCCGATGAGAAGGTGAACGTCCGCATTCCCGAGGGCTGCCAGAACGACCAGGTGATCCGCGTCAGGGGCAAGGGCATGCCGAAGTTCCGCAGCGACCTTCGCGGCGACATGTTCGTCCACGTGGGCGTGTCCATCCCCAAGAAGCTCAACAAGACGCAGCGCGAGCTTCTTGAGAAGCTCGCCAAGGAGCTCGGCGAGGACTACGCCAACCCGCGCTCGCCGCTCGAGAAGCTGCGCGACGCCTTCATCTAGGGCATGCTGCGCGAACACCAAACGTTCCACATCGTAAACCTCGGCTGCAAGGTCAACCGCGTCGAGTCGGATTCCATGGGTGCGGCGCTGCTCGCGAACGGCTTGGAAGCAGTCGACGAGGATGCGGCCGACCTCGTGATCGTGAACACCTGCACCGTCACCGGCGAGGCCGAGAAGAAGACGCGCAAGGCCGTGCGCCACGCTCTTGCCGCGAATCCCAAGGCCGACGTCGTCGTGACCGGTTGCGCCGCGGCGATAACCCCGGAATTCTTCGAAGGGCTCGATTCCCGGGTAGTCGTGATGGGCAAGCGCGAGCTCGAGCAGCAGCTCGAGTGCGGCGGCGTGCAGGGTCGCCTGCGCGTGGGCGCAGGGTTCCGCACGCGCGTGGGCGTGAAGGTTCAGGACGGATGCGACCATGCCTGCACGTACTGCATCGTGCACGTGGCGCGCGGACCCGCATGGAGCCGCAGTGCGAACGATGTCGTGGCCGAATCGCGCCGCTATTTCGAATCGGGCGTCAAGGAGCTCGTGCTCACGGGCATCGACATCGGGGCGTACCGGGATGGCGCCGTCGCGCTGCCCGAGCTCGCCAACATGCTCGTCGAGCAGGCGCAGCTAGTATGCCCTCAGGACGAGCGCCCCGCGCGCATCCGCATATCGAGCATCGAGCCCATGAACGTGACGGAAGGGCTCGTGGACGCGCTCGCACGCCACGACGGGCTCGTATGCAGGCACCTTCACTTGCCGCTGCAATCGGGAAGTGCCAAGGTCCTGCACGAGATGGACAGGCCCTACACCCCCGAGGAGTTTTCGCGCATCGTGGACGACCTGCGCCGCAACGTACCGCAGATCGCGCTGTCGACCGACGTCATCGTCGGATTCCCCGGCGAGACAGAAGAGGATTTCAAGGCCACGTGCGACCTCGTGCGCGAGGTGGGCTTCATGCGTCTGCACGTGTTCCCTTACTCGAGGAGGGCCGGAACGCCCGCAGCGGAGCGCGCCGACCAGGTGAGCCCCGAGGTCAAGCGCGACCGGGCAGCTCGCTTGCGGGCCATCGGGAAGGAGCTGGCGGCCGCCGACCTCGAAAGCCGTGCCGGCACGACCGAGTTCGCGCTCGTGGAAGACGCGACGTGCCTCACCGAGAGCTACCACGAGCTCCCCGCGCCCAAGGGCGCCGAGACGGGCTCGCTTGTCCCCCTCGTCATACGGCGCTAGCAAGCTGGGTGGACGCACAGGTTCGATAACCTAGCCAAATACTGGGAAAACTAGCCGCGCGCGTGCTACAATCTCCGTCAAGAAACCGAGGGGATGGGGGAGTGCCCTATGCGCAAGTGCGACCTTCACGACATCATCGACGAGATCAAGAAGACCTACGATTCGAGCGACGAGATCTTCTTCACCGACCAGGACCGCAGGATGCCTAGCCGAAACGACGTGATCGGCATCCTCAAGGACATGAGAAACATCATGTTCCCGGGGTACTTCACCGACGGAGCGCAGACCACGGCGGACGCGAGCTACTTCATCGGCAACACCGTGCTGCGCGTGGAGGAGAACCTCATCCGCCAAGTGCGGCTCGCGCTGTATTTCCGCGAAGGAAGCGAGAAGACCTTCGAGGAAATCGACACGAGGGCCAAAGAGGTAGCATCGGCCATGCTCTGCCAGCTTCCGAGCATCCAGCGCATGCTCTACAAGGACATCCAAGCTGCGTTCGACGGCGATCCCGCAGCGCAGTCCAAGGAAGAGATCATCTATTCGTATCCGGGCTTCTTTGCGATCTGGGTATACCGCATCGCCCACGAGCTCTATTGCATGGACGTGCCGCTCATCCCGCGAATCATGACCGAGTACGCGCACAGCAGGACGGGCGTCGACATCAACGCGGGTGCTAAGATCGGTGAGTACTTCTTCATCGATCACGCCACGGGCGTCGTCATCGGGGAGACAACCGTCATCGGCAACCACGTGAAGATCTACCAGGGCGTCACCCTGGGCGCGCTCTCGACGCGCGGCGGCCAGCGCCTCGCGGGCGTGAGAAGGCATCCGACGATTGAGGACAACGTCACCATCTATGCGAACGCCTGCGTCCTGGGCGGCGACACCGTGGTGGGCGAGGGCTCGGTTATCGCCGGCAGCGCCTTTGTAACGGCATCGATCCCGGCAGGCAGCCGCGTGTCGCTCAAGAACCTAGACGTCGACGTCCGAAGCGCCCGTCCATCCCGCAAGCCCCCCTGCCTAGACATCATCGAGGGAATCGAATAAGCGCAGAGCGCGTTAGAAGTTTCCTTTTTCATCTAACGAGACGTCTGAGCGCATTTGGAAAACGGTCGCCGCGCTCGGGATGCTCGCCCGCGCGCGCCAGGGCGAGCATCCCGAGCGCCCCCATTGGACTCTTTACTTCCTATAGAATGCGCGGTTGTTCGGCGTCTCGTCGACTTCCACTTGCGCCACGGGGAAGCCGTCTGCCTCGAGGCGGTCGAAGAAGTAGCGTGCGAGGTTCTCGGCTGTAGTGCGGAAGGGCAGGATGGTAAGCGTGAAGCCCTCGCCTTCGAGTGCTTCGATCGTCGCGGGCTTAAGCGAGCCCTCCTCGACGAGGAACGTGTGGTCGAGTTCTTCGGCGAGAGCGCGAACCGCCTTCTTGAACACGCCGAAATCGAGCACCATGTCGCGCATCGTTCCCTCGGTTTGCAGCTCTTCCTGCTCGAGGGTCACCTCGACGCGCCAGCGGTGGCCGTGCAGGTTCTCGCATTTGCCGTAGTAGTCGGTGAGGAAGTGCGAGGAATCGAACGCGGCTTCGGTATTGAGTCCGTACATAGAGCCTCCTGCCCAATTGGATTTCTGCTATTGTAAATGATGCGTCGCATCGAGGAAGGAATCGTATGAACATCGTTTGCTTGGATATGGAAGGCGTGCTCGTCCCCGAGATATGGATAGCCTTCTCCGAAGCCAGCGGCATACCGGAGCTTTCGCGCACCACGCGCGACGAGCCCGACTACGACAAGCTCATGAGGTACCGCCTCGACATCTTGCGCGAGCATGGGCTCGGGCTCGACAAGATCCAGGAGGTCATCTCCACCATCGACCCGCTGCCGGGAGCGCGCGCGTTCCTGGACGCGCTGCGCGAGAAGACGCAGGTCGTCATCCTCTCCGACACGTTCGAGCAGTTCGCGCAGCCCCTCATGGCCAAGCTCAACTGGCCGAGCCTTTTCTGCAACACGCTCGAAGTGGAGTCCGACGGCATGATCGGCGGCTACCGCATGCGCTGCGAGAAGTCCAAGCTCACCACCGTGCGCGCGCTGCAATCGTGCGGGTTCGAAACCATAGCGGCGGGCGACAGCTTCAACGACCTCGCGATGATCCGCGCATCGAAGGCCGGGTTCCTGTTCCGCAGTACGCAGGGAATCATCGAGGACAATCCCGACTTGCAGGCGTTCGAGGAATTCGACGACCTGCTCAACGCGATCCTCGCGGCGCTCTAGAAGTCGGGTGCGCACGCGTTATAACCGAGCTGAATACTTTCACTTTTCTGTATTAATAATCGTCAATGTGCTATTATGCTTTGATGTAGGTTTAGTGAATTAAACCTGCACTGCTGAAGGAGAGCCTGGTGAACAACGTGTTATCGGGCCGTTTCGGCAGGGGTAAACAGAGAAGAGCGAAAGGAGGAGTTCCTGCAGTCGTTTCTTCCGGCATGAGCCGAACAGGACGCGGGTAAGCCTTTTAGGGGATGGCGTAAATACGGAGGCGTCCGTAAGTCATGAATGCGAATGCGTCCGTGATTTCCCGCATGTTTGAGCCGGCTGGTATTGCCACTGCAGAGTGAGCGTGGGCTCACAGTTGGGCGATAGGGGAAATACCGCCCGATTGTCTTTAAGGAAATCCTTTAAAGGAGGGATTGATGGACGGCAAAGAATTTACCGTTTCCGAAGTTATCGACTCGTTCGGTATTAACGGTCATACCTGGCTGATGTTCATCCTGCTGGGTCTGGCAAACATCTTCGACGGTTATGACTTCATGGTCATTAACGTCACCAACTCTTACGTTGCAGCTACCTTCTGGCCCGACGCCTTCGTTCTCAACGAGGCCACCGGCAAGATGGCTCTGCAGCCGCAGTATTCCGCTTTGATGGGCTCCCTCACCACGTGGGGCCTGCTGGGCATGGTGCTCGGCGGCGCAACTGGCGGCATCCTCTCCGACCGCATCGGTCGTAAGAAGATGCTGACGATCGCCGTTCTGTTCTACGGCGTGTTCACGCTGCCGCAGGCGTTCGCGAATGACGTTTACTTCTTCGCGGCGTTCCGTCTGATCGCCGGCTTCGGCGTCGGCTCCTGCATCCCGGTTGTTACGACCTGCTTCTCTGAGACCATTCCGTCTCAGCACCGTGGCGTGTTCGTAACCTTCGGCATGGCCTTCATGGTCGCCGGCTGGGTGCTCGCTGGTCTGATCGGCAACCCGATCGCCTCGAACCCGCAGTCGATCCTGGGCGACCTCACCGCTGGTGAAGTCGTCACCGCCGCCAGCCTCCGTCCGGACGGCTCCATGGTCATCTTCTGCCAGAACTGGCGTCTGTGCTACCTGATCGGCGCTCTGCCCATCATCTACGGCATCCTGCTGTTCTTCCTGATGCATGAGACTCCGCACTGGTTCGCCAACAGCGGCCAGAAGGAGAAGGCATGCAAGGCTCTGGAGGACATCGCTCACAAGCATCATGATGACAGCGCTCATTATGATCCCAACCTGCTGGTCGTCCCGCCGAAACCGGCGAACATTGGCCCGCAAGTTCTGTTCTCCAAGAAGTACATCGTGGCAACCGCCGCTATTTGGACCACGTACTTCGTTGGTCAGTTCTGCGTGTACGGCATGAACGCCTGGATTCCGACCTGGTTCCAGGGCGTCGGCTACTCCGCCGCTGACTCCACGAACCTCCAGACGTGGAACAACTTCGCAGCTATCCTGTCGAACATCTCCGTAGGCTTCGTCTCCGACCGTATCGGCCGTAAGAAGAACCTCGCCGGTTCCTGGATTGCCTGCATCATCGCCATCATCCTTTGCTCGGTGTTGGTGCAGCCGAACAACATGATGCTGTGCGTCGTTCTGATGCTCCTCTTCGGCTTCTGCCTGAACTACGCCATCACGGCCGTTCAGCCGCTGATGCCCGAGAGCTATCCGACCGCTCTGCGCAACACCGGTGTTGCTTGGTGCCAGGCGTTCGCTCGCTTCGGTGGTTCTGGTTCCTCGATCGTTCTCGGCGCTATTGCGGCGAATGCGATCTTCAAGACCGCGGAAGGTGCCACCAACTGGTCGATGGTCGTGCTCGTTCTCATCGTTCCGTTCCTGCTCGGCTTCATCTGCACGCTTATGTTCGTGCGTGAGACCGGTGGTAAGACGATGGACCAGCTCGCTGCGGAATCCACAACCGAGGACAAGTCCGACACCGGCAACGCTCTGTTCGGTATCATGATGGTCGTGGCGGCAATCCTTGCAGTTCTCTGCATCGTTTGCCCGCTCGTTGTCCAGGGTTGGTCTCAGAGCTCGATGGCTCTGCCGCTCATGACGATCGGCATGCTGCTCCCGTTCATCTTCTTCTTCATCTTCGCGACTCCGCAGATCAAGAACAGCCGTTAACGGGTGATATGCATCGAAAGCGAATCCTTTGGAATCGCTTGAGGAGGAACCCCCGCATCGCGGGGGTTCCTTTTTGCCTGCGTACGGTTTCAGGTGAACGAATGGGCGGATACTTGCTATACTGATGCTTCGCGTTCAGGACCCAACCATACGAAGAGGGTTGATTACTATGGCAGCTAAGCTTTCGAAGAAGCAGCGCGTGGCGCTCAAGCAGATAGACGAGCTTTCAAGCAAGCGCAAGCAGCAGCTCATCTTGGGCTTCGCGTCCATCGGCGTTATGGTGCTCGTCATCGTGGGGTACAACACCCTCACGTATCAAATGGGAGTCATCGACGAGGGCAACACCATCATCCGTGCTGCAATTTACATGACCGCCATGGTGATTGCGGGCTTCTGCGGCATCATGCTGATGCGCGCCTCGCGAAACAAGACCAAGATAGATGCCATGCGCCAATCGGTCGGCATCTCGCGCGAGACGCTCGATGCCTGGAACCGGGGCGAGTACGAGAACCAGTAGCTTCGCACACGAAAACGGCCGCTCATCGTTGAGCGGCCGTTCCTTATTACGGTAGCGAGCCGGTTCTATGGGATGCTAACCGTCGCCTATTTCTGTTGGGCGGCTTCGAGCTCGGCTTCCTTCATCGCCAGGATCTCTTCGTACGGGATGCCCTTGTTCGTGGTGATGCGCTCTTTCCACTTGGCCCAGCCCTTCTTCTCGATGGGCTCGCCCATGCTCTTGCCCTTCCAGCTCTCCTTGATGGCCATGGCGATGACGCAGCAGGCGGCGATGCGCAGTTTCGAGATGTCCTTCACCTTTATCTCGTAGCACTTGCCCTTGTCGCGGAACTTCACGCGGCTGATGCGCACGTCGAGCTTGCCCGTGCCCTCGTTGCGGAAGTCGAGAGGCGGTTCCTGCAAGGTTCCCAGGATGTCCCAGAGCATGCCCTTGAAGAAGTAGTGCTCGAAGATCGTGTAGGTATGCAGCTCGTACTCGTAGCGCTCTACGCCGACGAAGTACACCAAGGTGTTCGGGTCGAAGCGGATGCGCGCCATCTGTCCGCCGAGCCGGTTGTAGATCTCGACGCGGTCGTTCTCCTTGGTCCAAGCCGATTTGACGGTGATGAATTCGTCGCCATCGGCATACCAGAGCGCGAAGTCCTCGCGCTTGTCGATGGCGTCCACCTGCATGTACACGCGGTTGTTCTTCAAAAGGGTCCTCCTCGTTGTTTTGAGCGCATCCAATTATACAGAAGATGCTCAGCGAAGGAGCGGGCGCAAAACGGCATAGGAGTTCATGATCCCCGAGCGCCCGTCGGCCTTGAAGCGCGCCAAGGTCTCGAAGGGGGCGGGAAGCGCGTCAAGCAGCGCGTCTACTTCGTCGTCTGAGAAGCTGTGGCAGTACCGGTATGCGTCGCATGACCCGTTCCATCCCAAAAGGTAGTCACCGTCGTCGAGGGCTATGCCGGTTTCCTCCAGGCCCCTGAGCGTGGTCTCCATAGCCTTTCGACGCATGTTTTCGTCGCATGCAAACTGCCAGAACGATACGGCGATCGTGCCGTTGGGGGCGCATGACTCTGCTAGAAACCTCAGGGTACGGGACCTGAGCTCGACGTCGGGCACGTGGTGCATGAACCCGAAGCACGCAATGAGGTCGTGTTCCTGCGGGATACCCGACGGGAGCGATACGCGTTCGCCCAGCAAGTCGACGGGGCAGAAGCGGTCCTGCAGATCATCGGGAACGAGGTCGTCGCACGAGTCGAGCCCGAAATAGGCCACGCCCTCCCCGTACGCCTCGTCGAGGAACCGCTTGAACCTCATGTTGCCGCACGCGACGTCGAGGACCGATTCCGGGCGATGGGGGAGCAGCTCCGCCACCTTGCGCCATCCATCCCAGGCGTGCTGGCGCGACGCCGAGAACGATGCGGCGTTCGCGCGGTAGAAACCGTTGTTTAGCTCGACGAGCCTTTGTATCGTGAGGGCGTCCATAGCGGCCATTGTAAAACAAGGTACAATCACGGTCATGGACGAGGCGATTAGCGACATACTCGACGCGCTGAGGGGGCGCGAGGCTCTCGATGCCGCGCAGCTCGACCGCATCGTGAGGAAGCACAGCAGGCGCGCCCGCGACGGCAGGCGCCTGTTCGCCAAGAAGCGCCTCCTTTCTTATTACTTACATGAACGCGAAGCTGCAAGCGAGGCTTGGGAGCGCTGGAACGTCGACGAGGAGCTGCATGCGCGCATGATGCGCACGCTGCAGATGAAACCGCGCAGGACGGCCTCTGGCGTTGCGACCATCACCGTCATCACGAAGCCTTGGCCCTGCGCGAACAACTGCGTGTATTGCCCGAACGACCCGACGATGCCCAAGAGCTACCTGCGCGACGAGCCTGCATGCCAGCGCGCCGAGCGCAACGGGTTCGACCCCTACCTGCAAGTGGCGAGCCGCCTGCGCACGCTCCAGCGCATGGGGCATGCCACCGACAAGGTGGAGCTCATCGTGCTCGGCGGCACGTGGATGGACTACCCCCGGGAATACCGGCTGTGGTTCGTGGGCGAGCTCTTCCGCGCCCTCAACGATTCGGACGAAGCCAGGGACGAGGCTCTGGCGAAAGAGTCGGCTGCGGGACAAGCGCAGGGCGACCTCTCCAGTTTGCACAAGGCAAACGAGTCCGCCGAGCATCGCGTGGTGGGGCTCGTGGTGGAAACGAGGCCCGACACCGTGACGCCCGCTGCGCTGCGCGAGATGCGCGAGCTCGGTTGCACGAAGATACAGATGGGCGTGCAGTCCATCGACGAGCGCATCCTAGCGCGGAACGGGCGCAACGAAACGCCCGAGGACATCAGCCGAGCCCTCGACCTCGCACGGCTCTTCGGGTTCAAGACCCATACCCATTTCATGGTCAACCTCCTGGGGGCCACCCCGGAAAGCGATCGCGCCGACTACGAGGCGTTCGCCAACGACCCCGCCTACAGCCCCGATGAGGTGAAGCTCTATCCCTGCGCGCTCGTGGAGGGAACGCAGCTCGTCGAGGAGTACGAGCGCGGTGCATGGCGACCGTACTCCGAAGAGGAGCTGTTGGATGTGCTCTGCGCCTGCATGGAGGCAACGCCTTCGCACATGCGCGTGTCGCGCATGATCCGCGACATTTCCGCGAAGGACATCCTCGTGGGGAACAAGAAGACGAACCTCCGGCAGCTCGTCGACGAGCGCCTCTCGGACGAAGGGACGAGCATCCGGGAAATACGGTTTCGCGAGATCGCAACCGGAGAGGTGGGCATCGACGACCTCAGGATGGATGAAACCTCGTACGAAACGCATGCCACGAAGGAGCATTTCCTGCAATGGGTTACCCCGTCGAACCAGATTGCGGGGTTCTTGAGGCTGTCGCTTCCCAAAGAAAGCGCGCTCGCCGCCTACGATGGCCTGCCCGTGGAGCGGGGTCAGGCGATGATCCGCGAGGTCCACGTATACGGTGTGGCCACACGCGTCGGAGCGACGGGCGAATCCGCCCAGCACCACGGCCTGGGAAAGCGTCTCGTCATGAGGGCCCTGGAAATCGCCCGGGAGGCGGGATACGGCACCGTCAACGTCATAAGCGCAGTTGGCACGCGTGATTATTACAGGAGCCTCGGTTTCGCTGACAACGGCCTATACCAAACCGTTTGCAGGCCAAATTAGAGATTTTTTCGAATTGCCCCTCTTAAATAGTTGCAAAATGCCTATAATGCTTTCTTGTCACCGAAGCCCTGGATTGGGGCAGGGCTTTTGACAGCGAAGGGCCCGATGCGGCACATGACGCTTCGGGGTTAGTTTTGACATAAGGAGGAAATCATGTGCTTTAGACCTGATTCCGCAGGTGGCGGCGGCCCGATGAAGTGCCCTGGCTGTGGCAAGCCGATCCAGATGATCGCGGGCATCGAGCTCAAGGCGTGCCCGTTCTGCAAGGAAGACTTCACGCCGTACCTCAACGGCGAGAAGCCGATTCCCGGCCAGGAAGGCGCAGCTCCTGCTGCCCCCGGCGCCCCCAAGGCCCCCGGCGCCCCCAAGGCTCCCGGCGCCCCCAAGGCTCCCGGTGCTCCCAAGGCTCCTGGTGCGTAAGAGCATCTCGACAGGGATATGCGGTGCCCGCTTCGGCGGGCACCTTTTTATTTTGAGTTGTTATTGGATTTACTAACGCTCTTCTCTTAGAATGGTCGGGCACACTTTTACGACATAGGAGGCAAGGAGCTTATGAAACTTGGTTCTACCGTGCGCCTTATCTACACCGGCACGTTGAAGGACGGTACCGTCTTCGGGTATGCCAAGACCGAAGAGCCCATGGAGTTCCAGACGGGCATGGACCTCGTCATCGACGGCCTGGAGCGCGAGATCCTGCAGATGGAGGCCGGCGAGAAGAAGACGTTCACCATCGGCATGTACGACGCTTACGGCGAGTACCTCGACGACTTCATCGAAGTCGTGCCCGTGGAGAACGTTCCGCTGAAAAACGTTGAGATCGGCAACCGCATCTGGCTTTCGGGCGAGAACGGCGAGAAGATTCCCGTGAAGATCCTCGACATCAACTCCAAGGAGATCACGTTCGATATGAACCATCCCCTTGCGGGCGAGGACCTCACGTTCGAGGTTGAGATCCTGAGCGTCGAGGAGCCTCCCGAGGGCTGGGAGCCCCCCAAGAAGCACGATCCCATGGAGTACGTGAACCAGCTCACGTAAGGGCGTTCAGCCGTGCGGGGTATTCGGATAACGAATAGGATTGACCGCTCTAGATAATCCCAGTGAATCGGGCTGGTTTTCTGTTATCTACCTGCGAGAACAAATATATGGTGAAGATATGGAGCCGCGGTGCGCAATCCGCGGCTCCTTTCGTTTCATTCTGTAGTGAATACCATTGTGAAACGGCACAATATGTATTTAACCGCATCGAAACATTACGCCAAATCTATCCTCAAAATAGATAGTACCCACTCGGCCCTTTTTTCAGTTTCGCTTAGGCAACACTGCTATCATGAATCCTGTTGGTATGAGCAGGTTCCACGTTGCCCCAGTTATAACCAACATGGGACCGGCATCATGCTGACAATATTAAAAGGGGAGTGAAACTCGGATTGTAACTGCCCTTCCGCACCAGTTCAAAAGCTCATACGGTTTCGGTTACCCACTTGCCAACCGGAGCCGCAAAAGCCGGAGGACGAGGCCGGGAGGATCGGTTTCCCCAGAAGTCGAAGGAAGAGGCTTTCCCCTAGAGCCGAATCCCGAAGACGGACGAGTCGTCGCAAGGCGAACCGAGCGAAGCTTCCAAGGGTAAACGAGAAAAGGAGTAACAGTATGGCTTATTCCAAGGAGTGGCGTACCGAAATGCCCGACGGTACAATCGTCACCCGTTCGAACACCTGGTCGCCTCCGGGATCCCACCCCGTGGGATACGGCGTCAAGGTCGTGACCAAGGACGGCAAGCTCGTCCGCATCGAGGGCGACGATGACAACCCCATTACCCTGGGCCGCGTCAACGCTCTGAACCTTGCGCTGCGCGAGTACACGCATCATCCCGACCGCATCATCTACCCGATGAAGCGTGCGGTCGAGGATCGTGGTAAAGACAAGTGGGTCCGCACCTCTTGGGACGAGTCCCTCGAGGTCATCACCGAGAAGGTTCGTTACTTCTGGGAGACCTATGGTCATGAGTCCATCGTCTGCTTCGGTGGCACCGGCCGTGAGGCTTGCATTTACTACTATGCTCTGACGTTCTCCGTCCTGCAGTCGCCGAACTGCTGCTACACGCAGTCTGGTTGGTCCTGCTACGGCCCGCGTTGCTCGGTTTCCGACTACGTCCTCGGCGCTGGTTACCCCGAGCTCGACTATGCTGGCCACCTGCCCGGCTCCTACGACGACCCGCGTTACACGCTGTCGAAGTACGTCGTGGTCTGGGGCAAGGAACCGCTGCCCTCCAACGGTGACGGCTTCTTCGGTCACTGCCTCGTCGACATGATGAAGCGTGGCTCCAAGATCATCTCCGTTGACCCGCGCGTCACCTGGGTTGGCGCCCATGACGGCAACATCAACGTTCAGCTGCGTCCGCAGACCGACACCTGCTTCGCCCTCGGCGTTATGAACCTCATGTTCCAGAACGACGAGTACGATCATGACATGGCTGAGAACTGGATCTTCGGCATCGACGAGCTCAAGGAGCGCGCTGCTGAGTATCCGGTCGAGAAGGTTTCCGAGATCACCACGGTTTCCGTCGAGACCATCGAGAAGGTCGCGCACATCATCGGCACCGAGCGCCCGATTGGTTGGGCTTGGGGCCTCGCGTTCGACCAGAACAAGAACGGCGTCCAGCTGTCGCAGTCGATGATCCTCCTGGCCGCTCTGGCTGGCTCGATCGACTCCCCCGGCGGCCTGACCCTCGGTCCTCCGTCCGCTCTGCTCGGCAAGTGGCGCATGGAGCAGCGTGGCGCAATGTCCGACGAGATTTGGCAGAAGCGCATCGGCGCTGCTGAGTGGCCCGGCCTGTCCACCGGCATGGCTACCACCCAGCCTGACGAGACGCTGAACACCATGGAGACGCATCAGCCTTATCAGCTGCGTTTCGCTTGGTTCAACTCCTCCAACTTCCTGGCCCCGACGTGCTCGGCTCAGCCGAAGCGTTGGCACAAGGCGCTGCTCGAGTCCATCGAGTTCTGCGTGATCCAGGACCTCTGGATGACCCCGACGGCCATGGCTGTTGGCGACTGGTTCCTCCCGATGGCCACTTGGGCTGAGCATGACGGCATCGTCCTCACCCACTATGGCCGCAACACCGTGTTCATGGGCCCGATGAACAAGGCCCTGCAGTGCGGCGAGTGCATGTCCGACATCGAGATCTGCCTGATGTTCGGTTCGAAGCTCACCCCGAACTGGTGGCCGTGGCTCGACAGCAACTGGATGCCGGGCGACAAGGATGGCGCTGCCATCGACCGCACCGAGCTCGACGCTGCTGTTGACAAGTTCTTCAGCGATCAGCTGGCTGAGCTCGACATGACCTTCAACGACCTCCGTGAAGAGGGTCTGTATCAGCCTGGTGCCCATGGCTTCGAGTACGACAAGTTCCGCAAGGGTCTGCTCCGCTTCGACGGCGAGCCTGGCTTCAACACCATCACTGGTCAGATCGAGGCCAACTCGATCCTCTACGCCTCCTGGGGCGAGGATCCGCTGCCTTACTACGAGGAGCCGAACTACCAGCAGATCGCCCGTCCGCAGGACGCCGAGGCTTATCCGCTGATTTCGACCTCTGGTTCCCGTCGTTACAGCTCCTTCCACTCCGAGCATCGTCAGGTTCCGTCCCTGCGTCAGATCGATCCGTGGGCATGGGTCCAGATTCCGCCCGAGACCGCCAAGGAATATGGCATCACCGAGGGCGACTGGGTCGAGGTCTACAACATGTTCGGCGAGGCGCGCTTCAAGGCAGAGATCACTCCTGTCCTGAAGCCGGGCGTCATCAACTGCGCTCATGGTTGGTGGTATCCTGAGCAGGACGGCGAAGAGCCCAACCTGTTCGGCGTGTGGAAGTCCAACTTCAACAGCCTGGTCCCGCACCAGAACATCGGCAAGCTTGGCTTCGGCGCTCCCTACAAGGGTGTCATGTGCAACATGAAGCGCGTCCGCAGCCTCGACGAGGATTAATCGAAAGGGGAAGATCTTAATGGCAGACACTCAATACGGCCTGCTCGTTGACTACACGTACTTCTCCGGCAATCACGCTGCAGAGATTGCCTGCAAGGAGGAACTTGGTCTTCCGCTCGAGCAGTTTGGTATCAAGGAAGTCGAAGTCGGCCCCTTCCGCAAGGGCGAGGGTGACACTGGCGACGCTTGGGAATGGTTCTACATTCCTTGCCCGACCAGCATCTTCTCCGAGCACTGGGGAGCCGGTGGCGATAAGGCCGGTCAGCGTCCCGTCGCTGTCCAGGTCGAAGAGTCTCACTCCATGTTCTATGGCCCTCTCGATGAGATGTACGCCAAGATGCAGGAGTTTGACCGCCCGACCGTTCTGTTCCGTCTCTAAAGTTTTGTGATAGACTTGGGTGCGGCCGTCAAGCGGCGGCCGCACCTAGAAGAAGGAGGGACACATATGGATCGTGAAGAACTTCTGGCTCTAGACAACAGCGAGATCGCGAAGCTTCTCAACGACGCAATTGCCGCAGGCAAGACCAAGGACGAGGCGCTGGCCGAGTACCAGCTCGACGCTCCTGAGCTGATGAAGCAGAACATCTTCTGGGTCAAGGACAAGTTCCTGGCTCGCGCGTGGTCTGGCTACACCAGCACGAAGCGTTCCGGCAACGAGTATGCTCAGGAAGGCGACGGCTGGCGCGGCGACGACGTCAAGGACTTCAAGGGCCGCGAGGTGCCTTGGTAGGCCAACCGCTGTTCTAGCAGCTAAGCTTTTTTGGGGTGGCTTCGGCCACCCCTTTTCTATGCTGAAATACTGCTGTTTACAAGGCGCTTCGAAATAGGGCATGGGCCCTGCGCACGCGAGCTCATCCCTTTGCTATAATACTCTGCACGCAATAATGCATAGCCGTATACCGGAATCCGAAAGGGAAGGTGATGTGAGGTTATGGCAACCGAAGAAGAGATCCGCGCAGAAGGTCGTTTGACCGAAGAGCAGGAGAACATCCTGTACAATATCGCGCTCAGGCAGGACGAGCTCGGCCGTGAGCCTACCAACGTCCTGCTCTCCAAGATCGAGAATAACCCGGTTTATCAAGGCATGATCGACCGCGAGCTCCTCACCTATCAGGTGTACAACCATGGCGGGGAAGGCGCTCCTGTTGTGGCGAGCCTCATCGTCACCCTCAAGGGCATGCGCTACTGCATCATGTACGGCGACGAGATCGAGCCTCGCCGCAAGTACGACACCGCCGGTCGCCGTAGGGACCTGTAAGGTTCTGGCTTGCTAAGCAGGCGCCAAGAAGAACCGGTGATAAAAGCCCACAGCCAACGAGGTTGCGGGCTTTTTCCTTTCTAAAGTAGAATCGAACCGTTCGAGGAAACAGGGCAAGGAGCAGTTCGTGGCATTAGGTGATGGGGTATCGGCAATAGCGTCGCTAGGCACGCTGGGAGTTACGTTCGGCGGCTTCTCGCCAACATTGATGAACGGCGTCGACACCTCCAAGGAGATGGTGGCGCAGTACGAGGCGATACACGAGCAGCGCAAAGAGGCCAAGAAGAAGCAACGTGAGCTTGAGTCGGCGCGCACGTCCAAGCCGATGAGCTTGGTCGATGAAAACGGCAACGTCTGGACATACGTCATCATAGACGAGCGCGTGGCGCGCATCACGAAATGCGAGACGAGGAACGCGCGGGTTGAGTTTCCTGCTGAAATCGGGGGCGTTCCCGTGTATGCCATCGGCCCGGAGGCGCTTTCGGAGAACCCCGCTGTAGAGGAAATCGTATGCGCCGATTCCATCGAGAGCATCGGGGCTTGCGCGTTCAGGCTCAACGACAACCTCAGAAGGGTCGTGTTCCCGTACAACGTCACCGACTTCAACGAGAGCTGGGTCCGGCGATGCCCGCGGCTACAGGAGCTCGTGCTGCCGGGGTTGCTCGACGAGATAAAGCTGCACGTGCTCGATAACAGGAGCTTGAAGAGGCTCGTCATCGGGAAGAACGTATACAGCATCGAACCCGGCGCGTTCCAGAACACGCAGCTGTCCGAGGTGACCATCGATAGCGAGAACCCGTTTATAAAAACCGATGGCATAGGGATATACTCCTCGGACAACTCGGCGCTCTATGCGCTCGCGCGCCCAGTCGATCGCTACGAAGTGCTCGATGGTTGCACTGTGCTTGCGAAGAAGAGCTGTTATGGCATAGAAGCGCTGAAATCGATAACGTTGCCCGAGAGCGTGGAGCAGCTCGACGCATTCGCGCTATCGCATTCGGGCATTACCGGGTTCGTGGCCCCGAGCGCGCTGCGGACAATCGGGGAGAAGGCGTTCTACTACTGCAAGGACCTTGCGAGCGTGCGGCTCAACGACGGCCTCGTTTACCTCGGCGATTCGGCGTTCGAGGAAAGCGGGCTGTCCGCCTTGCGCATCCCTGCAAGCATCGAGCACATCGGCACTTCCATTACGGCACGAACCGAGGTGGTGCATTCGGGCGACGGTTGCACGCTCGAGATCGATTCGCTATGCGAGCGCTTCTTCCTCGACGGAGCAGGTGGGCTCTACCGCAAGGCCGAGGACGGGGCACATCTCGTTCAGCTGATCGACCGCGAGATGCGCACGTACGAGATGGGGGCCGATGCGGTCGCCATCGACCCCTATGCGTTCGCGTACCATACGGTTGTCGAGCGGGTGGTCGTGAACGACGGCGTTAAGGTCATCGGGAGGAACGCGTTTCGCGTGTGCAACAAGCTCACGCAGGTCGAGCTGCCCGATTCCGTCGTCGAGATTGGGGATGAGGCGTTCCTCGACTCGAATCTCAAGTCGTTCAGGGTGCCCGCGAGCCTCGAGAAGCTCGGCAAGAACGCGCTCATAACGTATGGCGCGCATCACGGCGGCGCTATGCCGTCGCTTGCGCACGTGGAGGTGGCGCCTGGCAACGAACGCTTCTACCTTGTGTCGGGCATGCTCTGCGAACGGCGCGAGTCGGGGTCGGCGGTCATCATATTCACGAGCTCGGAGGAGCACGTCGTGTTCCCCGAAGAGATAACGCGCGTTGAGGAGTTCGCCTTCAACAACGCGCGCGGGATAGACTATCTGGGACTCAATCCCGGTCTCAAGACGATTGGGCTATCCGGGCTGGCCACCTGGTGCTGGATTCGCCATATCCACGTGGAGCTCCCAGAGCCGCTCGAGGGGCGCACGGAATACGATTTCTTCTTTCCCGACACGCCCAAGGGCATCCACGGCATCTGTAACGGCATCGGTGGATCCGCGTGGGTGAACGTGCCAGCGATCATGGCGCAGTACGACAACTGCATCGTGAACGCGCGCGATTACAACTCGCCGATGAGCAGCGACAACATTACGGCATACGAGCAGGCGAAGCTCATACTCGGGCGTATGAACGACCCTATCATGCTCACGGATGTCAACCGTGGCATGTTCGAGCGGCTGCTGCGCACCTATATCGGCGAGATCTGCGTCGACATCGCGCGTCATGACGACCGCGAGGCGATGGACGAGCTCATAGACCGTGGGTTCGTGAACGAGGATAATCTCGAGAGCATAATCACGCGGGTGGGGCGCTTGCAGGATGCCGCCATGACCGCGCATCTGCTGGAAGTGAAGCGCCTAAGGTTCAACAAGGCCATCATAGATTTCGACCTCTAACTTGTTTATACTTAGCGATGATACATTGCTGAGTAAACGTTAGGTAATCGAATTGGCACAGGTGGTCGATCAGAAGCAAGTGCGCCAAGAGCGCGCTCGCAAGTTGGCGTTGGATGTCATCGACGAGTGCCGCGTGCAGCTGATGCTCAAGTTCCGCTTCCTCGATTTGGCGTTGTGGCGCATGGAATCGGAGGCGACCAGCGTCCAGGCGCGCTATGCCCTCGCGACCGACGGCCAGCGCGTGTACTTCGAGCCGTTTACGGTGCTCGGTCGGTTCGACGCCAGCTTCAACGAGATGGTGCGCGACTACCTTCACCTGGTGATGCACTGCATATTCAGGCACCCGTTCGACAAGCTGCACGACCGCCACGAGGCATGGTGGCTCGCGTGCGACGTCATCGCCGAGAGCGTTTCCATGGAGATGTGCGGAGGCCGCTTCGAGAGCGAGCTCGACAAGGAACGGCGCGGCGCGCTCTCCGAGCTCAAGCTCATGTGCGGGGCGCTGACGCCCGGCAAGCTGTACGGGCTGTTCATGAAATCGCTCACCGCGCCCGAGGGAAGCTCCATGCAGGTGCTCAGCGACGCGCGCATGAACGAGTTCCGCGCTCTGTTCGAGCGCGACAACCACGAGGCATGGCCCTCCTACGCGAAGGGAAAGCCCGAGGAAACGCCGGGCGACATCGAAGAGCTCGCGCAGCCGGGCGACGAAGGGGACGAGCCTGCCGACACCGAGCAGCAGATGGTCGTTGACGGCGAGATGGAGGAAGCCGACTCCGAGAACCAGGAAGTGAAGAACCCCGAGTCATCCGAGGAATCCAGCGACTCCGAGGACGAGGCCGAGGGAACGTCTGCCGACGCGAACGATACGACCGATGCCGAAGACGCCGAGGACACCATAGAATCGGGCTTCCAGGGCAGCTCCTCGTCCGACGACGAGGACAGCGACGAGGTTGAGGACGAGAAGTCCGAGGACGAGCGCGATTGGGAGGAAATCGCCAAGCAGATCGAGATGAACCTCGAGACGTTCTCGAAGGAGTGGGGCGACGAGGCGGGGAGCCTCATAACGAGCCTCACCATCGCCAACCGCAAGAAGTACGACTACTCCGACTTCCTGCGGCGCTTCGCGGTGCTCTCCGAGGAGATGAAGATCAACGACGACGAGTACGACTACGTGTTCTACACCTATGGGCTTGAGCTGTACGGCAACATGCCGCTCGTCGAGCCGCTCGAGTACAAGGAGACGCAGCGCATCCGCGATTTCGTCATCTGCATCGACACGTCGGAGTCGTGCAGGGGCGACCTCGTGCGCAAGTTCGTGGAGCACACGTTCAACGTTATCAAGAAATCAGAGGACTACGCCCATGAGGTGAACATCCACGTCATCCAATGCGATGCGAAGGTGCAGGCCGACACGAAGATCACCGATCTGCGCGACGTGGACGTGTTCATGGACGGGTTCTTCGTTCGCGGCATGGGCGGCACCGATTTCCGCCCTGCGTTCGCGTACGTGAACCAGCTCGTGGACAGGGGAGAGCTGCCCGACATGAAGGGCATGATCTACTTCACCGACGGCCTGGGCCAGTATCCGGACAAGGCGCAAGACTACGACGTCGCGTTCGTGTTCATGGACGACGGGCAGAACAACATCCCGTCGGTGCCGCCCTGGGCCATGCGCGTGCTCATTGACGAAGAGGGTATCAACCGCTTTAGGAGCGAACTGTAGATAGGAGAGCTGCATGAACATCGCAACAGCGAAAGAGCAGATCAAGGACACCGTAGAGGCGTACCTGCAGAAAGACGACGCGGGGATGTACGTCATCAGCCCGTCGCGGCAGCGCCCGATGTTCCTCGTGGGCGCGCCGGGCATCGGCAAGACGGCCATCATCGAGCAGATAGCGCAGGAGCTGCAGATCGGCGTGGTGTCGTACTCGATGACGCATCACACGCGCCAGAGCGCGCTCGGCTTGCCGCGTATCGTGCACTGCGAGTTCGAGGGGTTCGAGTACGAGGCCTCCGAGTACACGATGAGCGAGATCGTGAGCGCGATCTACGACTACATGGAGCGCTCGGGCGAGCGCAAGGGCATCCTGTTCCTCGACGAGATCAACTGCGTCTCGGAGACGCTGTACCCGTCGATGCTCCAGTTCCTGCAGTTCAAGACGTTCGGCCGCCACAAGGTGCCCGATGACTGGATCATCGTGTGCGCGGGCAACCCGCCCGAGTACAACAAGTCGGTGCACGAGTTCGACATCGTGACGCTCGACCGCCTGCGCGAGATCGACGTCGAGCCCGATTACGCCGCGTTCAAGCGCTACGCCACCGAGAAGGGCATCCATCCGGCGGTGACGACGTTCCTCGAGGCTAAGCCCGACTGCTTCTACAAGGTTGAGAGCAAGCCGGGCGGTGGCAAGAGCTTCGTGACGGCGCGCGGCTGGGAAGACCTCGCCGAGGTGATAACGCTCTACGAGCAGCTGGGCAAGCCGTGCGACCGCGAGCTGTTCGTGCAGTTCCTGCGCGACGACGACATCGCCGATCGCTTCTCGGTGTACTACAGCCTGTTCGACAAGTACCGCTCCGACTACCAGATCGGCAAGATCTTGGCCGGCTCCGCGAGCCGCGACGTGGTGGAGCGCGCGAAGAACGCGCCGTTCGACGAGCGCGTGGCACTGCTGGGCCTGGTTCTGGACGCACTCGCGCTGCAGTGCTCCGCCACGCTCGACCAGGAGGGCCTGGTCGTCGCGATGCGAGACGAGCTGCGCTTGGCCAAGCCGCTGCTCATGGAGGGCTACACGGTCGAAGACGCCATCGTGAAGCCGCTCCACGCACGCGAGGACGCGCTCGACCGCAAGCTGGCCGCAGGCACGGCCAAGAAGTCCTTCGTGCGCAGCGAGAACCTCTACCTGCGCAAGATCCGCGACGTCGTGGACGCCTGCGTGGCCGAGCACACCGAGGAGGGCCCCGCGGCGTTCGAGACGGTGAACAAGAGCTATCGCGCCGAGGTGGACAAGATCAGCCCGCTCGTCGAGGAAACCCAGAAGAAGATGAACAACGCGTTCGCGTTCATCGAGGACAGCTACGGCAATAACCGCGAGATGCTCGTCTTCATGGCAGAGCTCACGACGCGCGCGATCACGACGCAGTTCATCGCGCATTACGGCAACGACGCGTACTACGCCCACAACGACGAGCTGAAGGTCGACGAGGCGCGCAAGGGCCTCACGGAGCGCGTACGCGAGCTGAGCAACCTCGAGGAGGAGGTCAGGAGCTCGCAGGCGCTCGAGTCGAACGACCTCGACATGGGCAGCGCCGTCGGGTTGGGCCGAGCGGCATCGAGCGTTCCCAAGCCGGAGCGTTCCGGCGAGGAGCCGGGCTCTTCGCCCGCTGAGGGGAATGCGCATCCGGAGCTCGACTCGTATTACGAGGACAAGCACGAGCGCGAGGACGGTTTCGACAGCGCATGCCGCATGACGCTTCCCGTGGAAGGCGACATAGACGGCTACTACCACAACCGCGAGCACGAGTTCGGGTTCGCCTCCATGAGCCGCATGACGCTGCCCGGCATGAAGGGCCAGCGCGTGCTCAACGTATGCTGCCGTCGCGGCAAGGGCGTGTTCAAGATGTCGGCTATGGTGGGGAAGAAGGGCCGCGTGATCGGAACCGACTGGTCGCCGTCCTACATTGCCGAGGCAGAGGCCGATTCCGAGCGCGCGTGGCGCAAGAACCACCTGCAGGAAAGCAACATGGAGTTCCATGTGGCGTACCCCGAGGACCTCATGGAGGCAGGTATCGGCGACAATTCGGTCGACATGGTCTACATCAACAATGTCATGACGCTGCTCTACGACCAGGAGAAAGCCATCAAGGAGTTCTACCGCGTGCTAAAGCCGGGCGGGCTGCTCGTGTGCGAGACCATCTTCTCCGACAAGGAGCGCGACGACGAAGTCGTGCGCAAGGCGCGCGCCATAGGCAACAGCGTCCAGGCCGGCCGCACGAAGGAGGAGCTGTTCGCCCTGCTGTCGGCCGCCGGGTTCGGTAAGCCCGAGATCGTCGACGAGTTCGAGGTGGCTGCCGACCAGGGGTTCAAGGCCAATCGTACCGTCGAGGTCGTCGAGAGCGACGAGGACGTGACGTTCTCCGCCGTCGCCATCAACGTGAGGAAGCCCGAATAGAATCGCGGGGAATGGGGCTGTAGCATCACATTTGCTACAGCCCATCTCTTGGCGTTTGGGCATGAGGTGACATTGGGGACTGCCCCCTTGCCCCCCTTTACAATGGCGTTCGCTATTTTGCCCAGCTTGAAACGAAGGTGTTATGGAACGGGAAATAGAACTGGTTGCATGTGATGTGGACGGCACGTTGCTGTTCGATTACGCACCCGCGCTTCCCGCGAGCACGCTCGAAGTCGTGAAGCAGCTGCTCGACCAGGGCATCATGTTCGTGCCGGCAAGCGGACGCGCCCACGATAGCCTGTGCAACTTATTCGGGCCGCTGGCACAGCGCATGACCCTCATAGCCAACAACGGCACCATCGCCTACCGCGACGGCGAAGTGGTATTCCGTTCGGTCATGGACCGCGCGCTCGGCGACGAGCTCGTCGACGCGATGCTCGCCGACGACGACTGCGAGGCATTGGTGACGGGCGCTCGCACGAGCTACATGCAACCGAAGAGCCCCGATTTCATCGCGTTCATGCGCGAGACCGTTGGTTTCCATATCACCGTCGTCGACGATTTGAAGGCGGTGGACGAGCCGTACACGAAAATCTCGGCGTATTATCCGTCGCGTATCGTCGACGAGAAACCCTGGGCAGCCCGGTTCGGCAGCCGGTGCTCCATTGCCACCGCAGGCTTCGGATGGCTTGACGTGATGCCCTTGGGAACGAGCAAGGCCAGGGCGCTTGCCGCCGTGCTCGAGCAGCTCGGCGTGTCGCCCGAGCATGCGATGGCCTTGGGCGATGCGCGCAACGACCTGGAAATGCTGCAGCTCGTGGGCTCGTCGATTGCCATGGAAGACGGCGACCCGCGCACTATCGAAGCCGCAGACCGCACCACCGCGAGCGCCGAGGGCGAATTGCGCAAGCTGCTCGGGTAATCTCGGCTTCTCGAAGAGGCTGTATCAGAAGCTAAGAAGTTGGCAGACGCTGTCATTCATCGAAATTGCTGTACTGCTTGGGATGTAAATACGTCTTGGCATGATATACTCACTCAGTTATGAAATCGGCCCACTTCAAGGGGATAAATGGGTTCGATAACGATGCAAAGGGGATGATATGAAACCATACAAGACAGTAATCTATTCGTTCCTGCTCGGTGGCTTGTTCTGCCTCATCGCGCAGGCGCTGTTCGGGTTCTGGAACTTCGCCCTCACCGGAACTCCCATGGAGTTCTTCAAGGGCGGCGCCGTGCTCGTGAGCCTTGGTGTCATCGGCTTTATCCTCGGTGGCCTGGCGATTTACCAGTATTTCGAGGAATGGGCGACCTTCGGTGCCCTGTTCCCGTTCGCCGGCTTCGCTATGGCCGTCGGCATGAAGATGGTCGTGCCCTGGACGAAGGGCGAGTCGCTCGGAAAGTCGATCTGGCCAGGCGCGTGGTTGGTCATATGGTTTAACGCCGTCGGCGCCATCGTGTGCATCGCCGGTGGTTACCTGGCAGCCATGCTCGGCTTCCAGCCGCCTGTGACCTCGCCGATCGTTGCTTCGTCGGATCCCATGCTCGCGCTCACCATCGGCGCCCGCGCCTTCGTCGGCGGCGGCCTCATCTGCGCCGTGTTCCAGATCGTCTGGCTCCTCGTCAAGAAGGCCATTCCGTCCGCCAAGCATGTGTGGATCCTGATGGGCGGCTGGATGTGCGGCGCCATCTTCTGCCTGCCTGGCCTTTCCTACTGGCTGGTGGAGCAGTTCGGTCAGGGCTTCCAGTGCCTGATCCCCGTCGGCGGCTATAACATGTTCGCCGTCGGCATCGACCTGTTCCATGGCGGCGAGCATGCGGCTGCTGGCCTCGTGCACCTCGGTTCGTTCGGCCTGGCGGTGTTCGGCCTGTTCTTCACGGGTCTTGGCACCTTCGCCGTTTGGAACGCCAAGTTCGGCCGCAAGACGCTTCACCAGGTTCACCTCGAGAAGGCCCAGCATGCGCTGATCGAGGCTGGCGGCGAGCTCGCTCCCAGCACCCCCGTCGAGGAAGCTGTCGCGAAGAAGGAATAACCTGATTCCAGAGACGCAATGAAGAAGGCCGCCCCCATGGGCGGCCTTTCTTGTTGTCTGGCGCTTTCCGCTTAGCCGTTTACCGGGTGGATGGCAACCTCCCGGACAAAGGAGCCTTGTTCGTCTGCGTCGAGGACGTGGAACGCTATTGCGGGCTCGACATCGAGCGCGCTGAGCGTATCGAGGTAGCGCAGGGGGAAGGCGATGGACTGCTCCATGTCGTTCGGCATGAAGTCCGTACAGCCGGCTGCGGTGAGAGCATCGTATGCAGCCTCGCGGTCGTCGCCGTACACCTTCGCGCATTTCAGGAAGAAGTCCCCCTCGTCGAAGGACAGGATGGGCGTCATGTGCGCGCCGCGTTCGTTGCGCAGGCGCATCTCGCTGCGGTGCTTGTTGTCGAGCGAGCAGTAGTGCATGCCGAAGGGCACGTCGTGGTCGATGCCCCAGAGCATCAGCTCCAGGCAGAGCTCCTCGCTTCCCGCAACGGGCAGGCCGCCCGAGTACCCGTAGTCGTACATGACGTCGAACGGCGGGTTGCGAATCTCGAAGCCGCGCTTGGCGTATTCCTCCCAGCTGTGGAAGGGGAAGCAGAACTCGAGCAGGTTGATGCCGTCGATGCCGATTTCGGCCCAGCGTCCGAACAGCTCGTGCATGCGCTCGTCGGTGTTCGGGATGATGGGCATTTCCACCATAATCGACGGAATGTGGCGGCGCGCGATCTCCATGGCCGCAAGCACGCGTTCCTGGCGCTCGATGGGGTCGTCTTGCTTCACGCTGAAGCGCATCTCGTCGAGGCCGACGTCGTGCAGGCGCTTAGCGCCCTCCTCGGTGAGCAGGTCGCCCGATGTGTACATGCGCTTGTGGGCAGAGGGGAACCGACGCCCCGCCTCTTCGAGCAGGGCGATCGAATCGTCAAGCACGAGCAGGGGTTCGCCTCCGGTCAGGCCCAGGACGGCGAGATTGTCGTGCCCGTAGCGCCTTTCGGCATCGTCGAGCCCATCGCGCCAAGGGCAGCCCTCGCGCACGAACTTGTCGTAGTCGGCGACGTTGTAGTTGAAGCAGAAGTAGCAGTCGCGGTGG
>CACWWI010000004.1 GCA_902764575.1 uncultured Coriobacteriaceae bacterium
CCTCTGAGCGCCGCCTTTTTACCGCGCCCACAAAGAAATCGGCCAAGTCTAGTAAGCGCCAAGCGGACCCAATAAGAGGAGAACCACTCCCGCGTAGTTCGGCCGATTTCAAAGCGCGGTTGGGAGGCGGGGAAAAGCGAAGCGGGGCGCGCGGGGGAGGTCCCCGGCGCCCCGCGAGGGCGGACAGCAGAGGACAGGCGCCTAGAGTTCTAAACTCTCGGTCTTCCCGTGTTGCGCCTTACGAGCCATGCGCAGCAGGAACTCGTTGTTGTCGTCGGTCTGCTTGATGGACTTGATGAGCATGTCCATGGCGCGCTCGGTATTGTTCATGTTGGCAAGGATGCGGCGCACCGCCCAGATGATGGGAGCCATCTGCTGGTCGAGCAGCAGCTCTTCCTTGCGCGTGCCCGAAGCAACCGGGTCGATGGCCGGGAAGATGCGACGGTCGGCCAGCTGGCGGTCGAGCCTCAGCTCCATGTTGCCCGTGCCCTTGAACTCCTCGAAGATGACCTCGTCCATCTTCGAGCCGGTCTCGATGAGGGCCGATGCCAGGATCGTGAGCGACCCGCCGTGCTCGATGTTGCGCGCGGCGCCCAGGAAGCGCTTGGGCGGATAGAGCGCCGTGGAGTCGACGCCGCCCGAGAGCACGCGGCCCGACGCGGGCTGCGCCAGGTTGTAGGCGCGGGCCAGGCGCGTGATCGAGTCGAGCAGGATCACGACGTCCTCGCCCTTCTCCACGAGGCGCTTCGCGCGCTCGATGACCATCTCGGCGACGGCGATGTGATTGTCGGCGGGCATGTCGAACGTCGAGGAGATCACCTCGCCGTGGATGGAGCGCTGCATGTCGGTGACTTCCTCGGGGCGCTCGTCCACGAGCAGGCACATCAGGTGCACCTCGGGGTTGTTGGCGTGAATAGCCGCGGCGATGTCCTTGAGGATGGTGGTCTTGCCGGCCTTGGGGGGCGACACGATCAGGCCGCGCTGACCCTTGCCGATGGGCGCCACCAAGTCGATGACGCGCGCTGTCGTGGTGCTGTGACCGTGCTCCATGATCAGGCGCTCGCTCGGGTAGATGGGCGTGAGGTCGGCGAAGCGCGGACGGTTGCCCAGCTCCTCGAGCGGCACGCCGTTCACGCGGTTGATCTTCTGGATGGCCGCGAACTTCTCGTTATCGCGCGCCGGGCGCGTGGTGCCCTCCACGTAGTCGCCCTTGCGCAGGCCGTTGCGCTTGATGAGCGACATGCCCACGTAGCAGTCCTTCTCGCCGGGCAGGTAGCCGCTGCAGCGCAGGAACCCGTATCCGTCGGAGAGGATGTCGAGCACGCCCTCCACATCGAGGAACCCTTCGGCCTTTACGCTCGCGTCGAAGACTACCTCGACGAGCTCGGCCTTCTTGAGGCCGGTGGCGTCAACGCCGAGCGCTGCGGCGCGCTCGCGGAGCTCGCCCACCTTGAGCTCGGCGAGCTCATCGCGCGACACGCTCGGCTCGACCTCTCGGTTGTTCCGCTGGCGGCGCTGGTGGCGCTGGTTGTTCCGCTGCTGGTTGTTGTTGCGTTGCTGGTTGTTGTTGCGCTGTTGGCGCTGGCCGCGCTTGCCCTCGTCGTCGGAGCCGTCGGACGCACGGTCCTGATCGGTGGCCTCTGCGGCGTTTTCGCCCGACTCCACCGACACGCTCGCCCTGCGGGCGCGGCGGCGCGGTTTTGCAGAATCTGCGCCTTCCTCGGCGGCAGGTGCGCCCTCCGCCTCGCTGGCCTTCGCGGCGCGGCGGACGCGGGTGCGCTTGGCAGGAGCCTCCTCGGCCTGGGAATCCTTGCCCGCCTCGGATTGGGCTGCCTCGCCTTCCGCGGCCTTCGCCGTGCGCTTCGCGCGGCGGCGCGGCGCCGAGGACGCCTCGGCGGCCTCCACTTGTTCGTTCGTTTCCTTGGTGTTCTTCGTTTCCTCTGCCATTTACGCGTTCTGCACTTTCTCCCAGTCCTTCATGAACGAATCGAGCCCACGGTCGGTGAGCGGATGCGCGACCATCTTTTTGAGAACGCCGAACGGCACGGTGGCGATGTCGGCGCCCATGAGCGCAGCCTGCGTCACGTGGTTTGCCGAGCGCACCGATGCGGCGATAATCTCGATCTGCTCGCCGTTGACCGTGTTCTCGCTGAAATCGTAGTTGCCGATGGCCTGCACCACGTTGTTGAGCTGGTCGAGGCCGTCTTCGGATATGTCGTCGAAACGGCCGATGAACGGGCTGATGTAGCGCGCTCCCGCACGTGCCGCCAGGATGGCCTGCGGAACCGTGAAGCACAGCGTCATGTTCACGGGGATGCCCTCGTCGGCCAGCGTGCGCGTGGCGGCAAGGCCCTCCACCATTGTCGGCACCTTAACCACGACGTTGGGGGCGATGGCAGCAAGACGGCGGCCGTCGGCCACGATCTCGTCGCGCGTCATGGCGACGCTCTCGGCGCTCACGGGTCCGTCGACGATCTCGCAGATGCGCGCGATGTGGTTCTCGAAATCGGCAAGCTTGCCGCCGATACGCGCATAGAGCGTCGGGTTGGTCGTCACGCCCGCCAGGGCGCCCCAGCTCGCCGCTTCCTCGATCTCGTTAAGGTCGGCAGTGTCCAGGAAAAATTTCACAGCTCCTCCTTTGGGGATTTCCTGCATGTCCTCGCAGGAGATGCACGGCACGCCGCACTCGCCCGCGTATGCAAATGATAGGGATTCAAAAGGACGCTGCTTATGGTAAACGAACCCCACCCGCTTCGCAAGCGAGAATCACACAAAGCCCCCGAACAACCGTGGAAAAGCCGAGGATGCGGTTACAGCCTCACGAACCAGAGGTTCTCGAGGTCGGGAATGGCGGCGCGAATCTGCTCGATGAGCGCCTCGTCGACGTCGCCCTCGATGTTGAGGTACACGACCGCACTCTGCGAGTCTTCGCGCTTCCCAATCTGCATCGTGGTGATGTTCACGTCCGCGTCCCCCAGGATCGTCCCGATGACGCCCATGCGACCCGGTGCGTCGACGTACTTCATGATGAGCGACTGGGCAGCGGGCTCGATATCGAAG
This sequence comes from uncultured Coriobacteriaceae bacterium, assembly GCA_902764575.1. GTDB lineage: Bacteria > Actinomycetota > Coriobacteriia > Coriobacteriales > Eggerthellaceae > UBA9715. Next base: position 3,061 of record CACWWI010000004.1, read on the forward strand.
CTGTAGCCGAACAGCGAGATGATGCGCGCCGGGCGGTCGGTGCCGTACAGCGTGCACGCAATCGAGTTCGCCTCGGTCTCGAGCGCAAGCATGGAGTCGTAACCGCCCGCATTAACCTGCGAAGCCGTGGTGGCCTCGATGCCATGGCGCTGCGCGACCGCCTCAGCGTTCTGGCCCGTTACGGCGCCCACGTTCTTGTAGGCCATGATGCCCTTGAGCGCGCTCGCGAGCAGCATCGACGTGTCCGCGCTGGCAAGCGTGCCGTACGCGGTGAGTGCCAGGCGCTGGGGCACGTCGGCCTCGAGCTGCGAGAGGATCTTCCCCATCATCTGGCAGGCCGTCAGGTACTGGCCGTACTTGTCCATGACCTCGGGGGGCACGTTCGACATGTTCACGGCCGTCGGCACGATCGAGCCCGCAAGCCCCTGGGCCACGAACGTTGCTATCTGCACGCCCGCACGGCGCTGGGCCTCGGCGGTCACGGCGCCGATGTGGGGCGTGAGGACGGCATTGGGGAACTCGTGGAGCACCGAATCCTCGCACGGCTCGTTCTCGAGCACGTCGAAGCCGATTGCGCGAATCTTCTCGGCGGCGACGAAGTCGGCCATCGACTTCTCGTCGAATATGCCCGACCGCGACACGTTGACGATGATGACCCCGTCCTTCATGGCGGCGAACTGCTCGGGCCCGAACATGCCGGTCGTCTCGGCCGTCTTGGGCATGTGCACGGTGATGAAGTCCGCGAGCGGCAACATATCCTGCACGTCCTCGTACAGCTCCACGCCGAGCGTGGTCGCGCGCTCCTTGCTGCAATAGGGGTCGTAGGCGATGAGGTTCATGCCGAACGCCGCGGCGCGCTGCGCCACCAGCCCGCCGACACGGCCCAGCCCGAAGATGGCGAGCGTCTTCTCGTAGAGCTCGCAACCCTTGAAAGCGCCGGGGGTCCACTCCCCCGCATGCATGGAGGCGTTCGCCTGCGGCACGTTGCGCGCAGCCGCCAGGATGAGCGCCATGGCGTATTCGGCGGCCGACATGATGTTGGAATTGGGCGCGTTGCACACGACGATGCCGCGCTCGGTGGCGGCCTCGAGGTCGATGTTGTCGATGCTCACGCCGGCCCGGCCGATCACCCGGAGCCTCCGCGCGACCTCGATCACCCTCCTGGTAACAGGCGTGTGGGACCGAACGATGAGCCCGTCGTAGTTGCCTATGCACTCAACGAGGTCGTCTTCGGTGAGCCCCAGCTTCACGTCGACGTCGAGCCCCCGCGTCTTCAGGACCGAGATGCCCGCTGCGTCGATCTCGTCAGATACCAGCACCCTATGAGCCATGACCGCTCCCTCCGCCTGGTTTTCAGCTACATCCATGGTACCAAATAGCAAGGGGAAGGAACCGCGGCATGGGCCTAACGGCCTCGTCGTCAGGCGGGGGGCCTACGACCTTTCCTTGCTGTTGCGCGAAATGGCGATCTTGCCGGTGCGGGTGATCTCCTTGATGCCGTAGGCGGCCAGAAGGTCCTCCATGCCCTGCAGCTTGCTCTGCGAGCCGGTCGCCTCGATCGTGAGCTCGCTTGCGCCCACGTCGACGATGTTGGCGCGGAACAGGTTGGCGATCTCTATGACCTCGCTGCGGCGCTCGGGCGGCGCGCTCACCTTGAACAGCACGAGCTCGCGCTCGATGTAGGAATCGTTGGTGAGGTCCTGCAGCTTGTGCACGACCACGAGCTTGTTCAGCTGCTTGGTAATCTGCTCGTACGACTCGTCGTCGGCCACGACGATGATCGTGATCCTCGAGCGCGAGGGGTTCTCGGTCGGGCCCACCGACAGCGAATCGATGTTGAACCCGCGCCTCGAGATGAGGCCGACGACGCGCGCCAGCACGCCCGACCTGTTCTCGACCAGCACCGACAGCACGTGCTTCATCTCGCTCATAGCTCGTCTCCGTCCCCGTCGTCATCGAACAGGCCGGCGATGGCGGCACCGTCCGATTCGCTCTTCGCCCGCTCCCATTCGTCTGCGCGGCAATCGCCTGCCGCGAGCTCGTCTCCCAGCTCCCCTCCGGGCGCCACCATCGGGAACACGGCCTGGTCGCGCGAGATGCGCAGGTCCACCAAGTACGGGCCCTCCGACGCAAGCATGCGCTCGAGGGCGCCCTGCACCTCGTCGGGGTCGGTCACGCGCTCGGCTCCCCACGAATAGGCCTGCGCCAGCTTCACGAAATCGGGGTTGTCCTCGAGCTCTGTCGCCGAGTACCGCTTGTCGTAGAACAGCTTCTGCCATTGGCGCACCATGCCGAGCGCCCGGTTATCGAGCACCACGACCTTCACCGCCGCGCCGTTGACCGCCGCCGTAGCCATTTCCTGGCTGTTCATCTGGAACGACCCGTCGCCCGCTATGCACACCACCTGGTCGTCGGGAAACGCCAGCGCCGCCCCGATGGCGGCCGGGAACCCGAAGCCCATGGTGCCGAGCCCGCCCGACGACAGGAACGTCCGCGGTACCTCGCGGTCGATGAACTGGACTGCCCACATCTGGTTCTGGCCCACCTCGGTCGTGACGATCGACCGCTCGGGGTCGAGCATGCCCGACAGCTGCGCGAGCGCCACCTCGGGCACGATCTGCCCGGGAACCTCGAGGGCGCGCGGGTCGAGCACGGGAAGCTCCCTGCGCCATGCGAACACCTCGTCCACCCATGCCCGGGTATCGGGAACCGAGCCCGACGACTCAACCTCCTCGATGAGCGCCCCCAGTACGATGGAAAGGTCGCCCACGATGGGCACCTGCGCCTCGCGGACCTTCCCGATCTCGGCGGGGTCGATGTCGATGTGGATGACGGCGGCGCGCGGGGCAAACGACTCCACCTTGCCCGTCACGCGGTCGGAGAAGCGGGCACCGCACGCGATAATCAGGTCGGACTCGTTGAGCGCGCGGTTGGCGTACTTCGACCCATGCATGCCGACGGGCCCCAGGTTGAGGGGCTCGTGCGTCGGAATGGCTCCCTTCGCCATGAGCGTGGTCACCGAGGGAATGCCGAGGTCCCGCATGAACTTCAACGCGAGCTCGGATGCCCCCGACGAGACGATTCCGCCGCCTGCGTACAAGATCGGGCGCTTGGCCTGCGCGATGAGCGCGGCAGCCGCGCGCACCTGGCGCGCGTTCCCGCGGTAGGTCGGCTTGTACGACGGGATGCTCACCTCGTCGGGATACTCGAACACGACCTCCTCCTGGGCAAGGTCGCTCGGCACGTCGATGAGCACGGGGCCCGGCCTGCCGGTCTTCGCGATGTGGAAGGCCTCGCGGAACGTGCGAGCCACGTCGTCCACCGACTTCAAGAGGTAGCTGTGCTTCACGACGGGCATGGTGATGCCCACGATGTCGGATTCCTGGAACGAATCGGTGCCGATGACGGCGCGCGGCACCTGGCCGCTCACGACCACGAGGGGAACCGAGTCCATGTAGGCGGTGGCGATGCCCGTAACCGTGTTCGTCGCCCCCGGACCGCTCGTCACCATGACAACGCCCACGTCGCCCGTGGCGCGCGCGTACCCGTCGGCCTCGTGTACCGCGCCCTGCTCGTGACGCGCGAGCACGTGGCGGATCACCTGGGAATCGTAGAGGGCGTCGTACATCTGGATGGCATGCCCTCCCGGGTACCCGAACACGATCTCGACGCCCTCGGCCTCGAGCGACGCCACGACCGCCTGTGCGCCCGTCATGCGCTGCCCTTGCTTGGGGTTCTCGCTGCCCGGGCCCTTAGGCGCACCGGCACGCGCCAACGGCCCCATCATCTGCCACTTGCTCTCGCTCATGTTCGTCCCCCGACCTCGATAGGCCTCCTGTTCGCATCGCCCCATGATAGCACCAGAACAAACGATGCTAGAATTGGGAGGCTCACACCCACGCAGAACGGAGAAAACATGGGCATCAACTTCAGGGGCGCGACCTTCGAGCGGTCGTACGGCACTTCTGCCCAGCTGCCCGAGTCCACGCTGCCCGAAATCGCCTTCGCGGGCCGTTCGAACGTGGGGAAGTCGTCGCTGCTGAACAAGCTCTGCGACCACAAGGGGCTGGCGAAGGTCTCGCAGACGCCCGGCAAGACGGCCACGATCAACTTCTTCGCAACCAAGGAGGCCTACCTGGTCGACCTGCCCGGCTACGGCTACGCGCGCGTTTCGCAGTCGGAGCGCGACCGCTGGGCCGAGCTCATCGAAGGCTATTTCAACCAGGATCGCAATTTCGCGCTCGTATGCTCGCTCATCGACATCCGCCATCCCGCGAGCGCGCTCGACGAGAACATGGTCGGGTTCCTGCAAGAGGCCGAGCTCCCCTACCTCATCGTGCTCACGAAGGGCGACAAGCTGTCAAAATCGAAGTGCGGCCAGCAGCGCGCGGCCCTCAAGCGCCAGCTCGGGGTGGCCGACGACGTGCCCATGATCGTCACGTCCAGCCTCAAGGGAAGCGGCATAGACGAGCTGCGCAAGACGATTTCGGAAGCTATCCTGTAGAAACGGCCCTTCCGGGCGAAGGACCCTTGGCCGCTAGCCGGCAAAGCCCTCGTCGGCGATGAGGTCCTCGCCGTCGGCGGCGGCGGTGGCGAGCGCATCGCAGCGCTCGTTCTCCTCGTGGCCGGCGTGGCCGCGCACCCAATGGAACGTCACCTCGTGCGGTTCCACGGCGGCGATCAGGCGCTTCCAGAGGTCGACGTTCTTCACGGGCTGCTTCTGGGAATTCTTCCACCCGCGCTTGATCCAACCAGGGATCCAATGGTCGGTGAAAGCCTTCACCACGTACTGAGAATCCGAGTAGAAGTCGACCGAGCAGGGCCGCTTGAGCGCCTCGAAGCCCGCGATGGCGCCCATGAGCTCCATCCGGTTGTTCGTGGTCGTGCGATAGCCCTGCGAGAGCTCGCGCTCGTGCACGCCGCCCGAAGGGTCGGTGAACCTCAGGACCGTGCCGTACCCGCCCGGCCCCGGGTTCCCCCGCGATGACCCGTCGGAATAAACCTCTACGTGCTGCATCCCTAAGCCTTAGTAGCGGACGATGATCATGCCGGACTGAACCGGGCCGATGATGACGCCGATGCCGTAGTCGGCAGCATGGATCATCTGGCCGCCGCCGATATAGATGCCGGTGTGCGTCCAGTTGACGCAGATGTCACCAGGCTGCGGGTCGGACACCTGCGGCCAGTTCATGAACGTGTACGTGGTGCCGAGGCGGGTGTGGGAGCCGGTCAGGCAGTAGCTCACGAGACCGGAGCAGTCGTAGCCTCCAGGGCCCACGCCGCCCCAAACGTAGGGGGCGCCCAGGCAGGCGTATGCGCGGCTCACGGTGTCGGAGCCGCCCTCGTACACGGCGCCCTCGGAAACGACCGGCGTCGAGTCGGCAGCGGCGTTGTAGCCAGACCCGCCGCCCGACTCCTCGGCGGCTGCTGCGGACTGTGCCACGATGGCCGCGGCACGGGCTGCCTCGGCAGCCTCCTGGGCCTTACGCTCCTCTTCCAGCAGCTGCGCTGCTTCGGCGCTCAGGCTGTCGTAGGTCGCCTGCATTTCAGCAACGGTCGCCTGGGCCTGCTCGGCTGCAGCCTCGGCCTCGGCGGATTTCTCCGCAGCGATCGTCGCCTGCGCGTCGTAGATGGCAGCCTGCTCCTCGGCCTCGGCCTTGAGCGAGCGCTGTTGCTCGATGAGGTCGGCATCGCTCTGGTTGAACTTGTTCACGGCATCGTAGGTCGTCGCGAACTCCTCGAACGAGCTCGCGCCGAGCAGAATCTCGAGGAACGACACGCCGCCCGAACGGTACATCTCGCGCGCGCGCTCACCCAAGCGCTCCTGCACGTCGGCGATCTGCACGTTGAGTTCGTTGATGCGCTTTTCGGCCTCATCGCGACTCGCCTCGGCCGCCTCCTGGGCGGCAAGGGCCTCGCCGTACTCGGCCGACAGGCGGTCGAGGGTCTCCTGCATGGCGTTCAGGTTGGCGAGCGCCTCCTCGGCTTCGGCCTGCTTCTCCGCTGCAGTCACTGCGAAGGCCGACCTCGGAGCCGACACGATGGCGACGACGGCCACCACGAACAGCAATGCCGTGAGTGCCGCACCAGCCTTCTTGAGGGTAGACGAAATCGTTGGCGTCGTATGCTGCATTGTTTAACCTCCGTTTGCATAGCGTTCCGCACAGTAAAAAACTACCATAGAAACCCGCCGACTGGCCAAAAACACACGTTTGGAAACAAATCAGGATGGCTCAGTCACAATTCGACCGTGGAATATCCACAGTTCAGGCCCAAATTGTGCATGCATCTACCACATACACAACATGATGTGGAACATGCCGGGCCCGCAATGTTCGGCAGTTAACCCGCTTCTAAAGCCCTCTGCCGGCCCTTCAAAACGAAAGCCCCCATGCGGGGGCTTTCGAAGCTCGTCGATGCGCTGCGTTAGTTCGCGCTCACGAAGAACCCGCCCTTCGAGGGATCGTACGTGGTCTCCGCTACACCGCGGGACTCGTCGATCGCGTGGATGAGCGTTCCCTCGCCCGAGTAGATGGCGACATGGCCAAGGTCGGGGCTGATGTAGAGGTCGCCTGCCTGGGGCTCGGACACGCGCGTGTAGTTCGCGAACGAATACGAGGTGCCCAAGCGCGTGTTGGACCCGGTGAGGGCGTAGCTCACGAGGCCGGAGCAGTCGAAGCCGCCGTCCGACCCGCCGACGCCGCCCCACACGTAATTCGAGCCGATCATGGCACGGGCGCGGTCGACGACCGCGTTGCCCGTTGCGGCGCTGTAGGCGCCCGCCGACTCGTACACCTGGCCGGTCTGGATGTCGGTAACCGTGCCGTCGTCGTTCACATAACCGCCCTCGGTCACGTAACCGTTGGCGTTAGCACCGTATGCCGCGTAGGCAGCCGCCTGCTCCTGCAGGTAGAGCTCCTGCGCCTCGGCGCTCAGCTGGTTGAAGGTGGCTTCCATCTCCTGGACGAGAGCCTCGGCCTCGTGGTACTTGTCGGAGGCCTCCTTGGACTTCTGCTCGGCGATCGCAGCCTGCTTCTCGTACTCGGCCTCTTCTTCCTTAACCTTCTCGAAGAGGACCTTCGCCTGAGCGGAAAGCTGCGCGTCGTTCTCGTTCATGCGGTTGAGCAGGTCCCAGTTCTGGGCGAACTCGTCCCAGCTGGCCGCCCCGAGCAACAGGTCGAGGAACGACGTGTTACCGCTGCGGTACATGTCGCGCGCACGGTCGCCGAGCCTCGCCTGGATATCGGCGATTTCGCCCTTGAGCTCGTCGATACGCCCCTGGGCCTCCTTGGCCTTCGTGTTTGCCGCCTCGTATTCGGTGAGCGCCTGGATGTAGGCATTCGACGCCTCGTCGAGCGTGGCCTGCATGGCGTTGAGCTCGTTCATCACGCTCTCAGCCTCCGCGGCCTTCTCGGCGGCAGTCACGGCATAGGCGGGGCTGGCGGGGAGCAGGCATGCGAACGCGAGCGCGGCGGCGATGGCCACCAGAGAGCATGCCCCTACAAACTTAACCTGGGTAGTGCACTTCATACGTGAATCCCTCCGTTTCCGGTGTCGTTCAGCATTGAAAAGGGTACCAAACATATGTGGAGAAATGAGCACAACTCGCCACTTATGGTGAGAATCTTGTCCCATTTTCCGCCCTGACCTTTGCGTATGAGGAAAATGGGTGTTTCTCGTTTCAGCCAGGTGAGCTGCACCGATATGCCGTTCCTCATTTTCGGGCCACAAGGCCCCTCGCCTTCGCGCGGGATGTCGAGGGGCACGCGTCTAGAAGAAGTCGTAGCGCGGAGGCAGCTCTTCCACCACATGGCCTTCAGGCGCCGGATCGAGCTCGCCGAGCGTCGCGAAAGCGTGGTCCCAGGAGAAGAACGCCTGCTGGTCGAAGCGCAGTTTCGCGCAGATGTCCTCGCAGCCCGCGGGCACGACCGGGTGCATCAGCAGCGAGCAGATCCACAGGAGATACGCGGAGTCGACGAGCACTTGCTCGCGGGCTGCGGCATCGTCGGCAGACTCCGCCGCCGATATGCCGTCGGCCCAATGCTTGTTGGCGTAGCGGATGAACTCGTCCATGAGCGACATCACCGTGTGCAGCTCGGCCTTCTTCATGGTGCGGTCGTAATCGGACAGCGCCTTGCGCGCGCGCTCGACCACCTCGGGCGTCGGGTCGCCGGCGGGCAGCACGCCCCCGAAGTTGCGCTTGGCCTCGTAGAGCACGCTGCGCGCGAGGCGGTTGAACACGTTCGAGAGCAGCTTGGACTCCTTGAGCGCCGGGTCGGCCACACGGGTGTCGTTGCGCACGGCCTCGTCGGGCTCGAACGCCTTCGGCTTGAAGCCGACCGATTTCTGCCCCAGGCCCAATGCCAGGAAATGCGCGCGCAGCTGCTCGCACGTGTAGTGCTCGAGCAGCTCGTCGGCCGTGGGCGGCTTCACCGTGCCCGATGACGACGCCTTCTTGTTGCCCAGCAGCACGTGATAGTTCGCGATGAGGCGCGTCTGGCGCATCGGGTGCTCGGAGGGCTCGTGGAAGAAGATGTCGCCGGGGCGCAGCGCCTCCCACATGGCCGGTTGCGCCACGCCGTAGAAGTACAGGTTGTCCTGGCCGATGAACTGGTAGACGCACGCGTCGTCGGCGCACCAGAAATCGCGCCAGCTGCCCGCGGGCAGGCCGCGCGCATCGTTTGCGGCGATGGTGAACGAGATGGGCGCCCACAGGCTCTCGGGCCAGCACCATACGGTGAGCCCCTCCACCCCGTCGATGACCGGCGCCTTCACGCCCCACTCGATGTTGCCGGTAATGCGGAACGGCACGAGCGCCTTGCCCGTGCGGAAGCGTAGGCCGGCGCGGCGCAGCACGTCGCGAGCGGCGTCGCGCTCCCCGATGGTCGCGAACTCAACTTCGAACGATGCCTTGCCCTTCTCGGGCTCGCGCACCTCGTGCGGGGGCAGCTGGCCGGCAACGCCGTCGAACAGCTCGCGCTCGTCGTTCTTCACGTAGATGATGGGCGCGCCCAGGAACTCGGCGCACGTTTGCGGCACGATGGCGCGGACGTCCGGGTCCTTCTCGAGCTCGGCCACATGCCCGCGCAGGAAGTCGCGAAACGCCGGCAGGTCGAAGTACCAGTTGGCAACGGGACGCATCTCGGGCACGGTGCCGGTGACGGTCGAGCGCGGCGCGATGAGCTCCTCGGGAGCGTAGCTGTGACCCAGGTCGCACTCGTCGGCGTAGCCTTTCTCCGACTTGCAGCCCTGCACGGGGCAGCGGCCGACGACCTGGCGGCCGTTCAGGTAGATGCCGGCCTCGGCGTCGTAGAACTGCTGCGTCTCCTCGAGGTGCAGCCAACCGTTCTCGTGGAGCCGGCGGATGATGTTGTCGGTGAGCTCCTGGTGGCATTCGCCCGCGTGGCCGATGCCCGAGCCCTCGTAGATGTCGAGGCTGATGTCGTAGGCGTCGAGCGTCGCCGCCTGCGCATCGTGGTTGCGCTGCACGTACTCGGCGATGGTGCCCGTGAACTCGCCCGCTTCCACCAGTTTGCGGTAGCCCTCGTCGATGGGCGACCCGAAGCAGTCGGTGCCGCAGACGAAGCGCACGTTGTCGGCACCGATGCGGTCGCGCAGGAAGCGCGCGTAGCAGTCGGCCGGCACGAACACGCCGGCGATATGGCCGAAATGCAACGGCTTGTTTCCGTAGGGCATGCCCGCCGTAACCACCGCGCGGCGCGGCCACTCCTGCAGCTCGAATGAATTCGAAGAGGTCATCGCTCTCCCCTCTCGTGGTTTCTCTGGGCCTACAGGAGGCCCGCCTTGCGTGCGAGGTCGGCCAGTTCGGCGAACTTGGCAAGGTCCTCGGCAGAACTCTTCTCCTTGCCCAGGAGGCCGGATAGGCTCGTCAGGTCGTAGCTCGACAGGTAGAGCTCCGTTGTGTCGTAACTGGAGATGCCCGCGAGCTCGGCAGCCTTGTCGAAGGCATCCTCGCGCGTTCCCACGGCATCGGCAAGCCCGTTGGCCACCGCATCGTCGCCCGTGAACGGCATGCCCGTCGCAACGGCCTTCACCTGCTCCTCGGTCATGCCGCGCCCCTCCATGACGTTGCGGATGAACATGTTGTTGATCTTGTCGACCATGTCCTGGTAGTACGCGCGTTCCTCGTCGGTGAGCGGGCGGTAGCCGTACGACGAGTCCTTGCTGTCCGACGAGGTGATGACGTCCATGTTGATGCCGAGCATGTCGAGCAGGCCCGAGAGGTCGGTCAGCTGCATGGCGGTGCCGATGGCGCCGATCTCGGTAGAGTGCGCGACGTAGATGTAGTCAGACTGGGCCGAGATCATGTAGGCCGCGGAAGCGTTGATCGAAGCGCTCGAGACGACGACGGGCTTGCTGAACCCCTTGAGGTACTCGGACATCTCCTCGCCTGCGGTCGCAGTACCGCCACCCGAGTTCACGCGGATGACGAGCGCCTTGATGTGGGAGTCGTCCTCCGCCTCGTCGAGCAGCTCCTTGAAGCCCTCAGGGCTGCACACCGTGCCGTCGTACTGGATGGTTCCGTCGAGGTTTATGAGCGCGACCGTGTCGGTCGTCAGCTTCTGCTTGCTGTACGAGCTGCCGAGCGTGGCAACCGCATCGCTGCACGCCTTCACGCAGAAGGCCGTGAACGCGAAGAGGCACACGATGAGCACGATGGCGACAATCCACCCGCGTGACTTCTTCTGGGAGGGCGCCGGCTGGACGGGAGCGGCGACATAGGGCTGCGGCCCCGGATACGGCGCCTGGAACGGCGGCTGCCCGCCATACGGGGGCTGGTACCCCCTGGGGGGTTGGCCGCCAGCTGGAGGTGCCTGCTGCGGTCGAGGCGCTGGGCGCGGCTGCACCGGCTGCTGCGGAGCCGGCTGCTCGTTCAGGTTCTCGTCGTTGTTGGGCATGGTGCCTCCGTCTTGAGAGTCTCGATACATAACCGCATATTGTACCCCATGAAAAAGCGATGGGCCAAAGGGAACGCTCCCCTTCGGCCCATCGCGGCGACTCTGTTCGAGCGCCCTACAGCTGCTCGCGGCGCGCCTTCGGACTGCCGAGCGAAATCTTCAGGTTGCCGTTGAGGCAGCGCAGCTCGTCGATCATGCGCTTCTCCAGCCCCGCATCCTTCATGGCAACGCGGTACTCCAGCTGGTAGAGGCTACCCATGTTGGTAGTGCTCACGTTCTCGAGCTCGTAGGAGCGCGTGTAGCTTCCGAGCACGTCGTCGAATGCACCCTCGAACTCCAGGTCTTCCGGCGTCGTGATCTTGAGCAGCTTGCTCGCCTCGCGAGGCTGGCCGAACGGCGTGGTGACGTACAGGATGTTGAACACGCCGACCACGACGGTGAGGATGGCCGCCACGCCGATGTAACCCATGCCCGTGGCCAAGCCGATCGCCATAGCCAGGAACACGCTCCCGATATCCTTGGCCGTACCCGCGATGGAGCGGAAACGCACGAGGTTGAACACGCCCATAACCGCCACGCCCGCGCCCAAGTTGCCGTTGACGAGCGTAATGACCATCTGCACGATAACGGGAAGCAGCGCCAACGTGATGACGAAGTTCTTTGAGTAGTCGTGCTTGTACATGTAAATGAGGGCGCCGATGAGACCGAGCACGATCGAGGCGAGCGTGCACCACATGAACCCAGCCGTAGTAACCGTAGCCATGGCCGACTCAGTAGTCCCCAGCACCGAAGTGAAGAGCAAATCCATGATCAGTTCCTTCCCATTCCAGTTCTTCCAACTGGAACGGAATGGTACAAGGGCAACCTTAAGTCATCCTGAAACCCCGTGCGCCCCTCCGGTCATTTTCTTCAAGCGGAAGAGCGTAGCCCGAGCATGGCGCCGGCACCTCCCCTCCGCGCCCCTCTGAGCGCCGCCTTCCAACCGCGCCCACAAAGAAATCGGCCAAGTCCAGTAAGCGCCGTACGGCCCCTATAAGAGGAGAACCATTCCCGCGTAGTTCGGCCGATTTCAAAAGCGCGGTTGGAAGGCGGAGAAAAGCGAAGCGGGGCGCGGAGGGGAGGTGCCGGCGCCATGCTCGGGCGGACAGGAGGACAGACGCTACTCGATTGGGAGAGTAACAGTAAATGTCGTACCAGTTGAGGTGCTGCTTGCGCAGGTGATGTCGCCTTCGTGCTCGCGGGCTATCTCGCGGGCGATGGCGAGGCCCAGGCCGTAGCCGCCCGTCCCTGATGTGCGAGCCTTGTCGGTGCGGTAGAAGCGGTCGAAGATGTGGGGCAGGTCCTCGGACGCGATGGTCGAGCCCGTGTTGCGTATCGCGAGCGTCGAGACGCCGCCCGCGGACGACAGGCTCACGGTTACCTCGCCGCCGTCGTCGACGTACTTGAGCGCGTTCTCGATGAGAGTGGAAACCATCTTGCGCAGCCTCTGGGAGTCGCCGTTCACCCGCAAGTTCTCGGCTATGTCGCTCTCAAGCGTGCAGCCGCGCTCGAATGCGACCGATTCGAACTGCAGCACCAGGCCGTCCACAAGATCGCTGTAGTCGAGCTGTTCGTGCTGGATGCTGCTGCGCGATTCCACCTGCGCCAGCTCGAGCATCTCGTTCACGAGGCCCTGCATGTTCTCGGCCTCGATCTGCGTGCTCTCGATCCATTGGCTCTGGCTCGCTATGCTCGACTCGGGGTGCTTGAGCAGGATCGATGTGTTCGCGAGCACCACGGTGAGCGGCGTCTTGAGCTCGTGGGAGGCGTCGGCCACGAACTGCCGTTGGGCCGTCCAGGCCTCCTCGACGGGCCGCAGCGCCCATTGGGACAGCTTGAGAGAGATAAGGAAGAACACCGCGAGCACCACCAGCGCGGCGATGGCAAGCGTCAGCGCGAGGGGCTGCCAGCTCGCCGTGGATGTCGTGTCGGCGAAGGCGACGTACGTCGTCGTCTCGACCGTGCGCTTCTGGTAGTGCAGGCCCAGGTCGTCGAACGTCCCCGTTCCGTCGCTCACCGCGAGCACGCGCGTCGATGCCGTCGAGAGCACGTTCTCGTCGATTTCGGCGGTGGCGAAGCCGGAAACGAGATCGAGCTCGGCGGTCTCGGACGTCTTCGTCACCTGATACACGGCAACGGGAACCAGGTCGCGCCCTTCCCTGCCCTCGCCGCCGATGCGGGGGCCTTGGAACTGGGAACCGCCGGCGGCCTGTGCGCCGTCTGGGCCCCCATCGCCCTTCGGATGGCCATCGCGGCCATCGAACGCACCCGGCCCTTCGGACGATGCGCTCGAGCTGCTCCCGCTGGAGAAGCTCCCCTGCGATGCGTCGAAATCGGGACCGCCGCTCCAGCCCTCGGCGGCGCGGTTGAGCGCGTTCATCATGGCCACGTCGACACTCGACATCGCGCGCTGGTACTCGCTCACGCAGATTCCCGTGAACACGAGCGCCAGCACCACGGCCACGGACGCCATGACGATCGCGATGAACTTTATGCGCAGCTTGCGGAGCATGCATCATCTCCAGGGGTCGGGCTCGAACAGCGGGGGATCCTCGCGACGGTCGGAATACGGGTCGTAGCCGTCGTCGTCCTCGTTGGGCGCGCGCAGGTACTCGGACACCCGCGGCTTCTGCTCGTCGGGTTCCCAGCGCAGCGGGCGCGTGGCGACCTCGGTCATACGCGCATCGGCCTCGGCGGCTTCGTCCGCGATCTTGTGCGTTTCCTCCAAGCCGACGCGGCGCACGTCGTAGGGGGTGGTCTGGTACACGTAGTAGTTCAGCCAGTTCGTGTAGAGCAGCTGCGCGTGCGCGCGCCAGTTCGACTTTGGCATGTTGTTGGGGTCGTCCCCCGGGAAGTAATGGCGCGGCACCGCGATGTCGAGGCCCTTCTTCACGTCGCGCTCGTACTCCCCGCCCAGCGTGGCGCGATCGTACTCGGGATGCCCGAACACGAAGAAGTTCCTGCTATCGGTGCTCTTGGCCGCGTACACGCCCGCCTCGTCGGATATCGCGAGCACCTCGAGGTCGGGATGTGCCTCGATGTCGCCGATGCGCACCTCGGTGTAGCGCGAATGCGGCGCCCAGAACGTGTCGTCGAAGCCGCGCAGCAGAGGCGAGGTCAGCTTGATCTGGCGATGCTCGAACACGCCTGACATCTTCTTGCTCAGCTCGTGCTTCGGCACGCCGTAGTGGTAGTAGATGCCCGCCTGGGCACCCCAGCAGATGTGCAGCGTGCTGTGCACGTTCGTGCGCGTCCACTCCATGATCGAGCAGAGCTCGGGCCAGTAGTCCACGTCCTCGAAGTCGAGCAGCTCGACGGGCGCGCCCGTGATGATCATGCCGTCGAAGCGCTCGTGCTGCACCTCGTCGAACGTGCGGTAGAACGCCTCGAGATGCTGATCGGACACGTTCTTGTGGTCGTGGCTGGCCATGTGCATGAGCGTGATCTCGATCTGCAACGGGGTGTTCGACAGCTTGCGCAGGATCTGCGTCTCGGTGGCGATCTTCGTGGGCATGAGGTTGAGCAGCACCACGCGCAGGGGACGGATGTCCTGGTGCATGGCGCGGTACTCCGTCATGACGAAGATGTTCTCGCTCGCCAGCAAGTCGGTCGCCGGCAACGCGTCGGGTATGCGGATGGGCATGGTTTCCTCGATTCGCCGTTTCAGTTGCGAGAGCTGATTGTATCGTAACTTCGCGCCGATGGGGACGCCTATCAGCCCTCTCGAGGCGCTAGCCCTCGACCAGGCGGTACCCCACGCCGCGGACGGTCTCGATCTGCACGGACGTGCCGAGATGCTTCAGCTTCTTGCGCAGGAACGAGATGTACGCCTCAACGTTGTTGTCCACCGCGCTCGACTCCACGCCCCACACCTTGGCGATGAGCGTTTCCTTCGACACGATCTGGTTGCGGTTGGTCATGAGGATCTGCAGCAGCGAGAACTCCTTGAACGACAGGTTGATCGACTTGCCGGCACGCGACAGGTCGTGGCTCTCCAGGTTCAGCTTGAGGTCGCCGAACTCCAGGTTCTCGAAGACCACCTGGCCCGTGCGGCGCGTGAGCG
This sequence comes from uncultured Coriobacteriaceae bacterium, assembly GCA_902764575.1. GTDB lineage: Bacteria > Actinomycetota > Coriobacteriia > Coriobacteriales > Eggerthellaceae > UBA9715. Next base: position 18,082 of record CACWWI010000004.1, read on the forward strand.
CACGCAAGTGCGCGAGCAGCTCGGCCGGGCTGAACGGCTTGGTCATGTAGTCGTCGGCCCCCGAGTCGAGGCCCTCGATCTTATCGGGAATCTGCGCCCTCGCCGTAAGCATGAGCAACGGCGTCGCCACGTTCTTCCTACGCAGCTCCTTGGCCACCTCGAAGCCGTCCATCTTGGGAAGCATCACGTCGAGGATGATGACGTCGTAGATGCCCGACTCGCCGTATTCCAAGCCGGACTGCCCGTCGTGAACCATATCGACCTGGTAGTCGTTCTCCTCCAGGATCTTCCCTACGGCCTGCGCCAACCTTACGTCGTCTTCAACGATGAGAATCTGCATGTTCTTCCGCCTTTCCGCTTGATGTCTTCATTCTACTCAAGTTGCTGAACTCTCCCTGAAAGAACGCGTCTGGCCCTCTGTCCGCCCTCGCGGGGCGCCGGGACCTCCCCTCCGCGCCCCCTTCGCTTTTCTCCGCCTTTTAACCGCGCTTTGAAATCGGCCGAACTACGCGGGCGGGGTTCTCCTCTTATTGAATCCGTACGGCGCTTACTGGACTTGGCCGATTTCTTTGTGGGCGCGGTAAAAAGGCGGCGCTCAGAGGGGCGCGGAGGGGAGGTGCCGGCGCCATGCTCGGGCTTCGCTCTTCCGCTGGAAGGAAATTTGGGAGGGGGGTTTCAGGTTTCTTTAAGTGGGGGTGGGTAGTATGGGGAGCAACGTTAGGAAAGGCGGGAGATTATGGCTACGGCGGGAGATACGTTTGAGCGCAAGGAGAAGAAGTACCTTGTGACTGCGGAGCAGTGCAGGGCGATCAAAGAAGCGCTTGCTTCGCATATGCGGCTGGACGATTACGGTGCTACGCGCATCGACAGCCTGTACCTCGATACGCCCGACCGGTCGCTCATCTGCCGTTCGCTCGAGAAGCCCGTTTACAAGGAAAAGATGCGCATCCGCAGCTACGGGCCGTTTTCCGAGGCGCGCTCGGTGTTCGTCGAGATTAAGAAGAAGTACAAGGGCATCGTGTACAAGCGCCGTGTGATCATGAGCACGGAGGGCGCACGGGCCTTTTATTCAGGCGAGCTCTCCTATGAAGAGGCCTGCGCCCAGTTCCCGCTCGAAGGGACTAATCCCGAGAAGATGCTCGCCCCTGGCAAGGTGCAGATCGCGCGGGAGATCGATGCGTTCCTTCATCGTTACGAAGGCCTGGCGCCCTCGATGCTCATCAGCTGTCTGCGCGAGGCTTGGTGCCCGCTCGACCCCGACGATGAGGACTGCGTCGACCGCATCACCTTCGACGAGGACATCTGTTACGTCGACCTGATGAACCCTTCGTCGGCCCAACGATGCCGCGTTACCGGCCCCGACCAGGTCGTCATGGAGATCAAGTGCGCCGGCGGGTACCCCGTCTGGCTCTGCGACCTCCTTACCGAGGTGGGCGCCTTCCCGCGCTCCTTCTCGAAGTACGGCAATGCCTACAAGCGCGTTCTGGCCGACCAGGGCGCCATCGATATCCGCGATTCGGATTCGGGCAAGGTCTCCGTCCACCGCATCCCCACGGCACGCGAGCGCGCGGGCATGCACGACGAGCCGCTGCTCTCCCCCTCCGTCGGATTCGAGGTCGCCACGCCCCGCACCTTTGCCCGCGCATCGTAGAAGGTGCCCGCTGAGCTGGTATAACCCGCTTTTTCCAGCTATCGCGTCCCGTTCTTCTATATACTGGTTCACTGCATTCTCCGGAGTGCGCTGCACGGCTATGGAAGCAGGAGGCGATTCAGTTGAACACCAGCAAAAGCAAACGAATCATCGCGATTGCGCTCGGCGCCCTCATGGCTGCCCTGATCGCGCTCGCGGGCTGCTCGGGCGGCTCGACAGGTGGGACCACCACCAGCAAATCCTCAACGAGCGAGAAGAGCTCTGCCAGCGCTGAAAGCTCCGCCAGCGCCGCAAGCTCTTCCGTCACTACGAGTTCCGCCGCTGCAGACTTCTTCGGGCAGGCGTCGAGCTCCTCGGCGTCCAAGAGCGCCGCCGACCAATCCCGCGACGGCTGGTACACGACCCGGCTCTACCTTCAAAGCAGGGACGGGGCGCCCGTTCCCGACAATGCCAAGAACCGCTGGTCCCAGATAACGTTCGACGGCAATACGATGATCGTGAACGGCTTCCTCAGCCGCGGGTCCTCGAAGGAGGCGGCCGAGAAAGCGAGCTCGGCCGAGGACAAGGCGCCGGGCGTCAACTCGTTCGCGGTCTCGGACTTCTGCAAGTTCACCACGAACACGCCCATCGAAAGCTCCAACACCCAGCCGATATCGGCTGACTACGAGGGCTTCAAGAACGGCCTCTACAACCGCGCCATGGACATCAAAGACGCCATGGTCACATTCCACGTGCTGAACGGCGAGGTGGTCGAGGCCACCCAATGGACCAAAGCAGTCGGCTAGGAGCCCAACGCGTCTGAGCGCTAGAAACGCAGCTCCATGATGTAGTCGTCCATGATGTAGCCCTCGCCGATGTCGGTTTCCACGGAATCGATCGTGTCGAAACCCGTGCCCTCGTACGCGCGGATGCCCAAGTCGTTGTACTTGTTCACGGTGAGGTACATGGCCTCGAACCCGCGCGCGAAGCAGAGGTCCTCGTAGAACTCGATCACGCGCCGCGCATACCCGTGCCCGCGCGCTTCGGGGAACAGGTAGATCTTGGAAATGAAGAAGCGGTTCGTCTCGGGCTCGTTGTGGCCGCCCGTGAACCCGACGATGCCCTTCTCGAGCCCATCGTCGTCTTGCTCGGTAGCCACGAGCAGCCAGTACTCGTAGTCGTGCTCGGCCATGTCGCGCTCGATCGCAGGCAGGCTCTGGAACTTCTCGATCATGTACTCGGTCTGGGCCTCGCCGATGATGGCGGGCCAGTACCCGCGCCAGATCTCGCCCGCCATGCGCGCGAGCAGTTCCTGATCCTGCGGGGTCTTTACGGGCACGAACGAAAGGCTCATGGGATTCCTCTTCTCTACGAGAAACCGCATCGGAAACGGTGCCCGATGCGGTTTCGGCTCAGCATTTTCTCGCAGTGCTCTACTTCGCCTTGGCCATCTTGCCGAAGTCGGCCACGTTGGCGAACACGGACACGAAGCGGTTGAGGAGCTTCATGTTGTTGGCGCGGACGGACGCGTCGTCGTCCATGACCATGACGTTGGCGAAGAAGTCGTCGATCGGGGCGCGCAGCGCCGCCAGGTCGGCGAGGGCCGCAGGATAGTCGTCCTCGGCGAGCGCCTTGGCCACCTTGCTCTCGGCCTCGGTGACGGCGGCGGCCAGCGCATGCGCGTGCTCGTTGAGCAGCGACTCGTCGACGTCGGCACCGGCTTCGGCCTCGCGCAGATTGTTCGCGCGCGCGTAAGCGGTGGCCAGGTCGTCGAACGTCTCCTTGTCGTTGGCGCGGGCGCTCTCGAGCGCACGCGCGCGGGCGACGATCGTCATGGGCTCCTCAACGCCGGCGGTCAGCACCGCGTCGACCGTGTCGGCAGCGCAGCCGCCGTCGCGCAGCATCACCTTCGTGCGCGTGACGAAGAAGTCGATGACCTCGGCGCGCACCGCGGCGCGATCGAACTCGAGGCCGCCCTTCTCGTAGATGTCGAGCGACGCGTCGATGGCGTCGATGAGCGACACGTCCAGACCGTCCTCGAGCATCGCGAGGATGCCGATGGCGGAACGGCGCAGCGCGAACGGGTCGGACGAGCCGGTCGGCCCCTGCCCCACGGCGAAGAGGCCGCAGATCGTGTCGAGCTTGTCGGCGGTCGCCACGACCTTGCCCACCATGCTCGCGGGCGTGTCGTCGCCCGAGAAGCGCGGACGGTAGTGGTCGGCGATGGCCTCGGCCACCTGGTCGGTCTCGCCAGCGGCCTTGGCGTAGTAGCGGCCCATGATGCCCTGCACGCTCGTGAACTCCACGACGGCGCCCGTCACGAGGTCGGCCTTGCACAGGAACGCGGCGCGCTCCGCGTCGGCGGCATCCTGGCCGGCCAGGCCGGCATCGGCGGCAAGCGCCTTGGCGAGCGCGACCACGCGGTCGGTCTTGGCGCGCGTCGTGCCGAGCGATTCCTGGAACACGACTTCGGAGAGCTTCTCCACATAGGCCTCGAGCGGTGCTTTGAGGTCCTCGTCGTAGAAGAACTTCGCATCGTACAGACGGGCAGCGACCACGCGCTGGTTGCCGTCGACGATGTTGTCGTGGTACTTCGGGTTTCCGTTGCTCGTGATGAGGAACTTGTTGGTGAGCGATCCGTCGGCGTTGAACAGCGGGAAGTAGCGCTGGTGCACCAGCATCGCGTCGACCGTGATCTCCTTGGGGACGGCCAGGAACAGCTCGTCGAACTCGCCGACCATGACGGTCGGGTCCTCGGTGAGGTTGACGACCTCCTCCATCGTCCGGGCGGGCAGCTCGGCCACGAGGCCGGTTTCGGCCTCGATCGCTTTCACCTGCTCGCGGATGGTGGCCTCGCGCTCGGCCTCGCTCGGCACCACATGCGCGCTACGCAGCGTGGAGATGAGTTCGTCGGCATTGGCGACCTCATGCGGGCCGGGTGCAAGGAAACGGTGGCCGCACGTGGTGTTGCCGGCCGTGAGGCCTGCGAACTCCACGGGCACGACCACGTCGCCGAGCATGGCGAAGAGCCAGCGCACCGGGCGGCTGAACTGCTCGCGGCGGCTGCCCCAACGCTGGGACTTCGGCCACGAGATGCTCGTGATCAGGTTGCCGAGCAGGTCGGGAAGAAGCGCGGCCACGTCGACCGACGGCGTCTCCTTCACGGCGTACACGTACTCGGTCCCGTTCTCGTCGCGGCGCTCGAGCGCGGCAGGGTCGACTCCCTTGCCCCGCGCGAAGCCGACTGCGGCCTTGGTGGGCTCGCCGTTCTCGTCGAAGGCGATCTTGGCGGCAGGGCCGCGGAACTCCTCGACCGTCGCCTCAGTGGCCTCGGGAACGTCCGCCACGACCACGATCAGGCGGCGCGGCGTGGTGTACACGGCGATGTCGCCATGCGGAATCTTCGCGCCGTCGAGCGCATCTGCGGCCAGGCCGCCGAGCTTGCCCGTGGCGGCATGCAAATCGAACGCGGGCAGCTCTTCGGTGCCGATCTCGAATGCGAGCGTCTTATTCGCCATCTTCGGCCCCCTTTCCCTCGGTCGAGGTACTCTGCCCCACCACGTGCTCGATGTAGCTCGCACAGCACGCCTTGGCGATGGTGCGCACGCGCAGGATGTAGCCCATGCGCTCGGTCGCGGATATCACGCCGCGTGCGTCGAGCAGGTTGAAGGCATGCGAGCACTTCAGCACGTAGTCGTAAGCCGGAAGCGGCAAGCCAGCCTCGAGCACGCGGTTGCACTCGCGCTCGTAGCGGTCGAACTCGCCGAACAGGAAATCGGTGTCGGCGACCTCGAAGTTGTAGGCGCTGAACTCGCGCTCGTTCTCGAGGAACACGTCGCCGTAGGTGAACACGGTGCCGTCGTCGCCGCGGCTCCACACGATGTCGTACACGCTGTCGACGCCTTGGATGTACATCGTCAGGCGCTCCAGGCCGTAGGTGATCTCGGCGGGAACGGGGTCGCACTCGAAGCCGCCCACCTGCTGGAAGTACGTGAACTGCGTCACCTCCATGCCGTCGATCCACACCTCCCAGCCGAGGCCCCACGCGCCGAGCGTGGGCGACTCCCAGTCGTCCTCGACGAAACGCACGTCGTGCTCGTCGATGTTGATGCCGATAGCGCGCAGCGAGTCGAGATAGAGCTGCTGCACGTTGTCGGGCGACGGCTTGAGGATGACCTGGTACTGGTAGTAATGCTGGAGGCGGTTGGGGTTCTCGCCGTAGCGACCGTCGGTCGGACGGCGCGAGGGCTGCACGTACGCCGTGCGCCACACGCCCGGGCCGAGCGAGCGCAGCGTCGTGGCGGTGTGGAACGTGCCCGCGCCCACTTCGTTGTCGTACGGTTGCAGCACCACGCAACCCTGGTTGGCCCAATAGCGCTCCAAATTCATGATGACGTCTTGGAACGACGGCGTCAGCTGTTCTGACATAGTGCGTTACTTCCTTTCCCCATGCGCCTGCGGCGCACCTACGATAACAATCCGAAACTCGACAACGGCCAATACACCAACGAGGCGCGCCCGGAGATGGTATCGACCGGAACCGCCCCGAAGTACCGCGAGTCCTGCGATTCGGTACGGTTGTCGCCCATCACCCACACCGAGCCTTCTGGCACTTTGTAGGGATACGAGATATCCGCGTTCACAGCAGTGCGGCTCAACGGATACGAGGGCTTGCCCTTGGTGTACGGCTCGTCAAGCGCCGCCCCGTCGACGACCACCTCTCCGTTGACGAGGTCGACCGTCTGGCCGCCCGTCGCTATCACGCGCTTGATCAGCGTGCGCGTGGGAACCTCGGGATCGGTGAACGTCACGATATCGCCCCGCTCGGGCTGGCGCATGTAGTACGTGACCTTCTCGGAGAACACCATGTCGCCCGGCATGATCGTGTCCTGCATGGACTTCGACGGAATCTCGTATGGAACGAAGAGGAACGTGCGCAGCAGGATAGCAATCACGACGACCGCCGCGATCATCGCGACGATTCCGAGCACATTGCCCTTCCACGACGAGGAGCTCGTCTCTTCGCGCTTCTCTTCTTCCATCGGCTGCCGGTGTCCTATCGACTCGTTCGGTTTAGCTGCTCATGCGGCTAAAAGCCGCAAGCTTGAATGATACCGCGCATCACGAGGGCTAAGAGCCGCTATCCAGACTCTTCAAATAATCCCAATCGTCTTCGGAGAGCGTGGCGGAATCGATGAGGTCTGGCCGCGCGGCACGCGTGCGCCGAAGGCTCTGCTCGCGGCGCCACCTCGCCACGGCCGCATGGTCCCCCGACAGCAGCACGGCGGGAACCTCCTTGCCGAGAAACTCGGCTGGTCGCGTGTACTGCGGATGCTCGAGCAAGCCACCCGCGAAGCTCTCGTCAGCAGCCCCGTCCTCGGCCCCGAGTACCCCGTCGATCTTGCGCACCACGGCATCGATCACGCCCATCGACGCGAGCTCGCCGCTCGTCAGGCCGTAATCGCCGAGCGAAATCGCCGAGCGATATCTGGCAGTCGGCCAGATCGTAGGCGCGCTCGTCTATGCCCTCGTAGTGCCCGCACACGAACAGCAGGCGCTCCTCACGCGCGAGCTCGCAAGCCATGGCGTCGTCGAAGGGCCTGCCGCAAGGAGACAAAAAGATGGTCTTGGGACGGATGCCGTCGGCGTGGCGGGGAGCGGGCCCCGTCGTGGGCTGCTCGTTGCCGGTTGCGGCTGGCGCAGCGTATCCCACGTCGCAGCCCGTGATGGCCTGGTACGCCTCGAAGATGGGCTCGCACTTCATGATGAGCCCGGCCCCTCCCCCGTACGGGTCGTCATCGGTCGTCCGATGGCGGTCGTGCGTCCAATCTCGCAGGTCGTATGCAGTGAAGTCGAGTATGCCCTTGTCTTGGGCGCGTTGCATCATAGACGACCCCATAACGGAATCGTACATATGCGGAAACGTTGAGAGCGTTTCTATGATCATGACGGCTCCTGCTGGCTGGCGAGGCGGTGCGGCACCGGCTTATCGCCCTCTTACACGAGCTCGCCGGCCTCGTAAGCCGCCATGAACCGCTGGTAATCGGCCTCGTTCTGGTAGGCATAGGCGTCCGCGAACTCGGCAATCGCCTTGTCGAACTTATCGGAGTTGCCCAGGTACGCGGCGATGGCGAACCGATCGCCCGTGCGCGCGTGGGCGTGCGCGAGCGTCCACCCGCACGCCTTCGCGAGCTTGCACAGCTGATCGGGGTTGAGCAGGGACAGGTCGATGGAGCCCTTCCCGTCCCAGAGCTGGCGCACGTAGTAGTCTCTCCGCTTCCCGTCCTCGCCAGGCAGCCTGCACCAGCCGAGCAGCATGTCGCTTGCCGTTTGCATGGCGCGTTGGCCCTCGACGACGCGCTGCCCGTGCTGCTTGAACTTGCTCTTGCCCACGAACCGCTCGAGCACGGATTCCTGGGCCTCCTTCACCTGCAGGACCAGCGGATCGTTGGAATCGGCGCCCTGCATGACGACGATCCAGGCGCGCGTGCCCACGCTGCCCACGCCCACTACCTTGTGGGCCACGTCGACCACCGTGTACTCGTTCACGAGCAGCTGCTTGTGCGGGGTGAGGGTCGACCTGTACTCCGAGAGGACCCCTTGCATCAGGCGCTCGATAGCCTGCTCGTCGAAGCGCTCGATCATGTGCCCCTTCGGCTGCTTCGAAACCAGGTCGCGCATGGGAACGATAACGGGAGGGTCGCTCACGACGCGCAGCTCGCCATCGACGACCTCGGTGAGCTTCTGGATAGCCCGTGCGTTGTTCTTGCCCTTCGCCTTGGCGATCACCTTATCCGCCTTCTTCGCCGCCTTGGCAGTGAGGCCGGTGGCCACCTTCGCGCGAAGCGAGTCCACGTCGAGATGCGCGTACCACACGTCCAGGTGCCCCATCTCGGCGAACCTGGCCATGCCCTCGCGATAGCCCTGCGCGCATGCGAGCACGGCCGCCTTGCGCTGCTTCTTCTTGAAACCGTTGTCGCGCCCGCAGATCTCCACGCTGGCGGCGAGGCGCTTCACGTCCCACTCCCAGGGGCCGGGCAGCGTCTCGTCGAAGTCGTTGATGTCGAACACGGTGCGACGCTCGGGACTGTAGAACAGCCCGAAGTTCGAGATATGGGCATCGCCGCACGCCTGGACGTTGATGCCCGTCGACTGCGTTTCCGCCAGATCGGAGGCCATGATAAGCGCGCCGCCGCGGTAGAACGTGAAGGCCGAGGCGCTCATGCGCTCGTAGCGCAGGGGCAGCAGCGCCTGCACGCGCGTCTTCCCCTGGCTGCGCAGCAGCGCTACGGGATCGGGCCGATCGACTGCAGGCGCCCACTGCGCATGCGCCTCTCTCGGCACGCTCGCGCGCAAGGCCTTCCCGCGCTCGATGCTCTGCTCCTTGGAATGCGCTTCGGGCGAACCCAGTGCCTCGATCAATCTCTCCCGCAATCCCATATGACCTCGTTGTCCTTTCCTTCCATTGCCCTCCGGCTAGGAACCCTGCGCTTCTCGCAACCACGGACCCTGTACGCCGAAACCCCCCCATTTTGGCGGCGTCCAACCGAGAGCATAAATCTCATGGTTACATGATAGACAAAAGAACGCCGTTTAACCTAACGGGGATTCAACAAAACAAAGTTTGCGGGAACACGCCTTGCCCCTGCCCAAGCGTTCGTTCCAGGCCTCCTACTTCAAGTAGGGCCGTATCTTCACGAACACGTAAATTGCGAGCGCCACGCCCACGACCAAGCCCAGCCCGCCGAACAGCGGCACGCCGCCCAAGGAGACGGCACTTGCGCTGGCGCCCAGGATGCACGCGCCGATGACGAGACCCATGGCGATGAGGGCGATGGCGACAAGACCGGCAGCGGCGCGGATATCGCGCGATAGCTTTTCGGTTGCCGACAGCTGCATGCCCACCTTCACATGACCCTTCTGCACCATGTCGAGCGTCTGGTCGATGCGCATGGGCAGCGACGCCATGGCCTCCGCGCTCTCGATGGTCTTGCTTGCGATGCCGGCTGCCGCACGGCGCAGGCTGTTCGGGTCGAAGCTCGACTTCAGGTAATCCACGAGCACCGCCATAATGTTGAGCCGCGGGGAGATGTGGTGGATGGTGCCCTCGAGCGTCACCAGGCCACGGCCGAGGTTGGTGAGGAACGGGTCGACGTCCATGCCGACATCCGTGAGCGAACCGGTAAGCGACGAGATAAGCGCGCCGGTGTCGAACTCTTCCAGATCGACGTCGATAAACTGGCCGGTCACGTCCTCGCACATCTCGAGCAGCTGCGAGTGGTCGATCGGGCCGGTGGGCGTGGCCACCTTCAGCACCGCGCGCTTCAGGCCGTATGCGTCGCCCTTCACGAGCGCCAGGATGAGCTCCTTCAGGGTATCGCGCTGGGTTCCCGTCATCGTACCCATCATGCCGAAATCGATCCACTCGATGCCGCCGTCCTCGGTCAGCATGACGTTCCCGGCGTGCGGGTCGGCATGGTAGAAACCGTCCTCCATCATCTGCTGCATATAGTTGTGGGCAACGAGGTATGCGATCGCATCGCGCTCCTCGCCGGTCTTGCCCATCTCGTCGATCTTCTCGGCGGGCGGCGCGGAGACGAAATCCTCGGTGAGGATGGCGCTCGTCGAGTAGTCGCGGTAGCACTTGGGGCTGGTCACGTTCTCGCGCGGCTCGTTGTTTGCGTAGAAGCGGTCGAGGTTGGCCTCCTCGTTCTTGAAATCGAGCTCCTCCATCGAGGTCTTGACGAGCTCGGCGACCAGGTCCTTGAGCGACAGGCCGCCCTTATCCTTGTTCACGGCGTCGAGGATCTCGACCAGGCGCTCCATGATGGCCAGGTCGTTGGTGACGGTCTCGACGATGCCGGGACGCTGCACCTTCACGGCCACGATCTCGCCCGTGGGCAGCTCGGCCTTATGCACCTGAGCGATGGAGGCCGACCCGAGCGGCTTCTCGTCGAAGCTTGCGAACAACTCGCTCAGGGGCTTGCCCAGCTCCGTTTCGACCTGTTGCTTCACGTCGGAGAAGTCGAGCGGGCGGGCGTTCGTGCGCAGCTCGCCGAGCGCCTCGCAGTACTCCATGGGCAGCATGTCGGGGTGCGTCGAAGCAATCTGCCCGAGCTTGACGAACGTCGTGCCCAGGTCCTGGATGAGATCGACCGTCGTCTCAGGGGTGAGGCCATCCTTGATATCGTATTTTTTAACGATCTCAAGGATCTCCTTGAACCGGGCCCTCGATTCCGCCTTCTCTTCCTTGCTGCGCTTGCGCGCCCTCTTCATCGATAGACCGAAATCCGCCATGCCCCGTTTCTCCTTTTACGCTCAGTACAGTGCTCAATCGATAGTACCACTATCGTCCGATGGGCGCGCGCCGATCAAGCGGCTGGGCAGCATCAGCCGCCTGCATCGTGTACCCTGGCCCGCTAAAGCAAGAGCCCGGCGTCCTCGCGGATGCCGGGCTCGCTGCATTCGTCAGCTATTTAGGCAGAACCCCCGAACGCTAAATGGGAGACGCTTGGGTCATCGTCCTATTGACAGATTCTTCGTACTCTTCGAAATCTTTCTTGGCCTTTTCCTCGCGCTCCGCCTTGCGCTGGGCCTTGATCTCGTTCGCCACATCTTCGCTGACCTGTTCCTCGAGCCGGCGCAATTCCTCGGCTTCCTTCGCGACGTCTTCGGCATCGTAGCGGATGGCCGTGGTCTTGTACGCTGCAAACACGGCGTCGAAGGCGGGTTCGTCTTCCTCTACCAGCGCAACGATGGCCGTTTCGCCCTCGAAGAGCTTGCTGGAGACCACGGCGACGGCGTTGACGGCGTCAACCGCCTTGTCGGCGTCGGAGGCGCTCCCTGCATAGGCGCCCACGCCAGCGCCCAAGATGACGCCGATCGGGCCGCCGAGGATGCCTATGAGCGAGCCGACGACCATTCCCATGGCCGTGCCATCGCCAGCGGTGGTATCCGTGGAATACCCGTCAAGCACATCGATGTTGCCGCCCTTGTTCCTGATGAGCGAAGCCTCTGGAGCGGAATAGCCCGGGCCCGCGATTTTCGTGCGCAGCTCGTTGAAGGCCTGGAAGGCCTCGCTCTCGACATCGAAGATGGTGATGACTACGTTCTTCTTCATGCTTGCTCCTTGCTCCTAAGTTCGGACAGTCGGCCTTGATATCGACCGTGCACCCATGCTATCACGCACGCACCCCGCAGCTTGATGACACTTTGGTATAAAGTTTCGTTCTATAAGTCCAGGAGGCCCTGGGGCAGAACCGCGCTCACCGTGCACGATTCCGAATCGACCTCGCGCACGATTTCGTCCACGACTGGAACGAGCACCGTGCCGCCATCCGGGCGCTCCACCTCCAGGAGGTCCTGCCCGGGGTTACTCACGAGGCCCGTCACCTTCCCCACCGCGCCAGCTTCCGCGTCGATGAGGGTCCAGCCCTCCCAGAGGGCGGGCTCTTCCTCGTACAGGGACTCGCCGAGCGCGTCGCGGCGAATCAGGCAATGGCAGCCCGCCAACCCGTGGGCAGCCTCGCCGTCGACACCCTCGAAGACGACTTCCGCAGAACGGTCGTCGATCTCGTTCACCGACTTGACCACCGCACGGCGCGGAAGGTCGGTCTGCGGCGGGACGAAAGCCACCTCATCTCCCGCCTCCAGCAGAAAAGGAAGGCCCGCCGTGCCGCGCACGACGAGCCTTCCGTCTAGGTTCTTGGGTTTCGCCAGTACCGCTACGTCGATCCAGGCGCGCATCTAGTCGAGAATCTCGACTTCCACGCGCATGTCGTTGCGCGAAGCGGCCGCGCGCGCCAGCGTGCGGATGGACTTGATCACGCGGCCCTGGCGGCCGATGACCTTGCCCGTGTCCTCCTCGTTGACGCTGATCTCGATCAGCACCGCGCCTCCGTCCTCACGCGACGTGATCTCGAGGTCGTCGGGGTAGTCAACGAGCGGCTTAACAACGCACTCGACGAGGCCGGCGATGTCCTGGGTGTTCTCGGCCATGCCTTAAGCTTCCTTGTAATCGGCCCACAGGCGAGCGACCGTGTCGGTCGGCTGGGCGCCGTTGCTCATCCAGTAATCCACGCGCTCCTTGTCGAACTTCACCATCGACGGGGTGACGCAGGGATTGTAGCGGCCGACTTCCTCGATGAAGCGCCCGTCGCGGGGCTTGCGGGAATCGGCGACGACGATGCGGTAGTACGGACGCTTCTTGGCGCCGTGACGTGCGAGACGAATCTTAACTGCCATGTAAATGAACTCCTTTTGCTACTACAGGCTATGAAAACAGCAACTCGGTATTGTATGGTGCGGCCGCGATTAAGGCAAGAAGTGAATTGCTGCCTTAACCAAAGCGCCACAACACGCGTCTGACCCACTGTCCGCCCTCGTCTGCGAATGGGAAGCGGCTATCGCCGGGAGAGGGCGTAGCCGCTTCCGCAGGTACTAAATTCCTTTTTCTTCAGTTAACCGAGGACGCCGTAGGCCTAGCCCTCCCCCGGCGATAGCCGCTTCCCGTTCGCAGGCGAGGGCGGACAGGAGGTTAGGCGCTCTCTTTCTCGTCCTTAGGCTTGCGGAACCGAGCGAAGAACCCCTGCTCCTTCTTGGCAGCTTCTTCGGCTTGTGCGGCATCGAACTTCTCGGCCGCTTCCTTTTCCTGCGCGCGCTGCTCGGCGCGGACGCGCTTCTGCTCTCGGCGCGCCTCCTTGGACTTGCCGTTCATGATGGAGGCGTTGTAGATCTTGCGCTCCTTGCGGATCTTGCCCAGGTCGAGCCAGAACGCCAGGATGATCAGCGCGTATGCGGCAATCATGAGGCCCATGGACAGGTTGCGGAACGACTCGTCCAGCTTGGCCTGCACGAGGAACGACCCGGCGGTGCAGGCGATGGCGCCGATGAGCATGATCCACCAGTAACGGCGCAGGCGCTTGTAGCCCTCGGTGTCCTCGTAGCGGTGCGTCGGCAGCGCCTCGGCCTTCTCCATGGCCTTGCGCTCGCGCTCGCGTGCTTCCTGCTTCTTCTGCTTCTTCGACTTCGGCGCGGGGTCGCGCACAGTGGCTGCGCGGGCCGTCTTGGGTTTTGCGGACGCAGAGCTCTTGCGCGTCTTACCGCTGCGGTTCTCGTCCTGGTAACGCTCGTTCATGGGGTTGCGCTGGCTCATGAGTGCTGCACTCTCTCGTTTCTCTCAGTTGCGGCCGCCGCCTAGAAGGCGAACGTGCGGCCGGTGATCTTCTCGTAGGCTTGGATGTACTTCTCTGACGTCTTCTCGATGACTTCCTGGGGAAGGCGCGGCGGGTTGCCCGTCTTGTCCCAATGGGCGGTGAGCCAGTCGCGCACGAACTGCTTGTCGAAGCTTGCCTGGTCGCGGCCGGGCTCGTATTCGTCGCCGGGCCAGAAGCGCGAGGAATCGGGCGTGAGCACCTCGTCAGCCAGGATGATCTGGCCGTTCAGGCGCCCGAACTCGAACTTCGTGTCGGCGATGATGATGCCGCGGTCGGCCGCATGGTCACGTGCGGTCGTGTACACCTTGAGCGACAGGTCGCGCAGGGCGGTGGCGTCTTCCGTCCCGATGAGCTCGGCGCAACGGTCGAAGCTGATGTTCTCGTCGTGGTCGCCGATCTCGGCCTTCGTCGAGGGCGTGAAGATGGGCTCGGGAAGCTTGGAGGAGTTCACGAGGCCCTGCGGCAGCTCGATGCCGCAGACGGTTCCCTCGCGCTGGTACTCCTTCAGGCCGCTTCCGGCAAGGTAGCCGCGCACGATGCACTCAACGGGGAACATCTCCGCCTTGCGCACGAGCATGAACCGCCCGCGTAGGTAATCGGCGTAGGGCTGGAACTGTTCGGGCAGGTCGGCCACGTCGGTCGACACCAGGTGGTTTTCGACTACGCCGTCGAGCAGCTCGAACCAGAAGCACGAGATCTGCGTGAGCACCGCGCCCTTGTGGGGAATCTCGTCGTCGAGGATGTAGTCGAACGCCGAGATGCGGTCGGTTGCGACGAGCAGCAGCTTGTCGCCCAAATCGTACAGGTCGCGCACCTTGCCCTGCGCATCGGGCCTGATGTCGATACCAGCCATGTCATGCCCCTTCAATCGAAAAACGTCGAACTTGTCCATTTTAGCGACGGCGGCACGTGTGAGCGGTAAATACACGCAGAAAGCGTTTGGGGCAGGGGGCGTCCCCTGCCGCATGTATCCCTAGGAGGCCGTGGGGGAGGTGCGCTTCGCCCCGCCGCGGGTGAGCAGGTAGAAAATCGGGGTGTCGAGCGCGGCGAGCACGAACTTGCACAGGTACTGACCCACCATCATGGCGCCCAGCTGGCCGATCATCGCGGGGTCGAACAGCCATCCGAAGCCGATGCCGAACGCGATGCCGATGAACACCACCGTATCGATGATCTGCGAGGTCATGGTCGACGCGTTGTTCCAGATCCAGCGGCTGCGCGCCGTTCCCCCGTTCGCCAGCACCCGGTTGCGGATGCGGTGGAAGATGAACACGTCCCACGACTGCGCAAGCAGATACGCGGTCATGCTTGCCACCACGAACACGGCGTTTTGCCCCAGTAGCAGGTCGTAGGCCGCCTGCATGTTCGGGTCGGCTGCCGGCAGCGCTTCGCCGACGAGAATCAGGCAGGTTGCCAGGATCTGGCAGAAGAACCCGCCGAGCACCACCATGCGCGCCTCCTTGGCGCCCCAGATCTCGCCGATGACGTCGGTCATGAGGAACGTCACGCAGTAGCAGATCACGGCCGACGGCACGAGGATCGTGCTCCCGAACAGCGGGATGCCCGTCTGGACGGTCTTCGCCGTGATCACGTTGGAAATGACGAGTGCCACGGCGAAGACCATGGCACACAGCATGAGGTTAGTATTCGTTTTCTTCACGTGCTTCTCCTTGTTTTTTTAGGTTGGTGATTGCGACAACCTCTCAGATACGGCTGAGAACCGAGAGCGTATTATAGCAAAATCAATGTTAAGGCTATCGGTTTGCTTCCGCATACCGTTATACTTCACAGTGACGATATCAAGGAGGTATGCAATGAAGTGCATCAAATGCGGCCATGAACTCAAGGACGGTGCCGTTTATTGCATCAGGTGCGGCACTATGCAGGTTTCGATGGAGGGCGAGCGCCTGAGCGCTAAGGACCTCGCCGATTCCGAGAAACCGATCGGCATGCGCCATGCACGCGAGTTCGAGCAACCCCCCAGCAACAACGGCAAGCGCATCGCCATCGTCGTTGTCGTGCTCGTGGTCGTTGCGGCGATCGTCGCAATCCTCGCGTACACGTGCATGGGGCAGAAGAAGTCGGAAGACGATTCCGCGAACGCAGCTGCAAGCGCCGTGTTCTCGTCCCAGTCGGCTTCGTCGACCGCTACGTCCACCTCGTCTACCGCGTCGTCGACGGCGTCGAGCGCCGCAAGCTCTACGGCCGCCTCTTCGTCGGCTGCTTCCTCGTCGGCCTCGGCTGCTTCTTCCGCCGCGTCGCAGAGCGCTGCGGCCCAGAACCAGCCAGCTACTCAGGAGCAGCAGCAGCCGCAGCCGCAGCCGGCGCCGGAGCCCGAGCCCGAGCCGCAGCCGCAGGTGGGCGACCAGCCCAGCTACGCCCCCCAGCCCACGTCGGGTGACTACGTGCTCGGCGACAGTTCCTCGCGCTACTACTCGCGCGACGAGCTCGAGTCCATGAGCGCTTCCGACCTCTACTACGCGCGCAACGAGATCTTCGCGCGCCACGGGCGCATGTTCCACCGCTCCGACCTGCAGGCGTACTTCGACTCCAAGGACTGGTACAACCCCATCTACACGCCCGAGCAATGGGATGCCATGGGCAATCAGCTCAGTGACGTCGAGAGCCAGAACTCGCGGTTGATGGCCGAAGTCGAAGCGAGTAAGAACTCGGGTTACCTGTAGGATGCCGCGTTCGGGACGCGTCCCGAACTGCGTGAATCTGCGCTTATCGGGCAGGGACGAGCTCCCTGCCCGTTTTCTTTAGGCCATGTCCAGCTGCTCGAACAGCCGCTTGGCCGCGATGTCCGCGTACCCGTAATCGGGGTTGGCCCAATTGGCAAACGGGTGGATGGCGATCCCGCCGCGCGGTACGAACACGCCTTTCACCTCGATGTACTTCGGGTGCATGAGCTCCACCAAGTCATTCAAAATGACGTTTCCACCATGCGCTCCGCGGGGATGTAGTTGATGAGCATCGTCGCGAAGTCGGGTTGGCCGGTAATGGGGCAGAGCGTAGTGAACTCGGGGCAGCGCAGCGTAACCATGTAGTCGCGTTCGGGATGCGCGTTCTCAAACGACTCGAGCACACCCGGGTCATACGTCTGCGGGATTGCGGCCTTCGAACCCAAGAGGGTGATGTCATCGTATTCGCTCATGTCTTCCTCGCTTGCCTCGTCTACTAAGTCTTCCTTGCTTGTCCGCCCTGGCTGGCGGCCGTGCGGGCTACGCACGCCTGTCTTCCTTGCTTGTCCGCCCTGGCTGGCGGCCATGCGGGCTACGCTCGACGCGTCGTCGCTTCGAGCCAATTTTCCCGCCAAGGGCGGGCGGGAAAATGGGTCTCTCAGCTCCTTTGGCTTGACCTCGCTACGCCCGCATGGCCACCAGCCAGGGCTACTCTTCCTTCATCGAAAGAGCCCTTTGGCTTAACCTCGCTACGCCCGCCCGACCACAAGCCAAGGCCACCCTTCCTTCTCCGCGGGACTGCCTTTGGCTTGACCTCGCTACGTCCTCCCGCCAGCCAGCCTGAGCTGCTCGTTCGGGTTCTTGCTTGTTTGGTGCGGTTGGGGCCGTAGGGTATTATACGGCTAGGCAATTTGAAGGTGGGGATGGTGGGTAGTAATTCG
>CACWWI010000005.1 GCA_902764575.1 uncultured Coriobacteriaceae bacterium
AAGTCTCTTCGCAGCCGAGCATGCGTCGCACCGATATGGGCAGGTTCGCGAACACAGGAGCATCAATATCGGGATGAACAGCAGCCACCGCCTCGGCAACGAGCATGGAGGCGGCGACGGAAGGAGACGTGTTGTTCGCTTTCACAAACGACATGAAGCCTTCCGAGTCTATCCGCAAGCCCCAGTCGCTCAGCTCGTTGCTACGGGAGGGCGAAAGCTCGGGTAGGTGGTAGGGCGTTCCCTGCGGCTGCCTGTTGGGCATCTCGAAGCCCGGGCTCACCTCGTAGGTGCTCGATATCGGATCGAATTCCTCCGCCTCGGACATGGCGCCCGCGTCGGTGCGAATCCCGCAGGGGTCGTATTCCTTGCCGTCGCGCATGCAGTAGTAGTGATAGAGCACCGACTCCGCGAACATGTCAATGCCCTGTGGTACATAGTGAAAGTCGTGACCTTGCCATCGCAGGTGAGGTCGAGCATGTGGTAGTTGGTCTCGCGCCCTCCCACGGGGCGCAGCCATATCCCGCGGCCCACCTCCATGGGAAGCGGGTTGGCGGCATAGTACACGGCACCGCCCTCGATCTGCAGGGTGTCGGAAAGGTAGGGCATGCGCGCAATCGTGCGGTCGAGCGCCTTTTGCAGAAGGTCGGCGTCCACCTCGTCTTTGTGGGTGAACTCCACCACGTAAACGGGAATGTCTACTGGAAGAAAAACATAAGGAGAGGATGAGAGAGCCAGCTCCTTCTTTTCAAATACCGGGCGTGCGTCGCTCATGGTTTCAAGTTCCTTTCGTTTGGAATGGCCGAGCCGCTACGGCAAGGCCTTAAGTGCTTTGTCGAATTCCTCCCACTTCTCGGCAGCCTCTTTGTCCCGCACCAGAAAACCCTTTACGTTCAAATCGCCATCGTAGAGGAAGTCCATGCAGTACTCGGGCTTCCCCCCGCGCCTCTCGGTATGGAAGTTGTCAACCGAGCCCAAGATGATGCGCGCGCTCGTGGAGGTGTCTTTGCGCTTATCGATGACGTATTCGGCGCCATCGTCGCTAAAGGACACGCGTAGCCACTCCGACATGAGCGCGATGCGCACGCGGATATCGCCCGCGCCCGAATAGGCGTACATGATGCGCTCGATGAGCATTTCCTCCACCGCGAGCCGAATTCTTGCCGCCCGATTGCGCTTGTATCCGATATTGCTGGCCAAATCGCTGACGAGCGACGTTACCGGCCCGATTGCGTAACTCGAATTCTTCACGGTGATCTCGAACACCGTAATGCCACCCGCGAGCTCTTCGTCCACCTCGATTTCGAGCAGCTTCCCAAGCATGCTCATGTACAGGGCGCGTTGGTCGATCTTCCCGTTGACGTTGAGGGGAAATTCGCTATAGGAGAAGATGTGCGCGGGCACCTTGTAACGGGGCATGCGAGTGCGCAGGGCCTCGAGTATGCGCCCTTCGTCAAACGGCGCGCTCCCATGGGTTTTCACGCAAGCCTCGACGCTCTCGCCGAAGATGGCGTGCGGTGCGCCCATGACCTTGGCATCCTCCACGCCCTCGATGGAGGTGAGCTCCGCTTCGATCTCGGCCGGGGAAATGTTCTCGCCGCCGCGGATGATGACGTCCTTGATTCGCCCGGCTAGATACAGGTATCCATCAGGGTCCAAAAGCCCCAGGTCTCCGGTGTGCAGCCAGCCGTCCGCATCGATGGCTTGCTCGTCGGTGGACAGTCCCTCATAGCCGTTCATGAGGCAAATGCCGCGCGCCAAGACTTCGCCCACTTCGCCGGTTGGCAAAGTGGAGCCGTTCAAGTCCGCGATGCGCAACTCGACGCCATCCACGGCGCGCCCGACCGTATTCGCGCGCAGCTCAACGAGGTCGGAAGGGTGCACCATGGTAAGCGGCGCGCCCTCGCTCTGGCCGTACATGTTGATGAAGGTGGCGTTCGCGAAATCGAGTTCGAGGCGCATCATCTGCACCGGCGTGGACATGCCGCCGGCGATAAGGCATGTGCGCAGATGGGGCGCGACCTTTTCGCCAAATCCATCGGCGTCTACCAGGCCTTGGTAAACGGCGCCGACCGCGGCCATGTCGCTCACCTGGTTTTCGCCCACAAGGGGCACGAGCGCATCGGCCCGATAGCTGGCGGGTAGGCACACCACAGAGCCCAGTATGAGGTAAACGAAGCTGGCGAGCAGGCCCAGGATGTGGAAGAGCGGTACCGCGATGCAGGCAGAACCGCCCATCGTTCCCTCGAGGCCCGCTATAAGGGCTCGCGCGTCGGCGGTGAGAGCTCGCTGGGAGATGCACACGGCCTTGGGGGCCGACGTCGTGCCGCTCGTGAAGATGATGAATGCGGTATCGCCTTCCTCGTTTGGCTGGCGCTGCTCGGCGAGGGCTTCCGCTTTGGAAAAGGTGCTTGCGAGGTCGCAGGCGTCGCCCCTTGCGTCCACGCAGCGGGAATGCTCGATGCCCGCTGCATTGGCAAGCGCCTCCATCGCGTCGTCGCGGCGCTTGGTCTGGCCGTTGTCGCCGCATATGAGAAAGCGCGCATTCGCCTTCTTTAGCAGCTCGGCCGCATCGCCGACATCCATGCTGTAGTTGACCAGCAGCGCAACGCCGCCAGCGCGCACGATGGCGAAGAAGGCCACGAGCCAGTTCGCTGAGTTGTATCCCCAAAGCGCCACGCGGTCGCCCTTGGCCAGGCCCATGTCGTGCAGGCGCGCAGCAAATCCGGCCACGGCGGCGCGAAACTCGCCATACGTGACGGAGCCTCGCGAATCAACGATAGCCGTGGCGTCGTCTAGCCCCCGGGTTAGCATCTCAGAAAATAGCATGCACCAATACCAGCCTTCCAAAGGCGCGCTACCTCACCATGAGCAAATTGTACCTGCTATTTACTAGAGTCCAAAGGCCAAATGAGGGATCGAAGGAGGATTGGCCCGTAACGCTGCCCGGTTAGCCAAGGTCGAGCTCTTCCAGGGAGAAGCGGGCGCACACGTTCTCCTCGCTTGCGATGGTGGACGCCGCGAGCCTTGCGCCGATCGCGCAGGATTCCTCCAGGCCCTTGCCGTAGGTGAGGCCGATTGCCACCCCGGCGAAGAACGAGTCTCCCGCCCCGGTGGTGTCGACCACCTCCACCACGTGCGCGGGGCAGCAGCCGCTCACGCCGTCCATCTGGGCGAAGACGGAGCCCTGCGCGCCCATGGTCACCACCATGCTGCGAAGGCCGATCTGCGCGAGCTTCCCGGGAAGGGCGGCCCGCACCTCCTCGGGCGGCGCGTCGTCGAGATGCGCTTGGAACAGCACGCCCGCCTCCTGCTGGTTGCACACGAGGCACGAGACCTTCCCCAGAAGGTCGCGCCGCTCGCAGGCGATCGCTATGTTCGACACCGGCGTGTAGACCGCTTTGCCGTGCCGCTGCGCGAGGTCGAGGACCCGCTCGAGGATGGGCGCGTCGATGTCGAAGTCGATGCAGACGCTGCTCGCCTGCGAGATTATCTCGTCGCCCCGGTCGACGAGGATGCGCTCGATCCCGCTGGTGTCGGGGCGCCGCGATATCGACGCCACCACATCGCCGGCCTCGTCGAAGATGGCGAGCCACATTCCCAGCCCGCCTTCGGCGCGGCCGATGTAGCTGGTGTTGCAGCCGCGCTGCGCAAGCCTGCCAACAATATCGTCCGACAGCCCGCTCTCGTCGACCACGCTCACGAACGCGGGCGCCAGCCCGACGTTCGCGATGTCCTCGGCGATATTGCGGGCCACGCCGCCATGCACCTCGATAACACGGCCGGCATTCCTGCCCGCCGGGACGTACTTCCCGTGCGGATGCCCTTTCACGTCGACGAACGTGGTGCCTATGACGCTCCATCGATTCCGACTGGGAAGCCATTTACGTCTTAGGCGAAAATAACAGCAACGTCAACATCACTGCCAAAGATGTCACGGCAAATGACAGCGTTGTGGACATCAAGGCGTACGAGGGCACGACCGCTCGGGTCGACGTCGATAGCGTCACGTCCACGAGTGGTGGTGGCACTGGCGTTGTAATGTCTGTCGCGCTTCGCGCTCTTGATGTATGCGCCCTTACGGGCGCGGGCGCTCGGTGAGCGCCCCTACAGGCGACCTGCGGGCTCGTTGGAGTCGAGCATCTGGCGTTTCACGAGCTCGGTGAACAAGCCGCCTTTCGCCAGCAGCTCGTCGTAGGTGCCCTCCTCGGCTATGCGCCCGCCGTCGACCACGAGGATTCGGTCGCAATGGCGGATGGTCGATAGGCGGTGCGCGACCACCAAGCGCGTGCAGGCGAGCGCGTCGAGCGAGTCGCTCACGTGCTTCTGCGTCTTGTTGTCCAGCGCGCTCGTGGCCTCGTCGAGAAGCAGGATGCGCCTACCCCCGCACACGGCGCGTGCGATCAGCAGCCTCTGTCGCTGCCCGCCCGACACGCCGCCCGAGCTTTCGGAGACCAGGGTCTGCATGCCCTGGGGCATCTTGCGGATATCCTCGGCGATGCCCGCCACCTCGGCGGCTGCCCAGGCGTCGTCGATGGTCGCGCCGGGCGTCGAGAGGGTGATGTTGCTCGCCATGTCGCCCATGAAGAGCTTCCCGTCCTGGAGCACCGTGCCGATTTGCCGGCGCAAGCTCCGCAGATCCACGCTCTGCACGTCGTGGGACCCGTAGAATATGCTGCCGCTGTCGGGCACCTCGAAGCCGAGCAGCAGGCGCAGGATGGTCGACTTCCCGCAGCCGCTCTTGCCGACGAGCGCCACATACTCGCCGGGCCGCACCGTGAACGACAGGTCACGCAGGATGGTGGGCCCGCCTTCGCCGTAGCTGAACGTCACGTTCGACACCTCGATGCCGCCGGTGAGCGACTCCACGCTCGGCTTGCCCTCATCGGCCTCAGGCGCCGTCTCCAGGATCGGCGCCAGAAGCTCCAGCAGCGGCTTCACCTCCGCGGTTTGACCCGCGATCGCGGCGAACTCCATGATAGCGAAGCTGACTTGGCCGTATGCCGCGTTGAAAGCCATGAAGTCGGCGACGCCCACACCCGTTTTCGCGGCAAGGTAATAGACGAGCACGTTGCCGAGGAGGGCCGCGAACGCGACGAGCGCCGGCAGCGCGCGCAGGGCGGTGGGACGGTTGTAGGCGAGCTCCGCGTACTCCGAATAGGACCTGGCCCATCGGGCGAAGGCCCTCTTCTCAGCGCCGGCCAGCTTGATCTTCGGCACGCCGTTCAAAAGCGCGGTCACGAGGCCTGACAGTTTGGAGTTCGCCTGCTTGGCTTTCTTCTCGTAGCCCATGGTGGCGTATGTGATGGAAACCGTGAGCGCCGCCTGCACGGCGACGATGATGAACGCCGGCGCCGCCAACGCGGGCGCGAAGGCCGCGATCTGCACGATGTAGAGGAGCGCGAACAGCGCCGTGAGCCCTGATCCGAAGACGGCCGTGATCATCTTCTGGACCAGCAGGTACACGTTGCCGACCCGGTTTGCCAGGTTGCCCGACGAGAACCGCTTGAAGAACGTCGCGGGCAACGAGAGCACGCGCGAGAAGATCGCCGCCTCGGTGACCACTTCCGCCTTCGCAGCCATGCTCGCCGTGACCAGGTTGCGGCATATGGTCGTGAGCACGCCGCACACGGTGGCACCCAGCAGCAACGCGGCCACGGGCCCGATCAGCCCAATCTGGCCCGAAGGCGCCACCAGCCCGAAGGCGACCTTGTTCGCCCAGGCGGGCGCCAGTCCGACGAGCGTCACGATGAGGGCCGCCACGATGACGATCGCGAAGTCGTGGCGGTCAAACGACCCGAAGATGAACGACACGAGGTCGCGAACCGTTAGCGGCTTGGCGGGCAGGGGCTTATAGAACAGGAGGGCCTCCTCGCGGATGCGCTGCGCGACGGAAGCCGTAACCTTCGTCTTTCGTCCCGTCGAAGGGTCCGTGTAATAGTAGCCGGAAAGGCCTCGGGGCAGCAGGGCGATGGCCTGACCCGTGTCGAGGTGCGCGAGCATCGCGCCGTATGTCCGCTTGTGCCAGTTTCCTTTCAGCCGTACCGCACGGCGCATGGTCGACGAGGGGCGGCAGAGCCAATCCAGGCGCTCGTCGGTGCCTTCCACGCCGTCTGGGATGACGCCAGGCTCGGCTTCCAGGTACTTCAGGCAAGTTTTCGCCGCCTTGCCGACTTGCCATTCGTCGTCAGAGAACGCGGCGCGCCGTTGCGAGTCCGACACGCTGCGGGCGAGCTGCAGGTAAGCCTGCTCCTCCATGGCGTCGTCCAGCCTCGCCCGGGCCTCGATTTGCGATTCCGTCCATCTAGTCATTGCGCACCAGCTCCGCATAGGCGCCGTCTCTGGCCATGAGCTCGGCATGCGTCCCGCGTTCGACCACCTTGCCGTAGTCGAGCACTATGATCTCGTCGCAGTCGCGGATGGTTGATAGGCGGTGCGCCACCACGATGCACGTGGCGCCGCGGTCGCGGATGCGCCGGATGACCTCGACCTCGGTTTGGGCGTCGAGCGCGCTCGTAGCCTCGTCCAGGATGATGATGGTAGGGTCGACCGTGAGCGCCCGCGCGATTTCCATGCGCTGCAATTGGCCGCCCGAGAAGTTGCGGCCGCGCGGCGCGACCACGGACTGGTACCCGCCCTCGCGCGCTGCGATGTCCTGGTGGATCCCCGCGTCGCGGCAAGCAAGCATGACCTCGAACTCCTCGATGGACGAGTCCCACAGCGTGACATTGTCGTGCACCGTGTCGTTGAAGGTGACGATATCCTGGTCGACGACGGATAGCGACCCGCGCAGGAGGGGGCGCGGCACCTGGCCCAGAGGAATTCCGTCGAACTCAACCGACCCCGACCAGGGAACGTAGAGACCCGACACGAGCTTCGCAATGGTAGACTTGCCGCTTCCCGACCCGCCCACGAGGGCAACCCACTGACCGGGCTCCAGGTGAAGGTCAAAGCCCTCGATGAGCGGCGGCTCGAGCGGAGAGTAGCCGAACGTGAGGCCTTTCAGGTCAATGCGGCCGCTCAGCTTCTTGTGTCCGACGCCTTCCGCCTCGGGCGCCTCCTCGACATCCTCCGCAACATCGGTCGGGTAGCGCATGACGTCCTCGATGCGCTCCATCTTCGTGCGCATCTCCTGCACCGTCTGGCCGAGGACGATTATCTGATTCATCGGCGCCATGAACGCGGTGAGGAAACCCGTGAAAGCCAGCAGGGCCCCCGGCGTGAAGTCGCCCTTCACGATGAGCCATATCCCCAGCACCAAAACGACGATGTTGGCGAGCTTAGTGATGGCCTGGGGTATCGTGCCCAGGTACTCGTTGACCAGGGTCGTGTCCGCCGCGATGTCGTAATTGGCCGCCTGGTAGCCCGACCACCGGCTGAAGAAAGTGGATTCGGCGCCGGCGGCCTTTATGGTCTCGATCATCTCCATGCCGTTGACCGTCGTGGAATAGAGCCTGCCCGACGCGCTTGCGCTGGCGCGCATGAGATTGAGGCGCTTGTTCGACACATACCGCGCCACCAGGATGCTCGCCGCCATGGATAGCACGCCCACCATGGTCAAAAGGATGCTGTAGTCCAGCATGATGGCCAGGTAGAGCACCAGCAGGACCGCGTTTATCAGGATGGGCGCCAGCTGCCCGACGAGCGTGGCCGCCACCCTCTCGTTGTCGGATTGGCGCATCTGCAGGTCGCCGACCATCCGCTGCGCGTAGAACCCGACGGGCAGGCGCAGCAGGTGGTTCATGAACCGAGCAGACGACACGACGGCCGACTTGCCCTGGATGCTCACCAGGTAGTGGGCGTTGAGCACCGAGGCGGCTCCCGACACGAGCGCGAGGACGAGCATGAGCAATGCCAGGTTGTCTATCCACCCCGGGCTCTCGCCGCTCAAGATGCGGTCCATGAACACCTGGCCGAGCGACGTGGTCGCGATCGCCACGACCGAGACGACGGCGGCGGTCAGCATGACGAACGCGATGCTGGATTTCAATCCCGAAAGCCGCTTGAGCGCGAACTGCAGCGTGTTCGGCTCTTCTCCGCCCGGCTCGAAGGCGTCGGTCTTCCGGAACAGCAGGGCGGCCCCGTCGTAGGACTCCTCGAATTCCGCCAACGTGACCTTGGTTTGCCCGTGCGCGGGGTCGTTGAGGTGTACGTGGCCTCCCCGGAAGCCGGCCACCACGACGAAACCGCTCTGCTTCCAAAGCGCGATGCAGGGCAGCGTCTCCTCGTTCACGAGCTCGGCCGCGCCGATTTGCGCAGACTCGGCGGACAGACCGTAAGCGCGCGCGGCCCTGAGCACGTTTTCGGCCTTCACGCCGTCGCGCGACACTCCGCAGTCCGCCCGCAGCTTCTCGAGCGGCACCCAGCGGCCGTGATATGCCAGAATCATAGCGAGACAGGCGGCGCCGCACTCGAGCGCCTCCATCTGCATGACCTGCGGAACTTTTACGACTCCCCTAGCCATGGTTGCGCGGCTTCCCTATCTCCCTAGCAGCAAGCGTATCGGCGCGAGCCTCTCCACCGTGATCTCCATGGAAAGCGGCACGCCCTCGGGCAGCCCGGACGTATCGTCCTCGAAGGTCACCGGATAGGCCCAGTTATCCTTCATCAGCGCTTCGGCCAAGTAATCGCCGGGCACGATCTCGCCCGCTTCGGCGCGCGAGACCGGCAAGGTCGATATGCTGCTGACTTTCAGGGTCACTCCCTCGATGCCGAGAGCTTCGCCATCGATGTCGGCCTTATCGCCCACATGCATCTTCACGACGTCTTCTTCAGAAAGGAAGCATATCGCCCGCCCGTCGACGACGGCGGCCGTCGTGGGCACCCGAGTCGCGATGGTCCCGAATACGGCCCAGGCCAGAAGGCCTGCGAGCAGCACGACGAAGGCAACGAGCGCCACCCATGCGCTCGGAGGCGTAACGCGCACGCATTTCTCGAGTTCGTCTGCGCTATGCATGTCGCCCGAACCCCCCTTCTTGCTCATCACTAGGCTGCTTCCCATCATTCAAGCTCGAATAGCTTGCGCAGCAAAGAACCAGCACTACCAGCATCAACAGGTTTGCCGGTGAAAGAAACGTCCCGGAAATATCCTCCCAGCCGAAGGGCTTCTGCAGGAACAGCATCCTGAGCGCGTAATACAGAGCCTCTTCGCCGATCAGGGACAATTCGAACAGAACACCGCTCACTACCACTCTCTTGAGCCGCGGCATCTGCGCTATCTTCCTGTTCGCCAACCCGAGTATCACGACAACCAGGGCAAATGAAACCAAATGCAAAAGCGGCCCTACCACTTGCAAGTTGCAGGACCAATATATTTCGGACGCTGCGAAAGGAGTCAGGCATATAAGGCCCAGTCGGATGCCGAACACCAACGGAACCAGAATAAGAATCGTATCGGCTAATGCATAGACCACTTGGGGAGTCTGGTCGCTGTATATCAAGCCGAATACTTGAATGGCCAACTCAATTGCTATCAGGCAATACGCCACTACTCTTAAATTCACGTCCTTGCACCCCCCGACCAGCTAATCATTTTTTGCCATCGTACTACAAATCGCGGAGCTTGAGTTGGTATCGAAGGGGTGACGTTTTGGAACCCCTGTGCAGGAATGCTGGAAGCCGAACTGTTCCCATAATTCTCGGTCGTATCGCAAACCGAAAACCAGCCTATGGGCCCCTTGACTCAGCCAAGGTTTTTTCCTGGCCCTCTACGACAACCTGCGGGCGGGGCACGCGCTATAGTGGAAGGCGAAACGGCCACGCAAAGGAGATGCCAATGAGCGATGTGACTAGCTCGAATGAAGCAGCGATCGATTACGCCCTGCTCGAAAAGGTGAACCCGGTGTTTCTCACCGCGAAGATGACGCTTTTCCAGCTTGCCGCCAACGGGGACGCCGACGCGGCCGCGCTCGCGGAGAACATGGGGCTGACGCTGGAGGAAACGCAGAACAGCGCGAACACCACCGCCTCGCCCGAGCAGGTGCTGGGCGGCACCATCATGCTCGAAGCCCGCTACCGCACGATGGCGGGCCTGGCGGAGAGCTCCGGCTACACGCTGGTCGACCTGCCGTGCGGCTACACCCCGCGGGCAATTACGTTCGCGAAGAAGGGGCTGCCCTATTACGGGCTGGACCTCCCCGTGGTGATTCGCGAGATCTCGGATCAGGTGAAGGCGATGGTGTCGCCCGAGGAGCGCGAGCTCATCCACTACCGGGAGGTGGATGCCACGAACTACGCCTCGCTGGAAGAGGCGGTGGCCGACATCGACGGTGAAGTCTGCATAAACACAGAGGGCCTGCTCATGTACTTCACCGATTCCGAGGCCGGGGCGCTCTGCAGCAACATCCGCCGCATCCTGGAGAAGAAGGGCGGCTGCTGGTACTTGGCCGATTCGGAATCTTCCCTTCAGTACATCGCCACCATGCGCGCGCTGGTGGGCGACCGCTTCCTGCAGATCATGCAGAACGCCAAGCAGCAGACGAAGGACAAATCGGACGTGGAGATTGGCAAAAACTCCCTGATGATGAACCCAGCCGATATGGAAGGCTCCACCAAGCGCGCCATGGCGTTCCTCGCCGGGCACGGCTTGAAGGCAGAGCGCGTCATCGTGGGGGAGCACCTGCCGGAGCTGGATTCGCTCTCCAAGGTGAGCCCGGAGCAAGCAAGCGCCATACGCGAGGGCATGAACAGCTGCGCCTTCTGGAAGATCACCCCCGATGAATCCGCACCTGCCGTCGAGCTTCCCTCGTCCGAGACGAAGAACTTCGCCATCAACGCCTCGATACAGAACGGCACCCTGTCCCTTGCGCTGTCGGGGCGGCTCGACACCATCACCGCACCGACGCTGCTCGCTTTCTTTGAGGAGGCCCAGAAAGAGCACGCGATTGAATCCGTCGTGGTGGATTGCAGCGATCTCGACTACGTCTCCTCTGCGGGCCTGCGCGTTCTCGTGATCATGCGCAGGGCGTGCGAAGGCGGCGTGACGCTCGCCAACGCCAACGAGTTCGTCGCAGACGTCGTAGAGCAGACCGGCTTCGGCGCCGTGCTAACGGTCGTGTAACCCGAATCGAACAACTGCGACCAAGGAGGCGCTGATGCTCGAACTCATCGTGCTCGCGAGCGGCAGCTCGGGGAACGCCGCGATCGTGCGCGACGCCGCCGCCGGGCGCTCCCTGCTCGTCGACTGCGGCATTTGCAAGCGCGAGTTCTTCGCACGCTGCGACGATGCGGGCGTCGACCCGCTCGAGATCGAGTGCGTGCTCGTCACGCACGCGCACACCGACCACACCTCCGGGCTCGGGGTGGTCCTGCGCGGGCTGGCCAAGCTCGGGCGCACGCCGGCGCTCTACGCCCATCCGGCGACGCGCGCGGCGAGCAAGCCGATAGCCGAAGTTGAGCAGCTCGTCGAGCAGCGCGACCTCGCGCACGGCGAGCCGTTCGAAGCGGCCGGCATCGCCGTCGTTCCCTTTCCCACGAGCCACGACTCCGAGGGCTCCACGTGCTTCCGCTTCGAGGCGGGCGGCGACGCCATCGGCTATGTTACCGACACCGGCATCGTCACGCCCGAGGCGCACGAGGCGCTGCAACGCGTGCGCGTGCTCGCCATCGAGAGCAACCACGACGTGAAGATGCTGCAGGAAGGCCCCTACCCGTACCCGCTGAAGCAGCGCATCCTGGGCAGCGGGGGCCACCTCTCAAACGCCCAGTGCTGCGAGGAGGTCGCGTCGCTTCTGCACCCCGGCCTCCAGCACGTGGCGGCCATGCACGTGAGCGAGCACAACAACACGTTCGCCCTGCCCGCCCGCGAGCTCGAGGAAACGCTCGCCGCGCGTGGCCATGGCGCGCGCGTGCACGTGGCGCGCCCCGACAGGCCCATCGCGATCCGCTGAAGCAGCGCATGCCCGACGCCGGGGACGCCGCGCCCGCTGCGTGAAGACACGTTCGGAATTGGGTTATAGTTAGCCGAGCGCATAGGCCAAGGGAAGGAGCGCTTTGCCGATGATGGCCTTTGTATCTATGATACACACCATCGCAGCGCGCATGTTCTCCTTGATGGCCGAGGTTCGGAAAATGTCTACGAGGCTTACAGCTTAGGAGGCCGGCATGGATTACCGCAAGCTAGGCAGCAGCTACTACATCAGGATGGACAAGGACGACGAGATCGTTGCGACGATCCGCGACGTCTGCCGCCGCGAGGGCATTGCGTCCGCGACGTTCTCGGGCATCGGGGGCTGCCAGGACGCGGAGATCCAGGTGTTTCGCCCCGAGCTAGGCGAGTTCGAAACCGAGCGCATCGAGGGGCTGCTCGAGCTCGTGTCGCTGACGGGGAACCTCATCCAGAAGGACGACGGCGAGCTCTCGCATCACGTGCATGCGCTTTTCGCCTACCAGTGCGACGGCGAGCCGCGCATCGCGGCCGGCCACCTGAAGTCTACCACCGTGCTGTACACGGCCGAAATCGAGCTGCGCCCCGTGGAGGGCGGCATCATCGGCGCATCGCTCAACCTCGACACGAACACCTACTTCTGGGGCTTCCGCGATTAGATGAAGGGCGCGTGCTCGGCGAGAGGCTTTGCATGAGGAACGAGGGTCGTGCCTATCGTTAATCGGTTACGACCTCGCCGGGCCAGGTGTTGATGCCGCCGAACTCCACGATGTTCGTGTAGCCCATGTCGGCGAGCTTCTGCGCCGCCTGCTTGCTGCGCCTGCCGCTGCGGCAGTACACCATGATCAGCTGGTCCAGGTCGGGCAGCTCGGCGGGTTGCGCCTTGTCGATCGACTCGTTGGGGATGTTGATGGCGCCCGGGATGTGCCCCGAGGCGAACTCGTCCACACGCCGCACGTCCACGATGACGTAGCCGCTCTCGGACTGCATCATCGACTGGGCGTCCTGCTGCGATATCTGCCGGTAGGCTGCAGAAGACGCGGACGTCGTGGATGTTGCGGACGTCGATGCGGACGACTTCGAGGAAGCCGCGCAGCCGACCAGCGCCGCAACCCCAAGCGCTGCGAGGATCGCCACCGCCAGGACTGTTTTCCTTTGCATGGTTCGCTCCCTTCGCCCTGTTTCAAAGTCGGTTAATTCTATCATCGGCTGGCGCGCCCATCGGGCAAGGCGCCCAGTCGTAAGCCGCCCGACACCCAGCGCGGGCATGGCGCATCGGCGCGCCTTGCGCGAACGTATAATGATTCCCATGGCAACGGAATCCGAGAACATACTCGCCCACATTTGCGACAGGCGCGCGTTCCGCGAATGGCTCGAGCGCAACCACGCCACCGAAGCCGATTGCTGGGTCGAGGTCAAGCGCGGCCGTCCGACGGACGAGGGGGCGTTCTGGTACCTCGACGCCGTGGAGGAGGCGCTCTGCTTCGGGTGGGTGGACAGCATCCACAAGGAGGTCGACGGCGTGCGCATGCAGCGCTTCACGCCGCGGAAGCCCAAGAGCCCCTGGACCGAGCTCAACAAGGAGCGCGTGCGCCGGCTCGAGGCGCTCGGGCTGATGACCGATGCGGGGCGCGCCGTGCTGCCTCCCATGGGGCCGAGGAGCTTCCGCGTGGACGACGACGTGGCAGCCGCGCTCAAGGCTGCACGGTGCTGGACGAAGTTCAAGCAGTTCCCGCCGCTGTACCAACGCGTCCGCGCGTACAACGTTGCCTTCTACAAGGGACGTGAGCCGGAAACCTACGAGAGGGCGCTCGCGAACCTGATCGCTCGCACGAAGCGCGGCGAGATGTACGGCGAATGGAACGACTACGGCCGCCTGCTCGACTACTGACGCACACCGCCGCCAGGTTCACGGCAAGTAGCGCAGCTCCTGCGAGCCGATGGTGCACGTCGCCCGCGCGTTGGAGAACTCGCGGATGCCGTCGACGAGCGCATGCGCGAGCTCGGTGGGGACGGACAGGTGCAGCGTCACGTTCTCCGCGAAGTCGGTGCTGTCGACGTGCGCGCCCCAATCGGGCGCGCGCTTGGCCAGCGGCTCGTACAGCGGATAGGGCACGACGGCGTCAACCAGCCGGCAGGGCACGCGGCGCACGATGCGCGCGGCCGCCAGCGCGTCGGTGGCCGCCTTGGTGTAGGCGCGCATGAGCCCGCCCTTGCCCAGCAGCGTGCCGCCGAAGATGCGCGCCACCACGCAGGCGGTGTCGGCCACGTCGGCGCCCTTCACGGCGTTGAGCACCGGCAGCCCCGCGCATCCGCGCGGCTCCTTGGCGTCGGAGTAGAACTCGCTGCCGTCGGCGAGCACCCACGCCGACACGTAGTGGCTGGCGGCGGGGATGCGCTCGATCACCGCGTGCCTGAACGTGATGGCCTCCTCGGCCGATTCCGCATGCACGGCGAACCCGAAGAACTGGCTCTTGCGGTCCTCGTACAGCGACTCGCCCGTCCCGTCGGGAGCAACCGTCCGATATGCCCTCATCGCTTCTTCCATGCGCACGATTATAGAATGAGTTTCTGGGCATTCCCTCCACGCGTTCCAACGACCAGCTTTCACATACCCCGCAAGCTTGCGCAACATGCCTTCCACCTGCACATGATAATCCGAGTAAGTTACTTGCATTTCTAATAGACAATGTCCTATAATCGGCCACATCGCATTTACCGAGAGAGAGGACCATCATGGAGACGTATTACAACCCTGCAGGACTGGCCGACTTTTCCGCCGACGGCGTGGGCGCGATGTCGCCCGAGCTTTGGGACAAGTTCATGAGCTACTACGGTTCGGTGTTCCAGGACGGCGCGCTCACCTCGCGCGAGAAGTCGCTCATCGCGCTGGCCGTGGCCGCCGCCGTGCAGTGCCCCTACTGCATCGACGCCTACACGAACAGCTGCCTGCAGCAGGGCTGCGACGAGGCCGAGATCGCGGAGGCCTTCCACGTGACGAACGCCATCCGCGGCGGCGCGGCGCTGGCGCACGGCGTGCAGGCGCTCAAGATCATCCGCGAGCAGGAGTTCTAGGAACCCGCTAGCCCGCGAGCGCACGAAAGAACGAGAGAGGGAATCATGCCGGAGAAAACCGTTGCCGCGGCCATGGAGGCCGTACCGCCGTTTGTCGAGATGGTGCCCGAGGAGCACCGCCTGACGAATAGCCCGCTCACCACGATGCAGGTGAACATCGGCTACAGGTGCAACCTCGCCTGCCGCCACTGCCACCTGTCGTGCGGCCCCAAGCGCGAGGAGATGATGAGCCGCGAGGTCATGCAGGCGTGCCTCGATGCGTACGAGCGCAACGGTTTCTCGGCGGTCGACATCACGGGCGGCGCGCCCGAGATGCACCCCGAACTGGAATGGTTCCTGCGCGAATGGCAGAAGCGCGGCGTGAAGCCCATCTGCCGCACCAACCTGTGCATCCTCACCGACCCGCAGTACGCGCACTTCGCGCAGCTGTATGCCGACGTCGACGCTACGCTGTTCGCGTCGCTGCCCTTCTACAGCGCGCGCAACGTCGACAAGGTCCGCGGCGAGGGCGCGTTCGACACCTCGCTCGAGGGCTTGCGCTTGCTGAACGACGTCGGCTACGGAGACCACGACGGCGAAGGCGACACGCACACGATCACGCTCGTGTTCAACCCGTCGAGCGCCACGTTCCCGCCGCCGCAGGCCGCCATAGAGAACGAGTACCGCACGAAGCTCACCGCCATGCACGGCGTGCACTTCAGCAACCTCGTGGCCATCACGAACAACCCATCCGGCCGTTTCGCCGAGGCGCTCAACCGCAAGGGCAACCTGGAAAAGTACCTCGTGCGCCTGCGCGACGCGTTCAACCCAGCCACGACGGGGGGCATGATGTGCCGCAACCAGATCAGCGTCGACTGGGAGGGCAACGTGTACGACTGCGACTTCAACCAGGCGCTGGGGCTGCCGATCGAAGGCGGCAAGACCATCTTCGATTTCGCGCGCGAGGAGCAGCCGGCGCGCACGGTTGTGTTCGCGAACCACTGCTACGGCTGCACCGCCGGCGCCGGCAGCAGCTGCGGCGGCGAGACGGCGTAACGCCAGCGCGCACCCGGCAGCCCCTCGGGCGCCGATACCCTATGAGTCGAGAATGCCCTGGTCCTTGACGGCCTGAATGACCTCTATGTCTGCCGGCAGCCAGTCGACGGAATCGACGTTGCCCGCGTCGAGCCAACGGGCTGCCCTGTGCTCGTGGAGCTCCAGCTGGCCGTCCACAACGTGGCAGAGGAAGCAGTGCATGTGCAGGTGGAACGCCTCGTAGTCGTAATCAACCACGGTCACGAGCGAGTCGACCGCGATGCGCACCTCCAGCTCCTCGTGCACCTCGCGCACGACGGCCTCTTCGGGCGTCTCGCCCGGCTCGATCTTGCCGCCCGGGAACTCCCACCCGCCGGCGAAGTCCCCGTACCCGCGCTGGGTCCCGAGTATCGTGCGCCCCTGCTTGATGATGGCCGCGACCACATTGACGGTTTTCATTGGCCTCCTCCTGCCTGCTGGTTACGCGTAGGGGCGGGCGGCGGCGAGGGCGCGTTGCGTGTAGCCGCGGCCGAACAGGGCGCAGTGATGCAGCAACGGCGCCAGCTGGTGCAGCAGCACGCGGTCGCGCCAGCCGTCTGCGAGCGGCGAGGCCTCGTTGTATGCGGCGATGATCCGATCGAGGTACTGGCACCCGAACAACGCGAGCATCGCCAGGTCGGTCTCGGCGTGGCCTCCGTGCGCCATCGGGTCTATGAGCACGGCGCCCACGCGGTTGCCGGGATCCGCATCCCAGAGCAGGTTGCCCGACCACAGGTCGCCGTGGATGCGCGCCACGGGCATGCCCGCGCGCACGAGAAGCCCGGGCTGCGGGGCATCGAAGTCGCCGTCTGCCAAACGGCCGGCCACGCGCTCGAACAGCGCCGCTTCCTCGCGTCCGAACGCGCCGGCATCGAGCGCCTGGCGCACGTAGCTCATCACGCGCCACTCGGCGAAGAACGCACCCCACGAGCGCGGGGCGTCCGCCTCCGCAACCGTTGGCGTGATGGAGGCGGCGATGCGGTAGCCGCCCTCCCAGCCGTCGGGCGGCGCGCCCCACCACGCGGCACCCGCCGCATGCGTCACGGCCAGAGCAGCGCCCACGCGCTCGGCAGCCTGCGCGCTGGCCGGCCCAGCGAAAACGCGTTGCTCGACCAAGGTGAAGTCGTCCGCCGAAACGACGTGCGCCACCGGCATCCCGCCTGCCGCCTCGGCCTGCCCCAGCCAGCGCAGCGCCGCAGCCTCCCCCACGAGGGAGGACGTCCCCGGCGTGCCCCGTTTCATGAACGTATCCATCATGCCCACCTATCTGCGCGGTACCGACCGCAGCCGCGAGCGGCCCTCTCCCCGCTCATCTGCCGTTGAAGTGCCCGATGGCTATTGTAGCCAAGAGCGCACGGGGCAGGCACGGCGCGGGCCTCATGAATGGCCCACGTCGCGCACGCCAAGTATGGCCGGTCCCGTTAGCGTGCCCTTCGTGCCAACCCGGGGGCACCACGTGCATTACTTTATCGGGCATCTTGCCCACGCCCCTCCTCTCGTTGAATTCTCGCCCATCGAGATTTATGGCATGCCTCACCTCGATGGAATTGCCGCAGAACTCGCATTGAACGCGAGCGAATCACCGATTGATAGCATTTTCGCCAAAAATCGCTATTAAATGGTTAATTGAATACGAATCGAAGCGGCGCCCGAATCAACGGACAGACGAATGCCCCCGTCATCGCCTCGTCGAAAACGACCATAAGCGAGACCAAGCAGAAACAGCCACCCCCAACTAACCATTTAATGCGATTTTTTGGCAGTCTTTGACGAAATCGATGATCCAAAGAGCATCAGACAGCATTTTGAGGCGCCCAGGGCCGCGCTTATCGCCCGTGTTGGCCGGAATCGGCGATGAAGCCTGTCCGACAGGCGATGTCGGGGCCTGGCCGGATCGGCATGAAGCGGGAAACCCGGCACTCGCCCGAAGGGAGGGTGCGCGCTGCCTCCTCTGCCCGAGGTCTAAGACGATGGAAGCCGTCCCCGCCCATCGGGCAAGCCGCCGCGCGTCGCCAGGCGCAGCACGCGGGTGGCGTTCGCCTCGAGCTGATGCCGGCCCAGTTCGCCGGACGAAAGCGCTGCCAGGATGTCCTTGAAATCGTCCTTGCTGCCGGGCATGAACAGGTCGCCTCCCGCAGCGGCCACGCGGCTGGCCCGCGCGATGGGCCAGCGCTCGCCGCGGTTCTTGAGCGGCAGCACCCAGTCGGTCATCACGACGCCGTCGAACCCACATTCCGCGCGCAGGTAGCCCTCGATCAAGCCGCGGCTCTCGGACGTGTGCGTGCCGTTCAGCAAGTTGTACGAGGTCATGACGGCTGCCGGCCGGCTCTCGCGCAGGCAGGTCCCGAAGCCCCTCAGGTAAACCTCGCGCAGGGCGCGCTCGCCCACCTGGCTGTTGTTGAAGTAGCGGTTCGTCTCCTGGTTGTTGGCCGCGAAGTGCTTGATCGTTGCGCCGCGCCCCGGGTGCGCCTGCACCCCGTTCACGAGCGCGGCGGCCATCTTGCCGCTGACGAGCGGGTCCTCGCTGAAGTACTCGAAGTTGCGCCCGCAGAGCACCGAGCGGTGGATGTTGAGCGCCGGCGCCAGCCATAGGTCCACGCCGAAGCGCTCCATCTCGGCGCCGACAACGTCGCCGCACGTGCGAGCGTATTCGAGGTTCCACGACTGCGCGATGGCCGTGCCGATGGGGAGCGCCGTGCAGTACTGCGCCAGCGCCTCGGCACCGCGCGGCGGCTTCTTGCCGCTCAGGAGCTTCAGGGCCACCGCCCGCGCGGGGGCGCTCAGCACGTCGAGGATGCCTTCGGGGATGGAGCCCGCGCCCAGCGCATGGGCGCCCTTGTCGTCGCGGTAGAACTCCCGCGCAAGCCGCAAGCCCGCAGGCCCATCGGCCATGACGACGGGCTCGAAGCCCACGCTCCGCAGCTGGGAGGCGGTCTCGCCGGCCGCCCCCGCCACGAGGGTCGACGCGTTGCCGATCACGGCGAACAGGCCGCCTATCCCGGAGAAGCGCCCGACGCCCGCGTAGGCGAGCTCCCGGTCGGTCAGGGACGCCACCACGGGATCGACCTCGGGGTCGGCGTCGTACGCGACGTCGACCACCTGGAAGCATCCAGGGTCGAGCATCAACCGGGGAAGCCCGCCGAGCTGCTCGTCGCGCGCAACGCGGTCGTAGGCCACCTCGTCGATGCCCGCGGAAGCGACGATGGAGCGCACCGTGCGCAGCACCACGCCCCGGCCGAGCCCGACGACGGCAACCGCCCGCGCGTCCGCGCTGCACGTCCCCGCCCGCACAACGTACTCGCCCGCCTCCAGCACATAGGCGCAAGCCTCCTCGCTGTAAGACGCAAGGTCGGCGAAGTCGAACGCCACCTCCACGCGCTCGGTTGCGCCCGGCTGCAGCAAGCCCGTCTTCGCGAAGCCGGCGAGCTCCTGCCACGGCTTCCTGAGCTCCCGCTCGGGAGCGGTCACGTAAACCTGCACGACCTCCTTGCCAGGGAAATCGCCGGCGTTTCTCACCTCGACCGAAACGGTGGCGCGGCTGCCTGCCAGCTCCACCGACGCTTCGCCCAGCTCGAACTCGGTGTAGGACAGCCCGAACCCGAACGGGAACAGCGCGCGTTTGCCCACCGTGTCGAAGTAGCGGTACCCGACGTAGACGCCCTCGCGGTACGGCGTGTCGTCGAGGCCACCCATCTCGATATCGGGGCAGTAGTCATCCCAAGCAGACCACGTGGTGGCAAGCTTGCCCGACGGCACCGCAGCTCCTAGCAGCACGTCCGCCAGGGCATTGCCCATCTCCGAACCGAGCTGCGAGAGCACCAGGATGTTCCCCACGTCCTTCACGGGGCTCAAGTCCACCGGGCCGCCCGTGTTAAGCACGAGCATGAAGCGCTCGTAGCGCCCGTTCAGCGCCAGGATGTCGCGGACTTCGGTCGCGGTGAGCAGCACGTCGCCGGCAACCGGCTTGCGATCGCTCCCCTCGCCCGATATGCGCGAGAGCACGTAGATGGCGGCATCGGCGGAATAGTCGAGCGGGATGTCGTACTCGGGCTCGGGCATGACCGCCCCCATGGCGTAGGAGATGACGAAATCGCCGGCCGCCTTCGCCTCGCGCTTCAGCTGCTTGCGGAAGGCGGCCTTCGCCGCCAGGCGGCGCTCGTCGTAGGCGTCGAGCCACGCCCCGCTCGTCAGCTCGAAGCCGGCGTCCAAGAGCCCGCGCTCGATGCCGACCACCACATGGGCGTTCACGTCGCCCGACCCCGTGCCGCCCTTCACGCCATGGCGCACCCCGTTGCCGAACGCCGCGAGCCTGCAGGGCGCCCCGAGCGGGAACGAGCCGTCCTTGCGCAGCAGCACCATGCACTCCGCCAGCCCCTCGCGAATGCGCGCCAAGTGGTCGCGCTCGTAGTCGAGCAGTTCCCCGCTTTTAGCAGGCGCAGCGGCCGGCCGACGTTCCCCGCCATCGCGGTTCGCGCCCAGGCCGTCCGGGCATTCGCGCTGCCCGACCTGCTTCTTGAAGAAGCCGCTCATCGCATCGATGGCGATGCGGCTTTCCGGGTAGTGGGGGAACGCCACCGAGAAGACGTGCACGAGCTTGCGCTCGCCGCCGCGCGGGAAGTCCAAGAGCTCGTTCGCAACGCGCGACGAAGCAAGCAGGCCCTGCAGCTTCATCGTGTCGTTGCGGATGAGGTCCTCTTCGCTCGTTACGAGGTAGATTGGCGGAAGCTGCGTGCGGCCCACCATGGCGCCGGGGTCGAGCAGGTAGCGCTCGTACGGGCGGCCGAGGTCTTCGTCGCCGGTCACGACGTCGCTGATGGTGCGCATGAGGTCCGTCCGCTGGGTGTCGAGCATGATGGAGATGAAGCCGGCCGCGCGGAACTCAATCCCGCAGGGAGCGATGCCGAAAGCGTCGCGCAACGCG
This sequence comes from uncultured Coriobacteriaceae bacterium, assembly GCA_902764575.1. Classification (GTDB taxonomy): domain Bacteria; phylum Actinomycetota; class Coriobacteriia; order Coriobacteriales; family Eggerthellaceae; genus UBA9715. The sequence goes on from CACWWI010000005.1 coordinate 20,931, forward strand.
GCGGAACCCTCGAGCGCAAGTGCGAAGTAGGCGAGCAGCGCGCCCGCCGAGTCGCCCGTGATGAAGCAACGGCCCAGGTCAAGCCCAAGCTCGCCCGCATGCTCGGCGACGTACCGCAGCGCAGCCATGACGTCGTCGACTTGATGCCAGAGCGTCACGTCGGGAATGCGCCGGTAGCTGATGCTGACGACCGTATAGCCCCTGCGCGCCCATTCGTAGTTGAAGTTGGCGTTCAGGTCCTTGTACGAGGCGAAAAGCCCGCCGCCGTGAATGTTCACGACCACCGGGGCGTCGGCAGGCGCGTCGGGCAGCCGGTAAACGTCGAAGAGGTGGCCCCGATCCCCGTCGTCGATGTAGGCGATATCCCGTTCGATCGAGAGGTCAGACGTGTCTTGCGCCTGCTTGGCCAAACGGCGCGCGTCGTTCGTCTCGAAGATCGTGCGCCACAAGAGCGCCCCGGCTTTCGACATGCTCCCAACCCCCTATACCCGAAGCTGCGCAGTTTCAGTTATACCGAGTATAGAGTGAGCAACTCGGCTGATTCACGGGTTTGCGCCAGTTTCATCGAAAGCCGTTCAACAGCAGACCTTTTGCGGCATTGCCTCGGTAGCGGCCCCTATCCCCGCAACCCGGTCTTGAGCCAGGGGAACAACGCAACTCGCAAATCCGCGCGCGCTTGCGTGAATTCAAGGTCGCGGGGGCGTAAGCGGCGCTTCAGCTGATGCGCCAGCTGAATCGCGACGTTGTCGAACGCGCCCGGCGAGGCAATCATGGGCTTGCGCACGGTTATGACCGTTATGTCCTTGTATCCCAGCACGTTACGGCGGCCTGCATCCCGCGACGCGCTCTGCGACGTCAGGTGCTCCTGGTCGCTGTCGTATTCGATGACGGTAGCCGCCTCGACCCAATGGAGATCGCAGCGCATCGAGCTGTACCCGTGCATTCTCGAAGCGCGCACGCCGAGCGGCGTCTTCGGGTTCATATCGGGAAACGCGAACCCGTAACCGCCCATGCGCACAGGCAGGCAAAGGAGCAGCACAAGCGCCGTCTCGGCAGGCGAGTTCGACCCGTCGACCACCCAGCGCAGCGCCTTTCGCGCAGTCGCAGCCCCGCGCACGCCCGCCGCCCGGCTGCAAAACGATAGCAGCTTGCTCTTGCTGGTCACAGGCGGGCGCTCGTCGAATCGATCGCTGTAGGGGCAGGGGGCGTACGTCCCGCACAGCTCCATGCCGAGCTTGACGAGGTCAAGGAAGTCCAGCCGATTCGCCATTTGCACGAACGTCATCTCGGGGGATGTTATATAGGCGTTGTCCGCAATCCTGCAGAACATGCCTGGGATCGGGGGCGTCAACAGAACGCGGCACACATGGTCCTTGGACCGAAATGCCTTGCTCGACGAGGGCACAATCACCTCGAGCTTGTCCTGGCTTTGGTCAAACGCGGGAATCGGGATTCTCTCGACATCGGTCAACGAGCTCGCGCAGTCCGCTAGCGTCGTAATTCGCGCAGGACGCAGCTCGCTGCGGCGCCAGCGCTCGGCGCGGATGAAATCGAGCGCGGATGTGTGGCCTAGAACGAGTTTCATACGCGTCAGCCTCCATGAACGAGCCCCCATGCGCCCAACGCCCCAAACGAGCTTCGTGCGAGGAAGCGCCCAAGGGCGAACCTTGCGCATTAGCGTAGCATGAGCGGCCTTCGATCATCGATTTTGAGCAAAACTGCCAAAAATCGCTATTAAATGGTTAATCGATCCCAGCCTTGAACGACATCTGGATTTGCAGCGAGGCAAACCCCCACGTTATCGTCTTGGCCGAAAATCTGGGAAGCGACCTGTAACCCAATCTGGCACGATGATTAACCATTTAATGCAATTTTTTGGCAGTTTTCGGCGAACACAGTGATTTAGAGCGAAATTGGGGCATTGAAAGCCGTTCGACCCCGGGCGCGCCTTCGAGGAGCCGCTATTAACCCACGTTCGTGCGCAGGCCAGCCGAGCAAGCCCGCCTCTTGCCCCGCGCGACGCCGCCCGGCTCAGCGTGCAGCGAACGAGGGCGCAAGCAGCTCGGAGGGGTCGTGGATGTAGGCGTCCAGGTCGGCGACGGGCAGCGGGTTGGCGGCGTCGTAGCCCCACGACACGCCGATGGCGCGCACGCCCGCGTTGCGGGCGACGTGCACGTCGACGATCGCGTCGCCCAGGTAGGCGGCTTCGCCCGGCTGCACTCCCAGTTCGTCGAGCATGCGCAGCAACGTGGTGGGGTTGGGCTTGCGCGGCGCGGGCGGCGCATCGCCACGCACCGCGTCGAACAGGCCGGGGAAGAACCGCTCGGCCAGCTGGCGTGCGCCCTCGTCGAACTTGTTGGACAGCACGGCGGTCTTCGCCCCGCGCCGGCGCAGCTCCTCGAGCGATTCGACGATGCCCGGGAAGGGCTCGGTCAGGGGATAGCCGCTGCCGATGTAGATCGAGCGCCACAGCTCGAACGTCTCCTCGCGCAGCTCCCGTGGCGTGCCCGGCGGCACCGCGCGCTCGATGAGTCGCGCTCCCCCGTCGCCCATGAACCCCAGGACCTCCTCGTAGGTGCGCGCCGGAAACCCCATCTGCACGAGCGCCTCGTTGGTCGCAACCACCAGGTCCGGCAACGTATGCAGGATGGTGCCGTCCATGTCGAACACGAACGCCTTGATCTCCCTATCCGCCGAAGCCCCCACTCAGCACCGCCCTTCCGCCTGGTTTGGTCACCTTGGATGGTACCGCACATCAGCGAGGCAGCGGGACGGCCAATCGCACTCGGAAGCGCTCAGGGCGCATCAAGGCGCGCTTCCTGCGCGTTCTGCTTGCCAATAGGAGCAAATTACCACCTTTTCAGCACCGAAACGCTTTCGGGAAATCATCTATTTCTGGGTTAGAATATTGGGACGAGTTTATCCAGATCGACCTCGCTGCGGCGAGCGCCTGATGGGAGGCAGATTTGAGGACGTTCCTGGCACATAGGAACGCGCTGTGCCTGTTGCTCCTGTGCGCGCTCGTCCCGTTGGCCATCGCCGGATGCTCGTCCCCCGCCAACTCGGATGCATCGCAAGGCGCAGACCAGCAGCTCGACACGTCCCGCTACATCGTCTGCATCGAGGACGAGCCCGACACCGTCGACTTCCAGTGCACGTCCATTCACTACACCGTTGCTACGAACGTGTTCAACCGCCTGGTGGAAACCGAGAGGGCAGCGGGCGAGAGCGCCCGCGTCGCGCCCTCGCTCGCGGAATCATGGGAGGTCTCCAACGACGGGCGCGTTTACACCTTCCACCTGCGCGAGGGCGTGACGTTCAGCAACGGGTCGCCCCTCACCTCCTCCGACGTGCTCTACACGTTCACGCGGCTGCTGACGCACCCGAACTCATGCAACACCGACATCGCCGAACCCATCCTGGGGGCATCCCGGCTCATGCGCGGGGAAACGGACCAGCTCGAGGGCTTCGAGGTGCTCAGCGACCGCGATTTCGCCATAACGCTGGAGCAGCCCTTCGAGGCGTTCCTCGCGTGCCTGTCGATGCCCGGCGCCTCGATCATGGACGAAGAGACCACGACTGCTGCCGGCGACCGCTTCGGTAAGGACCCCAGCTGCACCGTGGGCACCGGCCCGTTCGTCCTGCAGAAATGGGAGCCCGGCGTGGGAATGCTGCTCGCAGCCAACCCGAAGTGCTGGGACGGCGCCCCGCGCTGCGAAGGGGTCGACCTGCGCTTCATCACGGAGCCCGTCGAAGCGCGCACGATGTTCGAGAACGGGCAGATCGACGTCCTAGACCTAGACGAGGTGGGCAACTCCTCCGAGTTCTTCATCCATGGCGACATCTACCAAGACCGGCTCTACAGGGTGCAGCGCGTCGCCATCACGTACTTCGCGCTCAACGAATCCATCGCACCGCTCGACGACGTGCGCGTGCGCAAGGCGCTGCAGCTCTCCCTCGACCGCCAGACGCTGCTCGCGGCGCTCTACAGCGGCCAAGGCTCGGTCGAGAACGGTATATTCCCCCATGGCTTGTACGGGTTCAACCCCGACCTCCCGGAAATCCCCTACGACCCGGACCAAGCCAGGAGGCTGCTCGCGGAAGCCGGGTATCCCGACGGGCTGGACCTCACCATCAGCGTCAAGTCCTCCGCGTCACAGCGCGAGATGACCTTGTCGCGACTCGCCGCATCCATGTGGAAGGACGTGGGCGTGCGGGCAACCATCAAGGTCGTCGATGGAAGCGACTGGATGGACCTGCGGACGAGCGGCAAGCTCGCCTGCTATCCCGCCACGTGGACGGCCGACTACGACGATCCCGACAACTTCATCTACACCTTCTTCGGCAATCGCGAGAACACGACCTTCCGCAGCCTCTGCTACCCGAACGAGGACGTGATGAGGCGCGTGCGCAACGCGCGGGCGATCACCGACCCCGCCGCGCGGCTCCGGGAGTACCACAACCTGGAGCAAACCATCGCGCAGGACGACGCTGCATGGATCCCCCTCTACTCGAGGCTTTACCTATACGTGGCCTCGGAGAGGGTCGACAGCATCTACGCCTCGTGGAACGGTTCGGTGAAAAACGAGTTCCGCAAGATGGCGCTCAAGGAAACGCCCTAGGCCCGGGAGCAGCGGATGCATTCGATTCGGCTCAAAATAACGGCGATTCTCGTGGCGGCTGTCCTCGTGGCCGGCCTTTCCGTGTTCCTGGTGGGCTCGTTCACGATCCAGGCCGAAACCGACCGTGAGTCAGTTAAGACGATGAACCTGGTCGCCCACGACACCCAGCTGTCCCTGGAGGCCTACACGGGCAGCATCGAGCAGTCCGTGGAGCTCATCGGTAACCTCGCGGGCGATACGCTGGACAGCGTCGAGCTGGTGAGGGGCGGCGTGGTGGGCCCAGCTGCGGTATCGGGGCAGCGGACCCCCGAGCAAGCGGAACGGCTGGATGCCTACCTCTCGCAATACTGTGAGAGGATCCTGGAAGTCGCCTCCGTCGTGGCCAGCCACACGCCCGGCATCGTGACGTACTTCTATTGCATCAACCCCGATATCAGCGACACGCAGCACGGGTTCTTCTACTCCCGCGCGGGGAAAACCGGTTTCGCCGAGAGGGAGCCGATCGACGTCCGGGAGCTCGACCCGAACGACACGGAGCACACCGCTTGGTACTACACGACGATCGCGCGCGGGCGCCCCTCGTGGGTTGGGCCCTATAGGGCGCGGCTCCAGGACGATCTGTTGATCGGCTCCTACCTCGTGCCGATCTACCGCTCGGGCACGCTGATAGGGGTAATCGGAATGGACATCCCCGTGGAGACCCTGGTCGAGCAGGTGAGCTCCGTCAAGGTGTACGACACGGGGTTCGCCTGCCTGTTGGACCCCGAAGGCCGCATCCTCTACCATCCGGAAAAGGAAGCCGGCACCACGCTCGACCTAGAGGTTAGCCAGAACATCTTCCAGCAGGAGAACAGCGGCGACACCCTCATCCGCTACACATCCAACGGCGAAGAGCGCCAGTTATCCTTCACCACGCTCGCCAACGGCATGAAGCTCGCCGTTGTCGCACCGACCAAGGAGATCAACGCGTCGGCGGCGGCGCTCGGCCGCAACGTCCTGCCCCTCACGGCGCTCATCATCGCCGTCTTCGCGGGGCTCTCCCTGCTGGCGATGCGCCTGATCACCACACCGCTGGTGCGCCTGACCGCCGCCTCCCAGCGGCTCGCCGCGAAGGACTACGACGTTGAGCTGGACTACACCAGCAAGGACGAGGTGGGCGCGCTCACCGATTCGTTCAAGCAGATGCGCGACCAGCTGAAGCAGGACATCGAGGAACTCAACCGCAAGGTGCTCACCGACGACCTGACGGGGCTTCCCAACCAGCGACATTTCTTCCAGCTGGCAGAAGAGGAGAAGGCGCGCCTGATCGAGGAGGGCAATGAAGCACTTCAACCGGCAGCACGGGTTCGACGAGGGCGACCAGCTCATCCGCGAGGTGGCGGGCATCCTGGCCAGCGCGTTCGGCGAGCAGTGCGTGGCCCGCTTCGGCCAGGACCACTTCGCCGCCATCTCGGACGAAGAGCACGTGGAAGAACTGGCAGCCAACGTCTTCGAGCAGGGCCGTCGCGCGAACAACGGCGTCAACCTGCCCATAAGCGCCGGTATCTACCGGTTCAGCATGGAGGACGTGAGCATCGGCGTCGCATGGGACCATGCGAAGTTCGCGGGCGACCAGCGCAACGGCATCTACGAATCGGGCTTCAGCTACTTCGACGCCGACATGCTGAAGCAAGTCGAGAACATGCGCTACGTGATCAACCACTTCGACCAGGCGCTCGAGGAGAACTGGATCGTGGTGCACTACCAGCCCATCGTCCGCGCCATCAACGGCCACGTGTGCGACGAGGAGGCCCTGTCGCGCTGGATCGACCCGACCAGGGGCACGCTCCATCCAGACGATTTCATCCCGGCGCTCGAGGAAGCTGGCCTCATCTACAAGCTCGACCTGTACGTGGTCGACCGCGTGCTCGAGAAGATCAAGCTTCAGGAGGAATCGGGCCTGACCATCGTCTCGCACTCCGTCAACCTCTCGCGGTCCGACTTCGAGGTGTGCGACATCGTCGAGGAAATCCGCAGCCGGGTGGATGCTGCGGGCATAGACCGCAGCAAGATACCGATCGAGATCACCGAGAGCATCATCGGCGCCGACTTCGACTTTATGAAGGAGCAAGTCGAGCGGTTCCAGGCGCTCGGGTTCCCCGTGTGGATGGACGACTTCGGAAGCGGCTACTCGTCGCTCGACGTGCTCGAGGACATCAAGTTCGACCTCATCAAATTCAACATGAGCTTCACGCAGAAGATCGGCAAGAGCGAAGAGGGCCGCATCGTCCTGACGGAGCTCATGAAGATGGCGACGGCGCTGGGCGTAAACACCATCTGCGAGGGCGTGGAGACAGAGGAGCAGAGCAGGTTCCTCCAGGAAATCGGCTGCTCCAAGCTGCAAGGCTTCCTCTTCAGCAAGGCGCTGCCCCTCGAGGGAATCATCGAGCGCTACAAAGCAGGCATCCAAATTGGCTACGAGAATCCCGCGGAATCCGAGTATTTCGAGGCCATAGGCAAGGTTAACCTGTACGACCTTGCAATCATCACGGCCGAGGACGTGAACGAGAACGAGAGCCTGCTCCAGAACGCTTTCAGCACACTGCCCATGGGCGTTATGGAGGTCAAGGGCAACGAGGCCGTCTTCGTGCGGACAAACCAGTCGTACCGTGAATTCGCCAACCGGTACCTTGGAATCGACTTCTCCGACCAAATGGCGAGCGGCGGTTTCCGCCCCCTCGGTTCGGACTCGCCGTTCACGAAGCTCGTGCTCGAGTGCTGCGAAACCGGCAACCGGGCGTTCCTCGACGACAAGATGGCCGACGGGTCCGTGGTGCGCTCGTTCATCCGCCGCATTAGGACGAACCCCGTCACCGGAGCGACCGCCATGGTCGTCGCAATCCTGTCGATCACCTCGCCGTCGCAAGAGCCTTCGGCATAGCCCTCTAGTGTCCCGTTTTTGTCCCACATCACAGCGCCGCGAAGAGCGACAATGGCGCCGTGATGAAGAGAAACGGAGCACAACCATGAGATGCCTTCATTCCAGCAACGACTACTTCCGCTTCCTCGACAACATGGACAGGAACCTCGGCCAACACCCCGACCTCGCCGCGGCGGCGCTCACGCTCGAGTATCCCGCGCTGCGCTTCGAGGAGGCGCGGGCGGTGTTCTGCGACTGGCGTGCCCATGCGCGCTCGCGCCACGAGGCATCGAGCAGCTGAACGGCTACGGATGCTGGATGAGAACTTCACCGTCGAGCGATTCGATACGAATCGACTTCACGGCGTAGGCGTCCACCTCGATCTTGGCGATCGACGGCGGGTTGCCGCCGCGGGGCCACGACACGGACCCCGGGCACACGACGTATTGCGCGGGGCGCACTTCCTTGCCCCAGCTGATGTTGGCGATGTGCGTATGGCCATGGACGCACACGTCGGGGATGGGGTCGCCCGGCGCCAGGGCACCCGACCCGAACGCGGAGATGCGCACGTCGCGCGGGTAATGCGCCACGAGGAACCGCACGCCGTCGACGGTGAGGCGCGCATACCTGCCCACGTCGGGGCCGTACTCGGGATAGTCGTTGTTGCCGAGCACGGCGGTCACTGGCGCGAGCGTCTCGAGCTCGCGCAGAATCGCGGGGTCGCAGATGTCGCCGGCGTGGATGATGTGGTCGCAGTCGGCGAGCGCCTCGTAGGCTGCCAGCGGCAAGCGCCCGTGGGTGTCCGAAAGCACGCCGATCGTGGTCATGAGCCTAGCCAGCCGCCTCTACTTGAGCATGCCCTTGGCGAAGCCCACGACGTCGTCGAGGCCGAGGCCGTCGCTCAAGTCGACGCCCGCCATGCCCTTGGCGAAATCGATGTGCGCGAGGTTCGACAGGATGTCGGTCGGGAGGCCCGCCTGCGCGCCGCTCGATTCGCCCACGCCGCCGAGCAGGCCGCCGAACAGCGACTCGGCCATGGAATGAGCGCTGCCGCCGTTGTCGGCCAGCATGCCGGAGGCCACGCCGCCGATCTTGCCGAAGTCGACCGACTGGCCGCCCATGAGCGTCGCGAGCGCCGCCATCGCCTCGCTCACCTCGTCGCGCGATATGTCTTCCTTGCCCGTCGTTTCGCGCATCGCCGAATACGGGTGCTGCGCCAGATGCGCCAGGAAATCGGGGTTGGACTGGATGGACTCGACCAGGCCCTTGACGTTATCTTGAGTGGACATGGGGGCTCTCCTCACTCGACGAACAGATAGATCTGCCTCGATTATAAGCCAACCCCCGCGCCCGACAACAAGGCAGCGCCCAACGCCTTGCCCGGCGGCATGGCGTTGGGCGCTGCCCAAACTACGAGAGATGCCCTGTTAAACGACAGGCGGCGCCATCCAGGTGCTCACAACCGGCACCCAGCCCATGATGAGCACGATGATAATGAGGACCGGGACCACGTACTTCATGTAGACGCGGGTCCACTTGGGGAACTTCGCGCCCTTGCCGGTGTCGGCCTCGGCCAGGAAGTTCTCCCAGCCCCAGCCCTTCTTGGACGTGCAGAACAGGCAGATGATCAGCGCGCCCAGCGGCAGGATGTTGTTCGACAGGATGAAGTCCTCGATGCCCTGGATATCGCCCAGGCCGGGGATCGTGAATCCCGACCACAGGTTGAAGCCGAGCGCGCACGGTATCGACAGGATGATGATGGCCACGCCGTTGATGGCGACGGACTTGCCGCGCGACCAACCCCACTGGTCCATGGCGAACGCGATGATGCCCTCGAACACGGCGATGATGGTGGAAAGCGCCGCGAAGCTCATGAACACGAAGAACAGCGAGCACCACAGCTGGCCGAGCGGCATCTGCTCGAACACGCTCGGCAGCGTGATGAACACGAGGCCGGGGCCCGCGTCGGGCTGCACGCTGAACGCGAAGCAGGCCGGGAAGATGATGAGGCCGGCCATCAGCGCGACGAACGTGTCGAGCGCGCCGATGCGGATGGACTCGCCGGTGAGCGAGCGCTCCTTGCCGATGTAGCTGCCGAAGATGAGCATGGAACCGATACCAAGCGACATCGTGAAGAACGACTGGCCCATGGCCGCGTAGGCCGCCTGCCCGAACGTCCCCAGCTGCTCGCCGAGGTTGTTGCCCGCGAAGAGCTTCCCGAAATCGGGGATGAGGTAGAACGCCAGGCCCTCGCCTGCGCCCTCGAGCGTGACGGAGCGGATGCAGAGGAGTGCGAGCACCACGAGCAGGCAGATCATCATGACCTTGGTCACGCGCTCGACGCCCTTCCGCACGCCGGCGGCGCAGCACGCGAGGCCGATGGCGCACACGACGAGCATCCAGAAGATGAGCTCGCCCGGGTTGCCTAGCATGCCGCCGAACACGGCCGCAACGCCCTCGGCTGACTGGCCGACGAAGGCGCCGCTCGCGCTCTTGTACACGTAGGAGAGCATCCAGCCGGCCACGACGGTGTAGAACATCATGAGCAGGAACATGCCGCCGTAGCTGAACCATTTCACGATGTGCCACTTCGTGCCCTTGGGTTCAAGCACATCGTACGCGCGCGCCGACGACTTCATCGAGCCGCGGCCCACGGCGAACTCCATCACCAGGATGGGCAAGCTGAATGCCACCAGGAAGATGATATACATGACGACGAACGCAGCGCCGCCGTACTGACCCGTGATGTACGGGAAGCGCCACACGTTCCCCAAGCCGATGGCGCAGCCAGCGCTGATAAGGATGAAGCCCAAACGGCTCCCGAATTTCTCTCGTTCCATTGACATCCCCTTCTTTGGAAACAAACGCAAGCATTGTACTCGTAGTTGCCCCGATAATCTAGACAAAATGGCCGCTACCTTTTGCGACATCGAGCGCACTCTCATTATCTGAGTCTATTGGACTAAAGTTTTCGAAAAGGTAACGCTTAGGTTTTCTTACTTGTATGCGTACATGTTGAGGCGTATAAATAAGCCATGCAAAAGGAAAGCGCGACGATGACCGCCAGTACAAACTCGGGGCGGCCATCACCAAGAGAGGAAGATGATTAGTTATGACCATGATCGTACCGCGTAGAAGCCGCAGCTTGTTCGACCCCTTCATGAACGACCCGTTCGACGCATTCTTCGGCAACATGCCCGCTCCGCAGGCAACGCCCAACCTGATGCGCACCGACATCAAGGAAACCGAGGACGGTTTCGAGATCGTCATGGACCTGCCCGGTTTCGACAAGGAGAACGTCGCCGCCGAGCTGAAGGACGGCATTCTGAAGGTCAGCGCCAAGACGACCTCCGACACCGAGGAGAACACCGGCACCTACCTGCGCCGCGAGCGTTTCACCGGCCAGTGCAGCCGCCAGTTCTACGTCGGCGAGGACATCGAGGAAGCCGACATCAAGGCCAAGTTCGACAACGGCACGCTGCAGATCAGCGTTCCGAAGAAGGTCGAGCAGCCGAAGCTCGAGGAATCGCGCACCATCGCGATCGAGGGCTAGAACCGCTAACCGGCGGCGGGTCCCTGCAACCCCTCGGGGGCCCGCCGATCCAAGCTCGTTTACCCGTAAGGCTGGTTTCCCCTCCTACCAGCCGATTTGAAAGGCGCCTGGGTTACTCTCCTCCCGGGCGCCCTCCTTTTTATGAGAGAATCGTCTGCACGGGAAGCCGTTGAAGGGAGCATCATGGACGCACCGAAACTCGTCGACATCGAGCAAGTGAGCGATGGCTGGATCAAGAAGTACGTCCTCACCTACCAGATGCCCAACGGCTCGATGCACCCCTACGAGGTGGCCTCCCGCAAATCCCTCGACGACTACCGGGCGCTGCTCGAGCGCAACGCGGCGGGTCTGCCGCCGAAAGGCGCCGACGCCGTCTGCATCGTGGCCCGAACGCCTGACGATACGCTCTTGATGATCAGGGAGTTCCGCTACCCGCTGAACAGCTGGTGCATCGCGTTTCCCGCGGGGCTCGTCGACGAGGACGAGAGCCTGTTTACCTGCGCCGACCGCGAGCTGCGCGAGGAAACCGGATACGGGGTGGTTGAAGGCACGGACGTGCGGCCCCTTCCCCAGGCCGGCTACTCCTCGACGGGCATGTCCGACGAAACCGTGCAGGTCGTGTTCGTGGAAGCAGAGAAGGTCGCCGACGCGCACCCCGAACCCAACGAGCTCATCGACGTGTTCGAGTTGCCCATCGCCGACGTGCGCACGTTCCTCGACGAGAACCAGCTTCCCATAGGCACGCGTGCCCAGCTGATCCTGGAATCGTTTGCCCAGGGTTAGAGAATTCGATTGAGCGGCGCAGCGGCGGCTTACTCGTCGTCCGCGGAGGGGCGGTTGATAACCTCGATCTGCAGGCCCTCCATGATGTCCAGCGCCTTCTCGTTCATGGCGGGGTCGGGCGCCGCGGTGCAGGCGGCATCGACGATGATGGGCACGTCGGGGCACGCCGCACGTGCGATGACGGCGTTGGACAGCACGCACATGTTCGACACGAGCCCCACGAGCTCGATGCTCTCGAACGGCAGCGTTCCCACGCTCATCGCGACGGCCTGGCGGTTTATCAGGCGCTCGAACAGGGCGGTGGAGCCGAACGTCGGCTTGAGGAACACCTCGTCGTAGTCTTCCTGCTTGGAAGCGATGCTCCCGTAGAGGTCGTGGCCCTCCGATCCCTCGATGCAGTGCGGGATGGGCAGCTTGCGCCCTTCCTGGGTGTCGAGGTAGTCCTTGTGGTGGGTGTCGTAGGTGAAGCAGATGGTGTCGCCCGCCTCGCGGTACTCCTCGATCTTGCGCGCGATGGGACCTTCCAGTAGCTCGGCGCCCTCGAACCCGAGCGCACCGTCAACGAAATCGTTCTGGTAGTCCACAACGATGAGCAGTCTCTTCACAGTCGTCCTTCCCTTAGGCGAACATTAGGAGACATTGTGGTCAACATTGTCCAGCGCGTCAAGTGCGGCACGATAGCCCCCCGACCCATAGCTCAGGCACTTCGAGACGCGTGCGATGGTCGTGGCCGACGCGCCGGTTGCCTCGGCGATCTTGGCGTACGACTTGCCCTCGTCGAGCATGCGCGCCACTGCCAGGCGCTGCGAACTCTCACGGATCTCCCTGATGGTGAACATGTCTTCGAGCAGGGCGTAGAGCGTGTCCTTGTCGTTGATGGACACGAGCACGTCGAGCAGGTTCTCGACATCGTCTGTGCGCAGGTCGTTAACGGGCATCGTTATCACCCATTCCCCCTCCTCGCGACGCATTGCGCCGTACGAGGCCGTATTCGATCGATTCCACGAGGGCGTTCCACGACGCCTCGATGATGTTCTCCGACACGCCGACCGTGCCCCAGGTGCCGTACTCGTCGCGCGTGGTGATGGCGACGCGCGTGATGGCGTCGGTTCCCGTGCTCTCGTCGAGCAGGCGCACCTTGAAGTCGACCAGGTGCATATCCTGTACCTCCGGGTACGACGTTGATAGCGACATCTTGAGCGCCTTCGAGAGGGCGCCGACCGGGCCGACGCCTTCGCCCGTTGCCACGAAGCGGTCGTCGCCCACGTGCACCTTGATGGTGGCCTCGGATTGGGCGTCCTTCGCGAGGGCGCCGGTGTCCTCGCGGTCGTCCACGATCACGCGGAAGCTCTCCAGCGTGAAGAACGGCTCGTACTTGCCGAGCATGCGCGCTATGAGCAGGGCCAGGGAGCCGTCAGCCACCTCGTAGGAATGGCCCGCCGCCTCCTGGCGCTTCACCTCTTCGAGGATGGCCTGCACGGACTGGGGATCGTCGCTCAGGTCGAAGCCGAGCGCGCGCGCCTTCGCCACGATTGAGGCCTTGCCGGCGAGCTCGCTCACGATCATGTGGGCGTCGTTGCCCACCGCGCTGGGGTCGACGTGCTCGTAGGCGGAGGGGAAGCGCGCTATGGCGCTCGCGTGCAGCCCTCCCTTGTGGGCGAACGCGGCAGCGCCCACGTAGGGCGTGTGCTTCCAAACGGCGAAGTTGCACACCTCGGCAACATAGGCCGCCACGCCCGTCATCTGGCGCAGGTTCTCGGGCCCCACGCACGTGTAGCCCATCTTTAGCTCCAGGTCGGCGATAACCGTGAGCAGGTTGGCATTGCCCACGCGCTCGCCGTAGCCGTTCACCGTGCCCTGCACCTGACGGGCGCCCGCCCGCACGGCCGCGAGCGTGTTGGCCACCGCGCAGCCGCTGTCGTTGTGGCAATGGATGCCGATGCGCGGAGCTTCCTGCGGGCCCGACAGCGCTTCCACCACCGCCGCGACCGCCTCTTCCACCTCGAAGGGCAGCGCGCCGCCGTTCGTTTCGCACAGGTCGAGCGAATCCGCCCCGGCGCGCGCGGCCGCCTTCAGGCAATCGAGCGCGTAGTCGGGGTTGGCACGGTAGCCGTCGAAGAAGTGCTCGGCATCGAAGATGACCTCCAGGCCGTGCCCCTTCAGGAACGCGACCGAATCGGAGATCATGCGCAGGTTCTCGTCGAGCGTGGTCTGCAGGGCGCGCAGCACCTGCTCGTCCCAGGTCTTGCCCACGATGGTGGCGATGGGCGCACCGCTCGCCACCAGGTCGGCGAGCCCCGGGTCGTCCTGCGCGGCAACGCCCTTCTTGCAGGTGGAGCCGAACGCCGCGATGCGCGCGTGCCCGAGCGGGTTGTTCCGCAGCTCCTCGAAGAAGGCGATGTCCTTGGGGTTGGAAGCGGGGAAGCCGCCTTCGATGATGTCGATGCCGAACTCGTCGAGGCGCCTCACGATGTTCAGCTTGTCCTCGAGCGAGAGCGCAACGCCCTGCGCCTGTTCGCCATCGCGCAGGGTGGAATCGTATGTGATGATCTTTGGCATGTGCTGCGCCATCTCCCTTTCTGGCAAATCGAGAGCGTGCGCACTATTGTACTCCATTGTGCGATAGTGCGTGGATATCGCTGCGCGCGGGCGCACGGAGTGCGCCCCTACCAACGGCCCGCCGCCCACATCGCACATCCGCGTGTCCGGAGCCTGCCAGCACGCGGGACTGCGTTATGTGGGCGTGTTGTCGCCGGTAGGGGCGCACTCCGTGCGCCCGCCGCCGAAGGCGGCATTCCAAAACTGCCGCATATTTTGCTGCGAGTGCGGTTAGTTGGCTTTTGGTTGGCCGAGGGCGCGGCGGAAGCTTAGGAAGCGCTCGAAGCCGCCGGCTACTACGAGGCCCAGGCCGAGGGGGATGGCGAACGGGGCGAAGGGGTTGTCCGCGAGCACGCGGCGCACGTCCTCGCCTCCGGGGTTGACGGCGTTGATCTCGGTCCAGCGGGCGCCGGGCGTCGACGCCATGGCGTTATCCCTGGCCGCCTGCACTTGCTGGGTGATCTGCGCGCTCACGTCGGGGTTGATGAAGATCTCGGGCACCTCGGTTTGCGTGGCAGGCGTGGTGGGCGCCGTTGCCGGGGTGCCGGTTTGCTCGGTCGTGGGCGAAGACGGTTCGGGGGCCGTCGTCTGGCCCGAGCCCTGCGGCAGGTTCGTCTCCTCGTACACGATGTGATCGATCTCGGACACGGTCATGCTGGGGGTGGCGGGCGTTACCTCGCCTGGCGTCTGGCCCCCACCGTCGGTGGGGTTGCTCGGCTGCCCCGAGCCCGAGCCGCTGCCGGGCGTGCCCTGCTGCCCGTCGCCCGAGCTTTCGTCGTCGGAATCGCCGACGCGCACCGTGAGCGGCATCACGTTGGAATACGCCTCGCGGCCGTCGGCCGCACGCGCGATCACACGGACGTACGTGATGGGCGTGGCCTTGCTGGAACTACCGCTGCTGGCCTCGCTGTCGCCCGAGCCCTCGGGCTTCTTCTCGATGGGGTTCGTGGGAACGGCGAGCTGGGGGCCAGTGCGGTTGGGCACGGTGGTCCACGTTTCGCCGCCGTCGATGGAGCTCTGCCACTCGTACGTGACCGACGAGGCGTCCACGTCACCGTACACGGTGGACTGGAAGATGGCGGTATCGCCCGCACGCGGCGGATCGTAGGCAAGCGACACCGCGAACCCGCTGCCGACAACCATCGTCGCAGGCTCGGACGTCGCCCCGCGCTTCTTGCCCTCCTCGTTCACGAGGTCGGTTTCCATGATCACCCGGAACTGATGCCCCAGGCGGTCCTCGGTAGTGGGGATGCGCAAGGTCTGCACTGCGCCGTTCGGAACGTCGGTCCAGGTAACGCCATCGCTCGATTCCTGCCAATGGAAGCCGAAGCGCGCATTGCCGATCTCGTTGTTGGGAATGGCCGAGAACACGGCGGTGTATCCCAGGGGGGCGGGCACGTAGCCCACGCGCACCCTGAGCGTCGGGTCGGTGGGCGCATCGTCGGTGGGAGCGCTCTTCATGTTCACGTGGATCGTGTGGATCCAGCGCAGCGAATCGGGCTCGATGGTGGCCTCTGCAGGCTCGGTGGCGCCGAACAGCAGGCGGAACTGCGTGTTGTCGACCAGCTCGGGCTCCGTCTTCTCGCCCTCCCCGCCGGCATCCGTGTCGGCGCTCGTGCTGCTGCCGCTCTCCGTGTCGGCGGTCGCGGCGGCACTCGAGCTGCTGGCGCTGCCCTCGGACTTGCCCGACGCCGCGCCGCTCGCGCCCTCATCCGCCTTGGGCGTTTCCGGCTGGCTCGGTTGCGTCGAGCCGCCGCCGTTGGCCAGCTGCTCGGCCGAGTACTGGTACGAGAGGATGGCGACCATGGGGCTCGAAGGCGTCCCGTCCGCATAGCTCCCCTCCAGCGCATGCGGGTAGTAGCTCCTGGCGGCTGTCAGGTCGCTCCACGCGACCTCGGTCGTGCCGTACAGCCCCTCGAACGTGATCGACTCGATCTGGCTCACGTCCTCGATGCCCGCATCCTTCAGGAGGCTTGCCAGCGAGGGACCGCTGCCGCGGACGACCTGCCAGCCGTTGCTGCCGTACATCGAGTACATGGCCTCGGTCGTTCCCAAGGCCTGGAGCTCATCGACGCCGTAGAGCTTATCGATGGATTTCGGGGCGCTCTGCTTGCTCTCGTCGGCGGAAGGGCTCTCGCTCGACTGGCTCGGCGATTCGGCGTCGGCGCTTTCGGCCGATTTGCTGCTCGCGCTCGAGGACGATTCGCTGCCGCCCTGCTGCCCGTCGGGGTTGGCCGAAGAGCCGGACTCCGACCCTTCCTCGGAACCGGATTCGGTCCCTGCACCTAGGTTGGCAATCACGCGGAGCTGTCGCTGCGGGCGCCATGCGCCCTGGCCGTCATCTTCTTCGGGCTGGTCGGAGCCACCGCCCTCGTCACCGCCGCCGCCCTGGGGGTTCCCCGAGGTCACGTGGACCTGCGCCGACGAGCTGGCCTCGCCGAGGCTCATCGAGCAGTTCACGATGAAGGCGGCGTCCTTCTCCATATGCAGAACGCCGTCGGATCCGATGGTCGCCACGTCCTCGCCCACCTCGTCGCCCGTGTTCGACTTGAGGCTCCATTCGAAATCGGACAGCAGCCCGCTCAGCCCTTCGGGCAGCGAGGAGCGGTCCTTGTCGGTGAACACGGCGATGGTCTCGTGGCTCAAGGGGTCGGCGATGGTCACGCGCGCGCCGAAGGCATACGACTCACGCTGCTCCTCGGTAAGGCTGACGGTCTGGTCCGCCACCAGAACCTCGCCATTGGGCGAGAGCAGCTCGAGCGCCTTCACCTCGGGGTTGAGCACGTCGATCTTGAAGGACGCCTCGAACGGCTTGCCCTTGTGCTTCTCCTTGAAGTCCGCGCTCACGTACTTCTCGTCGGAGGCCTTCAGCGAGCAGGTGACCGTGACGGTGCCCGCCGCCTTGCCCGTAATCGTGACGACGCCCTTTTCGACCTTCAGGTCGACGCATTCGGGCTTGTCCACATTCCAGTCGAGGTAATCGCTGATGATCATGTCGTCCGAGGCGGCAGCAGGGCTCGCCTGCCCGGAGGAAGACTCGCTGGAGGGCTGCCAGGCGGGAATCGCGACCACCTGGATAATGCCGCTCACCGAGCTCATCTGGAGCCGGGTCTCGTTCTTGCCATCGGCCGTATCGCCGGCGCTGCCCACGCGATCGCCCTTGAGCTCCTTGCCGTCGATGCTCTCGACCTGCCAGAGCTCCACGTCGTTGAGCGTGCCCTCCTTGTGGTTCGAGAGCGAATCGGTTACCACGGCACCGAACGCGAGGCACTCGACGCGGAACGACGCCCAGAACACGAGCGCGAACACGAGGACGATGCGAATCGCCTTCGCGGGAATCGACTTGGATGTGATCAGGGCGCCCATGCGCTACTTGCCGTTCGCGTTGCCGCCGTTGGAGGAGCCGTTCTTGGACGTGTCCTCCACCAGGTAGTACTTGCCCGTTTCGGGATCTTGGTACACGGTGCCCTTCTCGACGTAGGAGTTGCCGTCGCCGTTGATCTGGTCGGTTGCCTGGTTCACCTGGCTCTGGTCAAGCTCCTCGCCCATCTGCACCTGCGTTACCTTGCCCAGGTCGACGTTCCACGCCACCACGAGCGCGACCATCAGGCCGCAGGCGAACACGAGCATGACGTCCCCGACGTTGCTGAGCGAGCTCATGGGATCGACGTCTTCGGCGGGCTTCGCCTTGCGGAAGCTGCCGCTGTCAGAGAAATAGCTCGACATCGCGTCCTCCTAACGTGCGGTCGTGTCGTTGCGGCGCTGGCCTTCACCGCCGCTCGGCGCTGGGTTCGAAGCCTTCGGCGTCATGAACACGGGGCGCGGGAAAACGCCCTGCGTGGACGTGCTTGCGGGCTCAGGAGCGGACTCCGGCGTGGGCGCAGGCGTAGCTGCGGGCGCGGGTGCGGGCTCCGGCGTGGGCGCAGGTGCGGGCGTAGCTGCGGGCGCAGGCGAGCTCGAGACGAGCGCGTCATACGACGGCAGCGTGCCGGGCTGCTCGGTGCCGAACGTCGCGGTGTACCATTCTCCCAGCTCGGAAGAGGGGTCCCAGAGCGGTGTCTGGGTCGGCTGGCTTGCAGGCGCCGCTTGTTTCGCGGGCGCCGCCTGGCTCGCGGGCGCTGCCTGGCTCGCGGGCAGCGGCTGGCTCGAATACGTGAACGACCCTTCGGGCTGCTGCGCCGAAGGCGTCTGGGAGATGGGCTGCGTAGCGCGCGTCGGTTTGAACTCGGGCTTCGGCTCCTCGGCCTCGGCGTCGTCGCGCTTGGGGGCCAAGTTCTTCAAGGAAGGGGTCCTGGGCGACACGGGGCCGGTGGTCTGCTCGTAGAGGAACGCGTAGTTCGACGGCTCCTCGATGGTGATCTTCCCCTCAGCGCGCATTTCCTCGATCTTCTGCAGCATCGTGGCCATGGCGCTGTCGAGCGCCGACATGTAGTTGCCGTACCACATGCCGCGCACCTTGCCGATGACCAGGCATACCGCCGCCACGACCAGGCCTGCCACCGTGGTGTCGAACGCTACGAGCAGCGAGCTCGACAATGCGGCGGTGTCGGCGCGGCCGAGCGCCTGGATGCCGGGGCCCAGGGGAATGAGCGTGCCCATGAGGCCGAGCATGGGGGCGACGCGCGCCGCCATGTTGTTGCGGCCTGTGATGCGGTCGTAGTGGCTCTCCTCCTCGGAGACGAGCCTCCGGATGAGCGCGATCAGGGCATCGCCGGGCAACGTGCGGTAGTCGTACACCGTGAGCAGCGCCACCTTCTGGCGCTTGATGAGCCCGGATTCCTCGATGACGGCGGGTAGGTTCTCCTCGTCTGCCGACATGAGCGCAGCGAGGAACTTGGGCATGGTCACCTTGAAGTACCTGTGCTCGGTAAT
>CACWWI010000006.1 GCA_902764575.1 uncultured Coriobacteriaceae bacterium
GCCCGGATTTGTCAAAAAAGGTCCGCTGTGCATGTCCGAAACCCCGACTTTTCACGCGCCCGCTGGGCCTCGCGACCCCGCGACGCGGCATTCTCCCAGGTCGTCAATCCCAACGAGCCCACACCGCCGCACCAGAAACATGCACAGCGCGACTTTTTTGACATTTTTGCCCCGTTTCGCAACGCAAGCACCCCCACAGCAGGGTCAGAGGCAGGTCGGCATGGCCCAATCGCAGGACACGCAATGGGGGCCCGAGCAGGGAAGCTGTCTCCGACGGCAGAGGAGGCAGTTGTGTCGCCCGACGAAGGACCCGGAACGAATGGCCCCAAGCCATAGCAAATTGAACGGTGCCCTCCAACGGGTCAACTTGCTGCAAATGGCACGCCAATGGAGCGTCTGCGGGGCACCTGCCTCGCAAACAGAACATTCCACCGTTTTCTTGACAGTGACGCCGCGTCATCGTATATCCTAGTGCGCGTTGCATTGTTGGTGGATTTAATCGGAAATCAGCGCGCCTGGAAGGTCATGCGCGCCCCGAAGACCCGAAGGCCCCGAGGAGAACCTGGAATGATCGGCATATCGAAGTTGTACTGCGGCGCAGTGGAGCCGTCGGACGTGCTGCGCTACAAGCGGCGCTCGGCCAATTTGCCGAGCGGGCTGCTGCAGTTCTCGCGCGACAAGAAACCGGTCGTAGTATGGAACTGCACGCGCACGTGCAACCTGAAGTGCATGCACTGCTATTCGGAATCGGACGGGCGGGCATACGGCGAGCTCTCGACCGACGAGGCGAAGGCCATGATCGACGACCTCGCGTCGTTCGGCTCCCCCGTGCTGCTCTTCAGCGGCGGGGAACCCTGCTTGCGCGACGACCTGGTCGAGCTCATGCGCTATGCCAAGCAGGCGGGCATGCGCGTCGTCCTATCGACGAACGGCACGCTCATCACGCCGGAGCTCGCGCGAGAATTCGCCGAAGTCGGCTTGTCGTACGTGGGCGTTTCGCTCGACGGCGCGCCCACGACGCATGACAGGTTCCGCGGCGCGGAGGGCGCGTTCGAGCGCGCCATGGCAGGCCTCGCTAACGCGCAGGCGGAAGGCATCAAGGTCGGCCTGCGCATGACCCTCAACAAGCTGAACTACCGCGAAGTCGACGACGTGTTCGACATCATGCGCGCACGCAACATCAACCGGACGTGCTTCTACCATCTGGTCTACACCGGACGCGGATCCAACCTGAAGGACATGGACCTCACTCACGAGGAAACGCGCGCCGTGGTGCGCCACATCATGGACCGTACGCGCGCATGGTTCGACGAGGGCGGCCGCCCCGAAATACTGACGGTAGACAACCACGCGGATGGCCCGTTCATCTACCTTGAGCTGATGCGCGAGGACCCCGCGCGCGCCAGCGAGGTCATGCAACTGCTGCAGTGGAACCAGGGCAACTCCACCGGCAACGGCATCGCATGCATCAGCTGGGACGGAGAGGTGCACGCCGACCAGTTCTGGCGCCATTTCAGCTTCGGCAACGTGAAAGAGCGCCCGCTCTCGGAAATCTGGACCGACACGAGCCGGACGACCGAGGCGAGCGAACTCATGTTTCGCCTGAAGGACAAGAGACCGTTCGTGAAGGGTCGCTGCGCGCAGTGCCAATGGCTCGACATCTGCGGCGGCAATTTCCGCGTGCGCGCCGAAGCGGCATGCGGCGACCTGTGGGCGAGCGACCCCGCGTGCTACCTAACCGACGCTGAGATCGGCATCGAAGCATGACGGCCAGGGGTGGTATGCGACAGAGGCCGGGGACGAGCACTGCGGCCAAGGCTTTCGAGGAGCGCGCGGGCATACGGGCGCCGCGCATCGTGGCATGGGAGATAACGCGCAGCTGCAACCTGGCCTGCGCCCACTGCCGCGCGGCGGCGCACAGCGAGCCCTACCCGGGCGAGCTCTCGCTCGAGGAGTGCAAGCGCGTGGTGGACGACATCGCCGCCATCTCCGACCCCATCCTCATCCTCACGGGCGGCGAGCCGCTCATCCGAAGCGACATCTGGGACATCATCGACTACGCACGCGAAGCAGGCCTGCACCCGGTCATCGGCACGAACGGCACGCTCATCGACGACGCGTGCGCCGCCCGCATCGCAGAGCACGGCATCCCCCGCGTGTCGGTGTCGCTCGATTTCCCGACGACCGAGGGGCAGGACGCCTTCCGTGGGAAGCAGGGCGCCTTCGACGAGGCCCTCACGGGAATCCGCCACCTGCGCGCCCACGGCGTCGAGGTGCAGGTGAACACGACCATCACCAAGATGAACAACCACCTGGTGGACGACATGCACGACCTGGCCCTCGCCGAGGGCGCCGTGGCGTTCCACCCGTTCCTGCTCGTACCGACTGGCCGCGGCGAGGACCTGGCCGACGTCGAACTGTCGCCCGAAGAGTACGAAGAGGTGCTCACCTGGGCCTACCACTGCCAGAAAACGAGCCCCTTGCACTTCAAGCCAACCGACGCGCCGCAGTACTACCGCATCATCAGGCAGCTCTGCGCTGCCGAAGGGCGCGAGGTCAACCGCGAGACCTACGGCATGGAGGCCATGACGCGCGGATGCCTGGGCGGCATCACGTTCGCGTTCATCAGCCATGTGGGCGACGTCCAGCCGTGCGGGTATTTCGACATGCAGCTCGGCAACGTGCGGGACGTCCCGTTCTCGCAGATTTGGGAGACCTCGCCGGTATTCGACGACCTGCGCCACTACGACCGGTTGCGCGGAAAGTGCGGGGGATGCGAATACAAGGGCGTGTGCGGCGGCTGCCGCGCCCGCGCACTCGCGGCAACGGGCGACTACCTGGCCGAGGAGCCCTACTGCGCCTACGTGCCGCGAGAGGTGGCGCGCGAACGCGTGCTCGACGAAATCCAGAGCGGCTTCCCCCTTGAAAGCGACCCGTACGGCGTGCTTGCCGAGCGGCTCGGACTCACGCGCGAACGCGTGCTCGACGCCGTCGCGGCATTGCGGGGCGACGGCACGATCCGGCAAATCTCGGCATCGTTCTCGTCAAGGAAGCTCGGCTGCGTCTCCACGTTGTGCGCGGTGTCGGTCGATGGAGGCCAGGAGCGCATCGACCAGGTGGGCGCCCTGATAAGCGCGCACCCCGAGATCACGCACAACTACCTGCGCGAAGCCGAGTACAACATCTGGTTCACGGCAATCGCGCCGTCGACAGCCGACCTCGACCGGCTCGTCGCCGAAATAGCCGACGAAACCGGGTGCGCGGTGCTGAACCTGCCCGTCACGTCGCTGTACAAGATCAGGGTCGATTTCGGAAAGCACAGCTCAGACGGGGGCGCGCCACCCAAGCGCAAGGAGGGAGCGGGAAAGCCCTTCGACGCCGACGACCCGTTCGACGTGGCGCTCGTGCGCTGGGCGCAGGCCGATGTAACGGGCGAGCACCCGTTTCGCGACGGGGCGGCGCTGATCGCAGCCGAGCTCGGCGACAGCGCGATTGACGAGAACCGCGTGCTCCAGCGCCTGAGCGAATGGAAGTCCCAGGGGCTCGTCCGACGCTTCGGCGCTTTCGTTCGGCACCAGAAGCTCGGCTACACGTTCAACGGGATGACCGTCTGGAACGTGCCCGGCGAGCAATCTGACGAAATCGGGCGGACCTTCGCGGCCTTGCCGTACGTGTCGCACTGCTACGCCCGCCGCCCTGCGGCAACGTGGCCCTACAACCTCTACGCCATGGTCCACGCCACCACCCAGGAGGAGCTCGACGCTTACGTGGACGAGATGAAGCGCCTGGCGAACCTCGACGCGCGCGTGCTCGTCTCGACGAAGGAGTTCAAGAAGGCCCTGCCTGTGTACTTCGGAGGCAGCGTCCTGCGCTAGCCCCGCCGCCATGCCCTCGAAACTCCGCGGCAGCTTTACTGCACGGGCTCTGCCAGCAAGGTCATGCCGGGCTGCGCCGTCTCGAAGCACGAGCGGTACACGCGCAGGTAGGCCCCTATCCTGCCCTTCAGCGGATGGCAGGGCATGCCGGTGGCCTCGCGCTCCCAGATGCAGCTGCCCAGGCACAGTGGCAAGAGCTCGCATTGGCTGCACTTCTCGTCGCGCGGAGCGTCGAAGACGATTTCCGATGGCTTCCACTCACCCGGGTCGTCGTGCACGCTGAAGCGCACGTTCTCGGGATAGCCGATCCACCCGTCGCAGCTGAACACGTCGCCCTTGAAGTCGATGACGAAGTAGTTGCCCGATTGGCCCTGGCAGAACTGCAGGATGGGTTGCAGCATCGCGCGCATCTCGTCGGCCGTATGCGGCTCGCTCTCGAACAGGCGCTGGCGTTCCTCGCAGAACTCGTCGTGCGTGAACAGGCTGAACTGGGGTTCGGCGAACGGCGCCTCGCCGAACGTGTGGCCATAGTCGCACAGCCTCCCGACGGTCAGGCTGATCCCCTCCTCGGCGAACAGCTCGTCGCGCAGCTGCGTGTAGTGGGGCCAGTTCACGCGGTCGACGTTCATGGTGGCGGTCAGGCTCACGCCGCGTGCGCGGAGGAGCCGCGCAGCATGCAGGGTTTTGCGGTACGAGTTCGTCCCGTTTGCGGCTACGCGCCGTTGGTTGTGTATCTCCTCGGGGCCGTCGATGGTCAGGAACACGAGACCGACACGGCAGCGCGCGATGACGTTGGCCTCGGCTTCCCCGATGACGTTCGCGTTCGTGAGCATCATGGCCTCGTAGGCCACGCCCTCCTCATCGCAGAACGCGATGAGGCGCCCCGAAAGCTCCTCCACCACGTCGAGCACCAGCGACGGGTCGCCGCCATACCACTGCACGCTGAGCTTCGAGAACCCGTCCTGCTCGTAGTGCGCGCGCACGAACGCCATCACGGCGCTCATCGTGCGCTCGTCCATCTTGCCGCCCAGTTTCACGCGGTCCTGCTCGTAGCAGTACGGGCAACGGTAATTGCAAGCATAGGTGGGGACGAAGCTGAGCGTAAGCGTGCTGCGGTCGGCGCGGTTCTCGGCAATGCGCCCGCGCAACGCGTCGAGCTCCTCGTCGGGCGAGAGCTCGGTGAGGAACCCGCCGCGCTCCAGCTCGGATGCAATCGATCCCTCGCCGGCCTCATAGCACGCGAAGCCCTCGTCATCGAGCGCGATAAAGGCCCCGGTGGCCGTATTGAACAGCAGGTGCTCCCCGCTCGGTGCCTGCTCTACTATCGTGTAGCGCGACTGCTTCATGCCCAACCTCCCCCGTAGGATTCAACGAATACAACTATACCCGAGCCCGAGACGACAGGCACAAGAGGGCAACGGGCGTCGAACCGCGCTAACCGAGCGCCACGTCGAGCACCATCATGAGCGTGAAGCCCACGGCGAACAGCAAGGTGCCCACGTTGGAGTGCTTGCCCTCGCTCATCTGCGGGATGAGCTCTTCCACGACGACGTACATCATGGCGCCCGCCGCGAAGCCGAGCAGGTAGGGCAGCAGCGGGATGACCAGCTCGGCCAGCAGCACGGTGAGCACCGCCGCCACCGGCTCCACGGCGCCCGACGCCATTCCCAGCAGAAACGCCTTGCGGCGGCTCCCGCCTTCCGCAGCCAACGGCAACGAGACGATGAGCCCCTCCGGGAAGTTCTGTATGGCGATGCCGACGGCAAGCGTCATCGCGCCTGCGAGCGAGATGGCGGCGCTTCCCGTAAGCCATCCCGCGAACACCACTCCCACCGCCATGCCCTCGGGCACGTTGTGCAAGGTGACGGCCAGCGTGAGCAACGTGGTGCGGGGCACGCGCTCGGGATGCAGGCCCTCCGTCTCGTCGGTGGAGCTATGCAGGTGGGGGACGAAGCGGTCGAGCGCGAGCAGGAACAATATGCCCGCCCAGAAACCGACGAAGGCGGGCACGAACGCGAACCGCCCCATATCGGCGGAGGCGTCCATCGAGGGGATGATCAAGCTGAAGATGGAGGCGGCCACCATGACGCCCGCGGCGAAGCCCGAAAGGGCGCGCTCGACCGTCTGGGATACGCCGCCGCGCAGCAGGAACACGCATGCTGCACCGAGCGTCGTCCCCACAAAGGGGATCAGCAAACCACAGACCACCTCAACCGACACGTACGTTACCCTCCTAGCAGCTCAACTGACGCACGCTCCACAGAATACAAGAGCAGGGATGTTAGCCTGATTTTACAATCATTGACCCGAACGCGCCATCGCCCCTTTACCGAGAATCCCGCCTTCGCCGCCATCGCTGCAGTGTCCAATCGGCCTTGCGCGTATAATGCTTGCAGGGGGGTTAGACGACCATGGATATGCGCTCGATCTACATCACCAACGGCACGGGCATCTTCATCCTGCTGATGCTGTTGTACGTGTCCCGTACGAAAATCCTCCGCGACACGCACGAGGACCGCATCTACTCGGCCATGGTGTTCGGGGTGATGCTGGGCTGCATCATGGAAGCCTTCTCCTATGCCATCGACGGCCAGGTGTTCACCGGTTCGAGAATCCTCAACTACGTGGCGAACACGTACCTCTACACCGCCAACCTGCTACTGCCCTTCGGCGTGCTCGCATACATCGACCTCGGTCTCTACGACAATCCGAAGCGCATATGGAGGCACTACAAACCTCAGATCATCATCGGCGCGATCATGATCAGCTTGAACGTCGTCAACTACTTCGTGCCGATCATCTACTACATTTCGGACCAGAACATGTACGAGCGCCGCCCTCTCAGCTACGTCTACTACTTCGTCATCTTGTACTACCTCGTCACCGCATTCTTGCTTACAAAGCGCTACGAGAGGGAGAACGGCAAGATCTCGTTCTTCAGAATCGCGCTTTTCGTCGTGCCCATACTGGTGGGCGCAGGGTTGCAGTTCGCGTTCTACGGGCTCTCGGTCGCTTGGCTGGCTTCGGCGCTGGGGCTTGTCGGGTTGTTCATGATGCAGCAAAACGAGCTGGCGTACGTCGACGTGCTCGTGGGCACCTACAACCGCCAGTACCTGAGCAGCGTGATTTCCGCGTGGATCTCGCGGAAGGATACATTCGCCGGCGCGATGGTCGATATCGACAGCTTCAAGCGCATCAACGACACCTTTGGCCATTCGCAAGGGGACGCCGCGCTCAAGACCCTGGCAAACATCTTGAAGGAGTCTCGCATCGAAGGCGAATGGGTGTTCCGCTACGCTGGCGACGAGTTCATCGTGTTGAAGAGGACGAGCTCCGCAGATGGCCTGGATGCCTATCTGAACAACGTAACCGCGAACCTGGACGAGCACAACCGGTCCGATCAACCCTACCAGTTGGCAATTTCGTACGGCACGAGCTTTTTCGACGAGGGCGATGTGGACGCCTTCATCAAGGAGATGGACGACGGGATGTACGAGATGAAGCGGATGCACCACGCGGAAGAGGCGCTCTAGGCCGCGCCACGAAACCATCGTCCACCCATCGAGCTACCGACGAGCAAGGAGCAGAGCATGAACGACCCGGTTATCGGCATTGTCGGCATGGGCATGATCGGCGGAACCACCGCCGTGCTCTCAACGTCGCACGGATTCAAGACGGTCGTGTACCTGCGCGATCCGCAAAAGAAGCCAGCGCGCATGGCCGAATTCGACCGCCTCTACCAGCAGATGGTCGACCGGCAGGTGATGACAGCCGACCAGGCGCGGGCCGCGCGCACGTACCTGCGCGTCGTGCACGAGTACGAAGGGCTCTCCGCATGCACGTTCGTCTTCGAGGCAATCAAGGAGACGCCCCAAGCCAAATGGGAGTGCTTCCGCGAGCTGGAACGCTGCTGCCCGAACGTGCGGGCCATCGGGTCGTGCAGCTCGTCCATCCAGCCCGACGTGATGGCCGAGGCCACGCCCGGGCTGGCCGACCGCATCCTGGTGACGCACCCGTTCTTCCCCGTGCACATGGTTCCCTACATGGAGCTGTGCATGGGCAGCCGCACCTCCGAAGACGCCGTCGCCTACACGCTGCAGGTACTCGACGCCCTCGACCGCAAGCCCTCCACCCTGAAGAAGCCGAATCCTGGCTTCATCGGCAACTACCTGCAGTTCGCACTGTGGGCCGCCGCCCTGAAGCTCGTCGAGGACGGGGTGTGCGAGCCGCACGACATCGACAACTGCCTGGCATACAGCTTCTGCCCACGCTACACGAGCATCGGCATGTTCGAGCACTTCGACAATGGCGGCTATCAGCTGAATGCCTCCACTTGCGACAACGTCTTCCCCGCCCTGCCCCGCTACGACGGCGCGCCGGGCATCGTGCGCGAGAAAGCGCAATCGGCGGACGCGTGGGGCGCCAGATCGCCCTCGAAGCAGGGGTTCTACAACTGGGCCGACGTCGACATGGACGCCTACGCCCAGCGCGTCAACGCGCCGTACTGGACGTTCATCAACTGGAAGTTCCCAGAAACTGACTGCCGCTGGTAGGATGCCGCCAACCATACCTCGAACGATACGGTATTATTTTCGAAGACACTGTTGACGGATTCCTCGGCGGCAACGAAAGGATAGGACAGCCCTCCGCTCGACAACGGCAGCGGCGTAGGTTATGAGAATCGTCTTCTCGATCATATTCGCCTGCCTCATCGTGGCGCTCTTGTACTGCTCGACGGTCGCGAACCGCTCCACCAAGAGCATCGGCAAATCCGTCAGGCTCCTGCTACTGGCGCTCATTCCCCCGCTCGTGGGAAACCTGATCCTCGTCGCATCCACCAACCAGACCTTATCCACCGTTGGCTTTTACGTCTACTTCATCGGCATGGACGTGACGATGCTGGGGCTGCTGCGGTTCACGGAAGAGTACTGCTTCATCTCCGCGCCGAAGGCGCTCCGCATCGCCGTGGGCGCTCTGATCCTGCTCGATATGCTGCAGCTCCTTGCCAACATCTTCACCGGGCACGCGTTCGGCGTCGAGGAGATCATGGCGTACGGCGCCCCCTACTTCCGTCTGATCCCCTATGCCGGCCAGACGTTCCACCGCATCCTCGACTACGCCATCATCGCCGCGGTGATCATCATCTTCTTCGTCAAGGTGATACGGTCCCCGCGCATCAGCTCCGAACGCTACAGCGTCATCTTGATATGCATTATCATCACGACCATCTGGGAGACGGTCTACATCTTCTCCCGTACCCCGGTCGACCGCTCCATGATCGGCTTCGGCGTCTTCGGGTTGCTCGTCTTCTACTTCTCGCTGTACTACCATCCGTTCCGCCTGCTCGACCGCATGCTGGTAACGGCAGCCTCCGAGATTCCCGATGCACTCTTCTTCTTCGACATGGACGGCAACTGCCTCTGGGCAAACAAGCGTGCCGTCTCGCTCGTGGGCATCGACGAGAGCCATTACGAAGTTGCCGCCTCGCGCCTGGACGCCCTGTTCGGCGATTCGGGAGAAAGCGAATCGCGCTGGGCGGGCGAGCACATCATCGGCGACGGCGAGGCCATGCGCAGCTACGTGGCAACCCAGCGCATGGTTACTGACAATAAGAACCGGCCCATCGGCTCGTTCCTTACCGTTCGCGACAACTCCGACGAGCAGAAGACCCTGAAGCGCGAGATATACAACGCGACCCACGACAGCCTCACGGGCGTATACAACCGCGCTGGGTACGACCTGCTGATGTCGCACCTCGACCTGGATTCGACGCTGATGATCCTCATCGACGGCGACAACTTCAAGTTGATCAACGACGAGCACGGGCACGAGGCGGGCGATCGGGCGCTCCAGAAGATCGCCCACGCCATCGAACGTAGCTTCCGCTCGGACGACCGCATCTGCCGCTACGGCGGCGACGAGTTCATCGTGCTGGTGAGCCACGTGACGCCATCTCAGTCAGAGCACATACGCGCCCGCATCCACAGCATCAACGACGAGCTGGCGAACACCGATGACGGCTTGCCGCCCACCTCGATCAGCGCGGGCTGCGCTTTCGGCAGCGAGGCATCCAACGGCACCGAGCTGTTCGAGCACGCCGACCGAGCGCTCTACGAAGCCAAGCGCGGCGGGCGTCGAGACGTCGCCTTCTACTCAACCGATTAGGCGCAATCTCGCCGATATCCACCATAAGCCCGCGCTCCTTCCGACATCGATGTAGAATCGAACCATGATCGAAAACACGGAGAAATCGGCACCGGGGAGCCAGCGAAGCTCCGCGCCGAAGCGCGAGCCGCTCGGCGAGATATTCACGCGCGACTTCCTCATACTCTCCACCATCAACCTAACCATGTTCTTCGGTTTCCAGATGCTGAACATCGGGCTGCCGGTGTACATGGCGCAACTGGGGGCGGCGGGCCAGATTGTCGGCCTCGCGACGACGCTCATGACCGTCGCGGCTACGCTCATGCGCGTGTTCGCGGGAGCCCTGCTCGACCGGTTTGGCCGCTGGGGCATGCTCATCGGCGGCACGGCCATCGCCGTCTGCTCCATCGTGTCGTTCGCTTTGTTCCCGATCGTCGGAGTCATCCTCGGCCTGCGCCTGCTGCATGGAGTTGGCTGGGGCATGGGCTCGACTGCCTCTTCGACGATTGCGGCAGACATAATTCCCAAACGCCGGTTCGCCGAGGGCATGGGCTATTTCGCGTTGACGACGGCCATTTCGAGCGCGATCGCGCCAGCTGCGTCGATCGAGATCGTGCAGGGCGCCGGCGCCGCGTGCATGATCTACGTTGCAGCCGGCATAACGGCGCTCGCGCTCGTGCTGTCCGTGATCGAGGCGACCGCAGCCAAGCGGAAAGCGGCTAAGGACGCTTCGCAAGACAACCCCGCTGGCGAGGGCCAGCCACCCCAGGCGCCCGGCCCCGCCGGGGCGGCCGCACCGCAAGCGCACTCGAAGCTCGAGACCCTTTTCGAACGCCGAGCGGTCGTTCCCGGCATCCTGATGCTGCTCGTGAACATCGGCTTCGGATGCATCACGACGTTCATCGCGCTGCATGCCGAGGCCCAGAACGCCGAGGGCGTTTCGCTGTACTTCATCGTATATGCCGTGGTAACCCTGGCGAGCCGTCCCTACATCGGCAAGCTCATCGACCGGCATGGGTACCGCATCCCGGCCATCGCCTCAACGTTGTGCACGGCGGGGACGCTCATGTTGATAGGCGTGTCGAGCAATGTCTTCATGTTCGCAGCGGCGGGCGTCCTCGGCGGGCTCGGCATCGGAACCGCCATGGGCACGTTCCAGGCCATGGCGGTCGCGAACGTCGAGCCGTGGCGCCGGGGCGTCGCAACCTCAACATACATGACCGCGTTCGACCTCGGAATCGCCATCGGCTCGCTCGTAGGGGGCATCATCGCCGATCTCGCTGGCTACACGGCGATGTACTTTGCCGTCGCGCTCTTCCCCATCGCGGCAAGCGTGCTGTCAGCAGTCGTGATAAAGAAAGCCCCGCCGAAACAAACACCGGAAACCTAACGGATCCCGCATGCCTCTGGCGTACAATACCACGCATGGAAAAACGCGTGCTTCCCCATATCGCGGCCCTGTTCACCATGTTCGTGTGGGGCCTGACGTTCGTATCGACGAAAGTGCTCTTGAACTATCTCAATCCCATCGAGATACTCTTCGCCCGCACCGTACTGGGTTTTCTGGCGCTTTGCCTGCTGCGCCCGCGCATCCTGCGGACCAAAACCCGATCGCATGAGTTGATGTTCGCTTTAGCTGGGCTTACCGGGGCGTTCGGGTACTACCTGGCCGAGAACACGGCCCTGCAGTTCGCCGACGCCTCCTTCGTGTCGGTAGCCGTGTCTACCGCTCCCCTATTCACGGCCGCGCTCGGCTTCATCCTCCTGAAGGAGGAAGGGTTTGGCCCGCGGTTCGTGGCTGGTTTCGTCATCGCCATAGCCGGAATCGCCCTCATAAGCTTCCAGGAAGGCCCCGCGCATGCAAGCCCCATCGGCGTCGCGCTCTGCCTCGTGGGAGCGCTTACCTGGGCGGTGTACTCGATCGTCATCAAACGACTGTCGACCTTCGGCTACGACACCATCGCCGTCACGAAGCGCGTGTTCGCCTGGGGCCTGATATACATGGTGGTCATGCTCATAGCAACGGGCGACGCGTTCCCCCTCGATGCGCTCGCCGAGCCACCCGTGATCGGCAACCTGGTGTTCCTGGGCGTCCTGGCATCAGCGGGCTGTTTCGTTACCTGGGGGTACAGCGTCAAACATCTTGGCGCCACCGCCGCCTCGGCCTACATCTACCTGCAAGCGCCCATCACGGTGGTTTGGGCGGTAATCCTTCTAGGCGAGCCCTTCACCGCCGCCATCGTCATCGGCTTGGCACTCGTCATTGTCGGACTAGCTTTGTCGGAGGGTTTCCACATCCGCAAGCGCGCACTATGATGCACGGCGGCTATAACAGCAATCGGATTATCGGGGTTCGTCGGTTGCCTTGTCGCGGATGCCGAGCGCGATGACGAGCGCCACCACAGCGAGGAGCACAGCCGCTCCGATAAAGGATGCATGATACCCGGCGAGCACAGCTGCGGCAGCATCGGCGCCCTCTCCGGCAAGCAGCGGGCCGAACGCCGTCAGGCTGACGATCGCCGCCGTACCGAACGAGGCACCCACCTGCATGAGCGTGCTCATGACCGCATTGCCATGCTGGATGACCTCGTTGGGAAGCGAGTTGATGCCCCATGTGTTCGAAGGCGTCGACACGCACTGCCAACCAATGGTCTCGACGCAATAGATGCCCGCCACGATGGCGACCATCGCATCGGCTCCGCAGAAGCAAAGCGCGATCGCCGAGCCTTCAAGCAGCACGGCACCTACGAGAACGATGACGCGTACACCGCGCTTGTCGAATATGCGTCCGGCAACGATGCCCGTTACGGCACCCGCGAGCGCAGCGGGCGCCATGGCAAGCCCTGTAATGGTAGGCGTTTGACCGAGCGAGTTCTGCAGGAAGAGCGGGAGCAGCACATCGATTGCGATGAGCGCGCCCTCGAGCAGGCAGCACACGATGATGGCGTTGCGGAACTGGCGCGTCTTCATGGTCTCGACGCGCAACATGGGCACCTCGAGCTTCCCCTGCCTGCGCACAAAGGCAATCAGGAGCGCGAGGCCTGCCACCATGAGCAGCGCCGAAATCCACGGCATGTCGGACGACGTGACCGTGGACAAGCCGTAAAGCAATCCGAACATTCCCAATGACGAGAGCACGATTGACGGCGCGTCGAAGCTCGTCCGCTCGAAACCCTCGCGGTTCTTCAGCAGCGCCAACGTGAGTACGATGACGACCACGCCGATTCCCGCGACTATGAAGAACAAAGAGCGCCAGCCAAGCAAATCGATGAGGGCGCCCGCGGCCGGTGGGCCAATGGCGGGCGCAAAGCTGATGACGAGACCGACGAGGCCCATGACCACGCCGCGGTTCTCTTTCGGCGCCATGAGCAGGATCAGCGTCCACACCATGGGCATGGCCACGCCCGTCGCCGTCGCCTGCAGGACGCGCGCCACGATCAGCAGCCCGAACGTCGGCGCCAGAGCTGCCAAAACCGATGCGCCCGCAAACAGCACGAACGCGCCCGCGAACAGCTTGCGCACAGAAAACCGCCCGAGCAGGAACGCGTTCATCGGGATGACAATCGCCTCGACCATGGCGTATACGGACGTGAGCCATTGCACCGTGGTCTCGTTCACGTCCATCTCGTGCATAATAACGGGCAGCGCTGGCGCGAGAAGCGTGTAGTTGAGCACCACGAGCAGGCACCCTGCGAGCAGCACTGCGGCTTGAACTATGTCTTGTTTACTCAACCCCATGGGCAAAGGATGATAGCACAGACCGGAAACGAACCAATCGCTTCAAAGCGGACATGGCCGGCTCGCTTTAGCTTGCAGCACTCTTCATGTGGCGCCTGGCATCGAGCACCCTGTTGCGGGCGAAGACGGCCCAATTCACGCCCAGGGCGGCGAGGTTGATGAAGTACACCGCGAGCACCCAGTTGATCGTCCCACCCACGAACTTCGCCGCGATGCCGGCGATGTAGCCGAACGTGATGAGCGCGAGAAACGCCCACGACGTGCCAACCGCCGTCCGCGACTTCCACGCCTTCAGCGCGTTAATCGGCCAGGATAAACCGAAGCAAACCAGCATTACCGCCTCTAGCACCGCAGCCATCTATGCGCATCCTTCCCACGCGTTTCCGAAAACCTGAAACGGTATAGGACCGCCTGACTGCGATGTCAACCATCGACCGTGATTTCTTGCAGCTTCATCACGACCGGCTGAGCTATTCGCCCATCAGGCGCGCGAAATCGGCGAGCGCTTCGGGGATGTCGATCTGCTGCGGGCAAACGCTCGCGCAGGCCCCGCACCCGATGCATGCGCTCGGATGCTTGTCGGCGGGCATGGCGCCCAGGGCCATGGGGGCGATGAACGCGAAATCGGGACGCGACAGGTGCTCGTTGTACAGCTCGAGCAAGCGCGGGATGTCAAGCTCAATCGGGCAGTGCGACACGCAGTAATGGCAAGCCGTGCAGGGCACGCCCTTCGCAGAAGCGAGCTTGCGGCCGAGCGCCAGCAGCGCGGCCTCCTCGTCGGCGGACAGCTCGTCTTCGCGCTCGAACAGGGCAACGTTCTCGCGCAGCTGCTCCATGTTCGACATGCCCGAAAGCACCGTGCCAACTCCCTGAATGCCGCGCACGTACGCGAACGCCCACTCGATCGCGTTCGCATCGGGGCGCAGTGCGCGCAACGGGCGCATGTCCTCGTCGTCGAGCGAGATCAAAATGCCGCCGCGCAGGGGCTCCATCACCATGATGGCCAAACCGCGGCGCCGTAGCTCCTCGACCTTGCCGCGCGCGTTCTGGAAGTCCCAGTCCATGTAGTTCAGCTGGATCTGGCAGAACTCGACGATGTCGCCGTACGCCTCGAGGAAGCGCATGAACGTCTCCAGATTCCCGTGGACCGAGAAGCCCAGGTGCTTGATGCGCCCTTCCTCGACCTGCCGGCGGAAGAACGACAGCGTGCCAAACTTCTCGTCGTCGAGGTACTGCTCGATGTTGAGCTCGCACACGTTGTGCATGAGGTAGAAATCGAAGTAGTCCACGCCGCACCGCTCGAGCTGCTCGGCGAAGATCTGCTCATGCTTCCCGAAATTCGAGACGTCGTAGCCGGGGAACTTATCGGCCAGATAGAAGGATTCACGCGGATAGCGGGCCAACGCGCGCCCCAGCACCCGCTCGGAGTTGCCGCCATGGTAGCCCCATGCGGTGTCGTAGTAGTTGATGCCGTGGTCGTGCGCATACTCCACCATCTGAAGCGTCAAGGGCTCGTCGACGCGCGCGTCATCCCCGTCGATGACCGGCAGGCGCATGGCCCCAAAGCCCAAGGCCGACAACTGCAACCCGTTGAAATCGTAGTACTGCATGCCTCTCCCTTCTCTACAGGGCAAGTATATCAAGCGCATATGCCGAGATGAAACGGCCAATCGGTGAGGTGAAGCCGAATTATTCGCAGAGCTGGAAGCAGCGAATCCAGAACCCTGCCCCAGTAGCGCGGCAGCCGGTTTTCAGGAAGCTTTCAACGGTTTTCGATATCCTATGCTTGAACGAAGCGGCGGCTGGTTCACCCAACAAGCCTCTTCAGCACAAGAGCTTCACAGCACCGATAGGGGACACCATGAAGCAAGAAGCATCGAAACTGGCGCTGATCGCCGTCTTCGCACTCGTATGCGCGCTCGCGGCATGCGGATGTACATCCACCACCCAAAACGCATCGAGCCAAGCCGCAAGCGCATCGGCTAGCTCGACGGCGAGCACTTCCGGCCACGGGTCCCGCTCAGGCCAGGCCTCTGGCGCCGCGGCAGCAGGGACGAACGCCACGTTCGACGAGGAGGCGTTCGTCAGCGAGTACGCCGGCGCATTCGAGCAGAAGACGTACACCGACGCCCAAACCGGCAAGTCCATCACCTACAACGTGTTCCTCCCGAAGAACTACGACGCCTCAAAGAGCTATCCGACGGTCGTCTTCATAGCTGACTCCAGCTGCGCGGGCGCCGATGCGGCGCGTTCGCTGACCCAGGGGCTCGGCGCGCTCGTGTGGGCCAGCGACGAATGGCAGGCGGAAAACGAGTGCATCGTGCTCGTGCCCACGTATCCCGAAACCATCCTCGACGACCACAGCGGCTACACCACCACGGACTACGTCGAGATGACCAAGCGCTTCATCGACGCCATGACTTCCGAGTATGCCATCGACACCAACCGCATCTACGGCACGGGGCAGTCGATGGGCTGCATGACGACGCTCATCCTCGCCTCCGAGTACCCCGACCTTTACGCTGCATGCATGTTCGTCGACGGTCAATGGGACGTCTCCACGCTCAGCGGCCTCGAGAGCCAGAAGTTCGTGTACTTCGCAGCCGAGGACGATAACAGCGCCTACAAGGGCATGCAGGAAGTCATGGCC
This sequence comes from uncultured Coriobacteriaceae bacterium, assembly GCA_902764575.1. GTDB lineage: Bacteria > Actinomycetota > Coriobacteriia > Coriobacteriales > Eggerthellaceae > UBA9715. The sequence goes on from CACWWI010000006.1 coordinate 16,408, forward strand.
ATGTTCGACGCCGACAACGTGGCCTACACCTACCAGCAATGGGACGCCACCTGGAACGCCGACGAGCTGACGAGCGCGGCCCAGTCGCTCTTCTCCTCGGGCACCAACGCGAACTTCGTCTCGTGGAAGACGGGCACGATCCCCGGCAGCGGCAGCGGGGCCGGCGTTCACATGGCATCGTTCGATTACGCCTACAACTGCAAGGCAGCCATGGAGTGGCTGTTCCAACAATCCAAGAAATAACGGGCTCGTTGACCAGGCCGCAACAAGGTGGCCCAGCCCATAGGGCGCATCGCCGAGCAAGAGCACGGCGATGCGCCCTATTTTTTGGGAAAGGCCTCGCTATTCGCAACAAGCACGCCCTTGATCAAGGCCGCATGCTCGTCGGATGCGTTCAACGTTGGTACCCACACGAAACGGCCCCGCGTATTGCAGGCAGCCTGGACATCGTCGACGTGCTCAACGACGGGCACGGCGCCCTCCCCCTCAAGCGCGGGAACCATAACATGGGGAACGTCGTAGAGGGTCTCGAGGCAATCGATCGCGAACCCGGGGCAAGCGAGCACGACGCGGAAGTCGTCACCGCGCCAGCTTTCCAGGACATCGCGTGTGAGCGGCGCAGTCCATTTAGACTCGTCGCGCCCGAACACGCTCTGGAACGCCACGGTGATGTCGTCGGGCGCAACGTCGAGCGCCGCCGCGAGCAGCTCCACCGACTCGGCGATCTGCGCGCGATACGTGTCGCCCGCCGCCTCGTCCTTGAGCGGAATGGCGTGCAGGCTCAAGATGAGCCTGTCGCCCACCGCAGCGTCGAATCCCGCCGCACGGATGGATCGCGCGATGGCGGCAATGTAGCCGGGATCGTCGTGGTAGTTGTCGATGACCGTCGATGGCGGCTTCCATCCAATGGCCTCTTGGGCGCGCCAGAACGCATCGACCACAGCGAGCGTCGGCGAGTAGGCGCTTTGGGGGTACAGCGGCAGCAGCACGACGTGTTCGGCGCCAGCTTCACGCAAGTCGAGCAAGACGCGCTCGAGCGAAGGCTCGCCGTAGCTCATGGCGCTGCGCACCACGACACGGCCTTCGCCCGCATTCTCGTCTGTATCGAAGAGCGCCTGCACCTTATCGGCCAACAGCTGCTGATTCACCACCAAAGGCGAGCCGGCTTCCGTCCATATGAAGCGGTAGCGCGCCGCCGAGGAGACCTTGCGCTTGGGCAGGATGCGACGGTATACCAGATATTTCCAGAGTGGCTTCGGCAACTGCCTGATGCGCTCGTCCATCAGGAACTCGCGCAGGTAGCGCTCGATGTCATCGGGCTCGGGAGATGACGGCGAGCCCGTATTTGCCAAGATGACGCCTATCAATGAAACCCTCCGGTACGCAAAAGCACAGAGGCAAGTGTAGCGCATCGACTTTACGACAACCGCTGAAAACCGCTTGCAGTTTCTGTAGGCTGCACACGATAAAAGTCGTCATGTGCCGTTGACTCTGGCTTGTCACTGCAGAGGCAATTGTCTGATACCATGCCTTCATGCGAATCCTTATGCTCGGCAACAGCCTTACCACCGCCAATGACCTCCCGGCGCTCATTACCAACATGGTCGGCGCGGACGTCATCGTTCACGCGCGGGGCGGCGCACGCCTCGCCGAGCAGCTGAACCCACGGACGCGACTCGGAGCGCTCACCCAACACGCACTTGAGAGCAGCTCGTGGGACTACGTCGTTTTGCAGGAATCGAGCAACGGGCCCATCTTGCACCGCACCCGTTTCATCGAGGCGTCGGCGATGCTCTGCGAGCAGGCAGCCGCTGCCGGGGCGAGTCCCATCATGTTCGCGACATGGGCATACTCCCCCACATGCCCGAAACTCTCGAAGATGGGCGTCTCGCGCGAGGAGATGCACGAACTGCTCACGGACGCCTACCACGAAGCCGCCAACATCGGCAACGCATCCGTTGCCGATGTTGGCAAGGCGTTCTTCGAGCACGCGCACGCTGCAAGGCTCTATCGGCCCGATGGCGTGCACCCAAGCGTCGAGGGCACCGCTTTGGCTGCTAACGTCATCGCAGATCGCATTGCGCGCTGCCTGCCCATGGAGCGCCATTCGCCATCCCGAGCGGACTAACATCCCCAACAGCGCCCTTCGACAACCTGGGGCAAAGAAATAGGCCCGTGGCAGGGGCGGCTCCTGCCACGGGCCCACATTGGGGATTCGCCCCCGTTAGTTGTACTTGTAGAAGCCCTCTCCCGCGTTGATGCCGGTCTTGCCTGCGTCGATCTTCTCCTTCAGCTTGGCGCAGATCTTGGCGGCAGTCGACTCGGGGTTGGACGCCTCCGGGTTCATGGCGACGATGTTGTACGCGGTCACCAGGCCCACGACGTCGAGGATGCGGAACGGGCCGTTCGGCGCACCGGTCGCAAGCTCCCAGGTCTTGTCGATGGTCTCGGGGTCTGCCACGTCGTTGGCATAGAGCGCCTCAGCTGCCGACAGGAACGGCACGAGCATCGAGTTCAGGATGTAGCCAGGCTGCTCCTTGTGCAGGCACAGCGGCACCATGCGGATGTCCTCGGCAAACTTGACGATCTGATCGTAGTACTGCTGGTCGGTGCCGGCATGGCCCATGACCTCGCCCGTGTTGCCCGCCCAGATGTTGTTGGCGAAGTGCAGAGCCAGGAACTTCTCGGGGCGACCCGTATGCGCAGCGAACTGGCTCGGAAGCAGCGTGGAGGAGTTCGTCACGATGATGGCCTTCTCGGGGAGGTGCTTCTGCAGCTCTTCGTAGAACTCGACCTTCTGCGCGGGATCCTCGGCAACGGCCTCGATGACCAGGTCCGCATCGCCAAATGCCTCGTCCCAATCGCTCGTCAGCTTGATGCTCGCGCGTGCCGGGGCAACCTTCGCGATGAGCGCGTCCAGCTCTTCTGCCGTGGCACCTTCGTCGGACAGGCCGCGTGCGCGCGCGGCCGGATTGGCCTTGGTGGCCTCGAGCGTCGCGGCGTAGATGCCGGCGAATCGGTCGAGCTTCGGAGCGCAGCGCTCGATCGAGCCCTCGCTGCGCAGCCAGATGGTCACATCGAAGCCGCAGTAAGCGCTCTGCAGCGCAATCTGGCTGCCCAGCACACCGCCACCCGCAATCGTAACCTTCTTGATAGTCATGCGTTCTCCTTTCGATAGGGTTTTCCTATTCGGGTATTATCCCCTTACCGATTCGAATTGTCGATTATTTTTACCCATTTTATGCAATGCGAAAAGCGCTGTGCCGGATCGACGACATACGTCACAAGGCAAGCTAAACTAACTTCGCTGGCAATTGTTATTCGGGTTGGTTAGCAGCCAGTTCCCAGGCGATATCGCGCTCGTCTCGGTTGACGAGGAGCACGTAGAACACCTTTCCCACTTCGGCTACGTCCACGAGGTGCCCGTTTTCGGCAACATGGCGCACGTTGCCCTTCTTGGTGATGATACGGTAGTTGGAATAGTTCTTGGCGCCCACATCGTCCAAGGTCAACTGCGATGTCAGCTCTTCGTACACGCGCCTTGCGTCATCGGGGTGCACCGCACCCGAGAACGTGCCTCCCGTGTATTCCATGAACTCGGCAAGGCTCTCGCATTCGAAGAGCCTTATCAGCTCGTTGTTGGCGAAGAGTATCTCCCCGTCGCCGCCCGCGCGGTGCACCATGATAGCGCCCGGGATGTTCTCGGCAATATCGCGGGGCGTGAATCCGAGCTGGGAGCGGTACTGCGACTCGACGTCGCGGGAGTAGCGCAGCGCCGAGGCCTTGTCCGCCAACTTCACGGCATACAGCGCCGCATCCGCCTTAGTGTACGCATCGTTTAGCCACTCGGCCTGGTCCGGCCAGCCCGCGTAGCCGAGCGAAAGGGACAGGCCGTAGCGCTTCCCGTTATGCTCGCAGTTCAGGTCCCGCGACACCAACCGCTCGAACACCGCATCGGCGTCCTCGGAGTCGGGGCCGAACAGCATGATGACGAACTCGTCGCCGCCGTTGCGCCCCACCAAGGCCCCTTCGGGAACGTTCTGCTTGATCGTGGCCGCCAACGACTTCAGGGCGATATCGCCCACTTCATGGCCGTACAGGTCGTTCATGGTCTTGAAGTCATCAATGTCGAGAAGCGCCAGCACGTAGGGCTCGTTCGGGGAGGCCGCCATGCGCTCTTCGATGGCCCGGTCGAAACCCCGTCGGTTGAACAGCCCGGTAAGGGAGTCGTGAGTCCCCATGTGCTCGAGCTCCGTCAAGAGGCGCTGGTTGACGATGCGCGAGCTGATGAACGAGGCTACGCGCTCGAGCAGCTTCTTCATGTCGACGCTCTCGTCGAGCACGTAATTCTCCGCCACCAGATTGCCGATCACGGTTTCCCCGTTATAAAGAGGAGCCGCCAGCAAGCGCTCGATTCCCTCGCGCTTGAGCTTCCGATACAGGCTTTCGTCCCGCTGCTTCAAAACGGAGATGTCGGGAATGTAGATGACGCCCTCACCCTCTGCGAGGTCGTCCCATGCCATGAGGCTTGCGGCGTTGGTTTCCTGGACGATGTTTGCCTGTTTTTCGAAACCCTCGGCGCACCACTCGAACGTGACCAAATCGGTTCCATGGCCTCTCTCGAAAACGAACAGGCGCTTGGGATGGATAACGCGGCTTATCATCTCGAGCACCGCGTTCATGGACGCGTTGTAGTCCTTCTCGGCATCGAATACGCGCGCGACCTCCACGATGAATTCCGACGTGTTGCGCCCGACGACGATTGCATCGCGCTCGCGGCGCTCGGCGTCGGCCACCGTGAATGCGAACACGCAGCAGCCCTCCACGGGCGAGGGCGATACGTTGAAGCTGAGCCAATGCCCAATCCGCACGCTCTGCTTCACCTCGTGCACGTCCTCCCTCAGGATGGCGGCGTGGTAGAAGAACGTCAGCCATTCCTTGCCCGCATCGCTCGCCAGCTCGATAAAGGAGCTCCCGGGAAGCTCGGCTTCGGAATAACCGCATAGATCGCAGTACATGAAGTTCGCGTACACGTATTCCGCATC
>CACWWI010000007.1 GCA_902764575.1 uncultured Coriobacteriaceae bacterium
CCTCCCCCGCGCGCCCCTCTGAGCGCCGCCTCCCAACCGCGCCCACAGGAAATCGGCCAAGTCCAGTAAGCGCCAAGCGGCCCCGATAAGAGGAGAACCGCTCCCGCGTAGTTCGGCCGATTTCAAATGCGCGGTTGAAAGGCGGAGAAAAGCGAAGCGGGGCGCGCGGGGGAGGTCCCCGGCGCCCCGCGAGGGCGGACAGTAGAGGACAGGCGCCTACTGCATGATAGAGGAAGCAGCCTCCTCAAGCTCAGCAAGCAGCTTCTCCGCATCGGCGCGCGTGGCGCCCTTGGCGAACAGGTACGCCTTCACCTTGGGCTCGGTGCCGCTCGGGCGCACGATGAGCTTGTTGTTGCCCTCGAGCTCGAACGCGACCACGTTGGCAGGCGGCAAGCCGTCCACGCCGGTTGCGTAATCGATCGAACCCGTTACGGCGAGTCCGGCGACCTCGGTCGGGGCGTCGGTGCGCAGCCCCTCCATGAGGGCCTTCATGCGCTCCCCGCCCTCGACGCCGGGATACTCGAACGACAGCGTCTTGTTCAGGTAGTACCCGTGCTTCTCGTACAGGGCGCGAATGGCATCGGCCAGGTTCATGCCCTGGGCGCGGTAGTACTGCGCCATCTGGCAGATGAGCATGCTGGCGTCGACGGCGTCCTTGTCGCGCACGTGCGTGCCGTTCAGATAGCCGTAGCTCTCCTCGAATCCGAACAGGTAGCGGTCGGGCTCGCCAGCTGCCTCGAGCTCGGCGATCACGCCGCCGATGTACTTGAAGCCGGTGAGCACGCGGCGCACCTCAAAACCGTATTCCGCCGCCACGGCATCGACCATGACCGACGACACGATGGTGGTCACGGCCACCTTGCGCTTCATCTCCTCGGGGCTGACACCCTCGGACGTCAGACGCGCGCAGTAGTCGAGCAGCAAAACACCCATCTCGTTGCCGCTGATGAGCAGGTAATCGTCGCCGTCCTTCACGGCTGTGCCCACGCGGTCGGCATCGGGGTCGGTTGCCAGCAGCAGGTCGGGATGCACTTGCTCGCACAGCTCGATGCCCTTCTGCAGGGCCTCGCGGATTTCGGGGTTGGGGTACGGGCACGTGGGGAAGTTCCCATCGGGCTCGGCCTGCTCGGGAACGACCGTGATGTCGGTGATGCCCACGCGCTCCAGGATGCGCCCGACGCATTCCAGGCCCGTGCCGTTGAGCGGCGTGTACACCAGCTTCAGCGGCACGCTGCTGGCGGCATCGCCCTTCACGGCCACCGCGCACGCCTCGACGGCGTCGATGTAGCGGTCGATGACCTCGTTGGCCACCCACTCGATGCGGCCGTCGGCCAGCGCCTCGTCGAAGTCGCAGCGCTTCACGCCGTTGAAAGTGTCGGTTTTGGCGATGGAGGCGCTGATGGCGTCGGCCACCTCCGTTGCAATCTGGCAGCCTGTCTGGTCGTAGGCCTTGTAGCCGTTGTACGCCGCGGGATTATGGCTGGCGGTCATGTTCACGCCGCCCGAGCATCCCAGGTCGCGAATGCCCCAACTGACGACCGGCGTGGGGACGATGCGGTCGAACACGTAGGTCTTCACGCCGTTGCCCGCAAAGATCTCGGCGGTGCGGCGGACGAACTCCTCGCCCTTCAAGCGGCTATCGCGCCCGATGACGACGCTGGGATTCTCGAACGTGGCCACCAGGTAGTCGGCGAAGCCCTGCGTAGCGCGCCCCACGGTGTACACATTCATGCGGCTCGTGCCTGCTCCGATGATGCCGCGCAGGCCCGCCGTACCGAACTCGAGGTCCTGGTGGAACGCCTCAATCGCCGCCTTCTCGTCGGACTTCATAGCTTCGAGCTCGGCAAGCAGGTCGTCCTCTTTCACGTTGGCCAACCACAGCTCGAGCAGTTCGGTTTCCCTCGTCATGTCGTTTCCTTCCATTCGCACTGACCCAATGAGCCGCGCTCGGGGCGCGGCTCACATTGCACGTACTCTCGGGGCTTTTCTACAGCATGCGCACGCGCAGGACGTTCTCGCGGGCGCTCATCTTCTCATGCGCGTCGTCGCCCACCGTGTCGTCGATGTCGATGATGGTGTACGCGAAGTCGCCGCGCGCCTTGCTGATGATGTTCGCCAGGTTGTGGCCGTGGGCGGCGATGGCCTCGGTGATGCTGTTGATCACGCCAGGCACGTTGCGGTGCACAATGGTGATGCGCTGGCCGATTTCGCGGCGCGGCCCCAAGTCGCATGCGGGGAAGTTCACCGAGTTCTTGATGTTACCGTTCTCGATGAAGTCGACGATCTCGGCCACGGCCATGACGGCGCAGTTCTCCTCGGCCTCGGCGGTCGAAGCGCCCAGGTGCGGGATGATGATCGCGTTCTTGGCACCCATGATCGCGGGGGTGGCGAAATCGGTGATGTAGCGGCCGAGCTCGTCGGCGTTGAGCGCGGCGACGAGGGCCCCGTTGTCCACGAGCGTATCGCGCGAGAAGTTGAGCAGCACGGCGTCGTTCTTCATGGCCTTGATCTGGTCGGCGCCGATCATGCCCTTCGTGGCATCCATGGCGGGCACGTGGATGGTGATGTAGTCGCACTGCGCGCACAGGTCGTCGAGGTTCGTCACGTGGTGGACGTCCTTCGACAGGCGCCACGCGGCGTCGACCGACACGTACGGGTCGTAGCCGTACACGTCCATGCCCAGGTCGATGGCGGCGTTGGCCACGAGCGCGCCGATGGCGCCCAGACCCACCACGCCGAGCTTCTTGCCCATGATCTCGCGGCCCGCGAACTGCTTCTTCGCAGCCTCGACCGACTTGGCGATATCGGGATCGTCGGCGTTGTCGCGGCACCAGATGATGCCATCGGCGATGCCGCGGCTACCCAGCAGCATGCCGCAGAGCACGAGCTCCTTCACAGCGTTGGCGTTGGCGCCCGGCGTGTTGAACACGACGATGCCCTCCTCGGCGCAGCGGTCGAGCGGAATGTTGTTCACGCCGGCGCCAGCGCGGGCGATGGCGAGCAGGCTCGGCGGGAACTCGGTGTCGTGCAGCTTGGCGCTACGCACGAGTATGCCATCGGCCTGCGCGAGGTCGTCGGTGAGCTCGTAGCCAGCAGGCAGCTGGTCGGTGCCCTTCTTCGAGATGTTGTTCATGCAATGGATGCGTGCCATGTCGTTCCTTTCTCCTTCTTATGGAATGGAACCATTCTACACGCGAAAGGAAACGGTGACGCACGTTTCACGTATTCTGAACGCCGAGCGGACGACGTGCAGTTGCGATCGCACATGCCCAAGCCGCGCCCATGAGCACGAGACCCGCACCGTCGAAGGCAACGAAACGCAGCACGGATGCGGCCAGCACGTCATGACCGGCGGGCAGCGTCGCCAACAGCAGGGACTCGCCCACGAGCCCCACGAGCTGCTGCACGAGCACGACCCAACCCAAGGAGCGGAAACGTTCGGGCGACACGATGACCGGGGGATATGTGACGTTCCACATGAGGAACGCGATGCCTATCCCGCGCACCGCCGCTTCCCCGGGAACGCCCGACAGCTCGTAGGCAGCCGCGAAATCGCCCGGCCACAGGACGAACTGCAGCGCGCACTGCACGTTCACAACGAACACAGCCGCAAACGCAACGCGCACTAGCCATTTCGCCCATCTACGCATGCGCCATCACGTGTACTTCATTATCTCGTCGATTGTGACGAAGGAATAACCCTCCTTGGCGAGCTTCGGAAGCGCCCGCTTGAGGGCTGCGACCGTCGTGCTCTGGTCGCCGCCGCCATCGTGCATGCGCACGATGGACCCGGGCTGAACCGACATCAGCACGTCGTAGATATCGTCTTCCTCCATGTAGATCCAATCGCCCGTGTCGACGGTCCAGCCCGCCTCGGCGTCGATGAGGTCGAACACGTTCAGCGCCACCCATTCCGACATGTCGGTGACGCCAAGGCGCACCACATGGCTCGGCTCGTAGCCAAGCGCGTTGGCGAGCGCCGCGTACCCATCAGTCACCTGGCTGCGCTGCTCCTCGGCGCTCAGCGCGTTCATGTCGGTGTTGCCCAGCTTGGCATCGTCGTAGCTGTGCGTGCAGATCTGGTGCCCCTGCTCGGCCGCCTCGCGCACGACGTCGACGCCCTCGTCCACGACGTACGCCCCCACGCAGAAGAACGTCGCCTTCGCGTCGTTCTGGGCGAGTATCTCCAGAATCTCGCGCGTATATTTCGTCGACGGCCCGCCGTCGAACGTGAGCGCGATTATCTTCTCGCCTTTGGTGTCGGGGTCGGCGCGGTTCTCGTGGGCGTCCTCGGGATCGACCGTCTGCTTCTCGATAACCTCGCCGGTCGTGCGCCCCGTGCGCGTTTCCAGCACGCCGTCGGTACCGGCAACGAAGGTGTGGATCGACCCCAGGCTCGTTATCCTCATGCCGTAGGGAACCGGCGATTCCTCGACGTCGTATTCCTCCACCCGGTCGTGACCGTCGGTCAGCGTAATCACATCGCCTTCGTGCAGCCGGTACTGGGGATCGACCGTCTCCTTGCCGTTCACCGTGGCGTAGAAAGGATAGCCCGCGCTGCGCTCGATGATATTGCCCTGCAGCGAAATGAAGTCGCCGGGGTTGACGGGAAGGCCGCTCTCCTTGATGGCGACCTCGAGGTTCTTGTCGCCCCGCAGCGTATAGTTCGTCCCGTTCACGGAAACGGTGATCGACGCCGCCTGCGAGCAGAGCCTCCCCGCGAACAGGATCACGCCTAGTAGCACGACTGCCGCCACCACGATCGCGACGAGGGGAATGCGCTGGAACACGCCGGCCGCCTGCTGGGATTGCCTCCGTGAGAGCGTTGCGGCGCGTGTGTCCCGCTGACTGGAGCGCTCCTGCCCCTCCGCGCGGGACGGCGAGCTGCTTCGGGCGCGCTCGGAGCTGCGCATCTGCCCGGTTGCACGGGCGCGCGCATTCTCCTGGTCGCCCAGCGGCTGGGAATTGTCCGTATGTCCCCGTCTTACGGCCATGCGCACATTCTACAAGAGAGCAAGCTCGCACGGGTCATTCACGATGCGCGCCGCACCTGCCGCGTGCAACACCTCGACCGGGCGGTAGCCCCACGACACGCCAACGGGAAGGGCACCGGCGGCCACGGCGACGCTCATATCGGTGCCGCTGTCGCCGATGTAGACCACCTGATCGGGATCAACGTCGAGCTGGTCCATCATGCGGAGGAGGCCGCGCGGATCGGGTTTGCGGGGTATCTCCTCGCATTCGCCGCACGCCACGTCGAACGTTCCAGGGAAGTGCTCGCCGATGACGGCCTTCACGGCGGCGTCGAACTTGTTGGAAAGCACGCCGAGCTTCGCCCCCCGAGCCTTTAGCCGGTCGAGCAGCTCCACCATGCCCGGATACGGCTTCGTGAGCGCGTGGCCATACTCGGGATAGAGCGACCGCCACAGCTCATATGCCTCGTCGGCCTCGGATTGGCCCACGCTTGCGGGCGCGGCACGGCGCACCAGCACGCGCCCGCCGTCTCCCACGTAGCTGAGGATCTCGTCGCGCGTATGCTGCGGCCACCCCCGCTGCTCCATCACCATGTTGGTCAGCCGGACCAAATCTGGCAGCGTGTCGAGCAGCGTTCCGTCCAGATCGAATATGTATGCCGAATATGCCATGCAGCGTATTGTAAGGGCGGAAAGCGCAATCAGGCTATTTCTCGAAACAAAACCCGCAAGCCAGCAACCACCATCGACCGCAAGGGGGATTGCGGGGTTCGAGTCCCTGTACGTCGCTGAAAGCACGACGCCCACCCGGAGGTGGACGTCGTTGCAAGTCTATTGGAGCGGGTGACGGGACTCGAACCCGCGAATACCAGCTTGGGAAGCTGGGGCCTTACCACTTGGCAACACCCGCTTGGCATTCGCAATGATAGCGTTCTTTCCGCGATGTTGCACGGATATGTGGCGAATTGTGAAAATATTCCTTGCACGGCCTGTAGCGCTGGGTTATTATCTTTCTCGCTCGTTTTGCGAGCCACGCGGGCGTGGCGGAATTGGCAGACGCGCTAGCTTCAGGTGCTAGTGGGGTTTAACCCCGTGGAGGTTCAAGTCCTCTCGCCCGCACCACTTACCCACCAAGCCGCTTCGAGCGGCTTTTTCATTTCCCCGCTAGCGGCCGCGCCTACGGCGGCGGTCGGACGCCTTCTCCCCGCGCATGTGGCGCGCCTCGTCGCGGCGCTCGCGCACTTCCTGAAGCTCGGCGGCGAAGGAGCGGTACGAATCGAGCCGCGCCTGCGCAAGCTCCCCCGACTGCACGGCGGCTTGCACGGCGCAACCGGGCTCGTCGGCGTGCTTGCAATCGCGGAAACGGCACGACGCCGCAAGCTCTTCCACGTCCGCGAACGCGGCCCCCAGGCCCGCATCGGCATCCCAGAGCCCCAGCCCGCGCACACCGGGCATGTCGACGACGCGTCCTCCGCCGGGGATGTCCACCATCACCCTGTCAACCGTGGTGTGCCGGCCTTTCCCGTCGCGGGCACGCACTTCGCCCACGTCCTGCACCTCGCCGCCGGCGAGCATGTTCACGAGGCTCGACTTCCCCACGCCGCTCTTGCCGATGAGGATGGCCACCTCGCCTTCTGCGAGCAGCTCGCGGACGCGTTCGATCGAATCCGCATCGCCGATCGAGGCGAGAAGCACGTCCACGGACTTGCCCGCCAGGTCCGCAACCTCGTGCCGCGTTGCCTCGGCATCGCCCATCCCCGCCAAATCGGCCTTCGTGAGCACCACTGCTACGCGCACGCCCGTCTCGTGCGCAAGCACGAGCTCTCGCTCGAGACGGCGCCGGTTGAGCTGCACGACGGGCTCGGCGATGATAACCAGGTCGAAGTTGGCCGCGAGCACCTGATGGGCCGTGCGGTCGGCGGGATCCTTGCGAACGAACGAGGACCGGCGCGGCAGGATGCCTTCGATTATCCCCTTGTCGTGCCCGTCGGGAACGGAAACGAGCACGCGATCGCCGATGACCGCACGCACCCGCTCGCCCTTCACGAGCGCCGTGGCGTGCTCGCAGCGCACGCTCGTGCCGTCGCTGCACCTTACGAGCGGAAACCCCCTATCGAGCTTGACGACGGTGCCTTCCACGGGCTTCCTATCGCGCACGCTCGCGGATGATGTAGTACAGGGAGAGCAGGCCAGCGCCGATGATCACGGCGATGACACCTGGGACGAAATCCCCGCCCCTGAACTCGTCGGGATGCTCGACACCGCGCACGGCCACCGCCGAATTGGTGGCATGGATGTCGGGCAGGCCGTCATGCTCCGCGCAAGCCTGATGGTACTCGCCGCGCACCTGCAGATGCGTGCCTGTTATCCCGTAGCGGCCGAAGTGGTCGATCTGCCTCGCCTGCTCCTCGGGCATGAGCACCGAGATGCTCGAGGGGTTGTCCACGTCGGTCGACGTGAGCGTAACCCAGCAGTTGCCCTCAGCGTCGTTGGCCATGATCAGATCGCCGATAGCCTCTCCCGTCACCTGAACCGTGCGCCCTTCGTACAGGGACGACTCGTCGAACAGCGACTCGATGGTGGTGTCGTAGATAAAGGAGTTGTCCGCGCGCTGCGTCGGGTCGACCAGATTCTCGCTCGACCCATCGACGCTGGTCGCCGCAGGAGCAGCAGCCGAGGAGGACGCGGCAGACGCCGAGGCGCCCGAGCTCGCCTCATCCGCAAATGCGTGGGGAACGCACACGAAAGCGCAGGCCAAAGTAATGGCCAAGACGACGCGAGCCGCTTTCGCCCTGTTCACGAACCGGCTCCTCATCGCTCGTCCCTCTGCTTGCGGGCGCGCTCAACATTGCGCGCGTGGACCCGCCCGACGAGACCGGACGGCGTAGCCGACACCACGATCTGAACGATCAGCGCGAGCAGCGTCACGAACTCGAGACGGCCCGCCCACATCTCGAACATGTAGAACAGCTCGAGCGGCCACGACATGCCAGGCACCACGATGCCGCTCGTGATGCCTCCGTTCGATGCCATGGCCACCGACTCGAAGATGGCCTGCGAGGCTTCGTACCCGCTCGCGATGCCCGCGAGCGCGCCGATAACGTAGGTTGCGCCGTACAACAGCAGAACCGTCGTCGCCTCTCGTACGAGCGAGAGCGTTACCTGGCGCCGTCCGATGTGCCGGTACGACGTCGCGACACGCGCGCTATCGGGCGCGAGCGTCTCCTTGAGCGTGGCTACGATTCCCTTCACGAGAATGCCGAAGCGCTGGATCTTGATACCACCGGCCGTCGACCCGGAGTTAGCGCCCACCGCCATGAGGATGGCTATGATCAGGAACGCGCCCGATGAGAACGCGTCGGTGAGCTGAGAGGCTGTGACGTTCTGGAAGCCCGTCGTGGTGAAGGCGGCGAAGATCATGAAGATGCCGCGCCGCTCCATCGTCGGCAAGTCGGAGAACAGGCGGCTGCCGGCGAGCGACGCCATGAACACGACGACGATCACCATAAGCCACAGGGCCGCCGCGCGCACCTCCATGTCCTCGAAGAACGAGCGCACGCGGCCGCGGATGATCTCGGCATGCAAGGTGAAGTTAACGCACCCCATGAGCATGACCACCACGAGGAACGTCTCGATGGCAATGGAGTGGTAATACATTATGTTCTGGCTCATGGGAACGAAGCCCGCCGTCATGAAGGCAGAGATCGACACCCAGAGCGACTGCAGGAACGCGCGGGTGGGGTCCATGCCGATACCCAAGCACAACGCCGTGACGACGGCGGTCGCGATGGCGATGAACACGAGCGTGATCTTGCCGATGAACTGGGCGGTTTGCACCACGTTGGGCACGACGTGCTCGCTTCGGCCCTCCGAGGAGAACAGCGAGGCACCGCCCTTGCCGAACAGGCCGAACGACAAACCCACAACGACCAAGCCCAAACCACCCATGAGGTGCATCATGAAGCGCCACATGTTGTCGGCGTATGCCAGGTGGTCAAGGTCGCGCACGACCGAGGCGCCGGTGGTCGTCAACCCCGACACGGCCTCGAAGAGCGCATCGAGGTAGTTCGCGTAGTGCCCCGAAAGATGAAGGGGAATGGCGGAGAACAAGGCCAGCACGAGCCACGCCAGGCCGGTGACCGCAAGTGCCTGCTGGCGCGACAAGCGGCCAGGTTGAATACGGAGGAAGCGCAGGGCAGACCCCGCGATGAGGAAGACGCCGGCAGTGAGCAGGTAGCGCGACGCAGCGCTCCACTCCCCGAAGAGGAGGGCCGTCGCCAAGGGCGCGATGAGGCCGAACGCGGACACGAGGACCAACACGCCCAGATAGTGGCCGATAACGCGCACGTCATAAAACGATAGCCGTTGCCACATAGCCTAAACGCCTGCGCTCGCACCGACGACAATGCGCACGATTGCCGCAACCACGATCAGAAACACGACGAAACAGACGATGCTCAGCACAATCACCGCATAACCCGATGCGGCGCTGAGCACGGTATCTGCCAAGTCGCTATTTTTCTCCTCGCTGCTCATGCGCGCTATTTTACAAGACTCCCCCCTTAAAGGGAAACATATGCGCCGAATGTGTGGGCGCATCATGGGCTAACGCGCGCCATGGTCCGCCTTGAAATAGGTACAATACGGCCATGATCGGAATACTTGCAGCAGCTGCGCTCGTCGGAGTGGCCATCGGAATGCTCTCGGGAATGCTCGGTATCGGGGGCGGCCTAGTCATGGTGCCGGTCTTCCGCCTGGCGTTCGGCCTCTCCCCGGTCGGGGCCACTGCCACGTCGCTGTTCACGATCGTCCCCACGTCCATTTCGGGCGCGCTGTCGCACATGCGCAACAAGACCTGCCTGCCCAAGCTCGGCCTGGCGATGGGCATAGGCGGCGCATGCACGTCGTCAATCGGCGTGTGGCTCGCGCAGATCTCCCCCGGCTGGCTCGTGATGGCTGCGGCCGCGCTCGTCATCTGCTATTCGGGCTTCACCATGTTCCGCAAGGCGCTCGATGCGCCGCGAGAAAACGTTGCCGACGGCGCCTCCTCCCAGGAGCCCGCCGGAAACCCCGATGGCCTTCCCGAATCCGCAGGCGAACAACCCGCCCCCAGCTTCTCGCCCGCCCAGCTCGTGCAAGCGGGGCTCATCGGAGCTGCCGCCGGCCTCGCCTCCGGCTACGTCGGCCTCGGTGGCGGGTTCATCATGGTGCCCCTCATGCTGTCGATCACCAAACTGCCCATGAAGCTTACTTCGGGGACCTCTCTCATAGCCGTGCTGATACTTGCCACGCCCGCCACGATTACGCAATGCGTCCTGGGAAACGTCGATTATGTTGTGGGCATCGCCACCGCCTGCGGAACAATTCCCGGCGCCGTGCTCGGCGCACGCCTCGTGCGAATGATCCCCGAACGCACCCTGCGCTTTATCTTCGCGATCTTCCTCGTGGTTGCCGCCATCCTGCTCGTCGTGAAGGAGCTGGGGCTCCTCGGGTAACTTGAATCGCGAATCCCCGATGCACTAGACTTGGAGCGTCCGCAGTCGAAAGGAACACCGTGAACCTCACCAGTTTGCGCAGGAGGCATCTCCTCCAAATCATATTGATCGTTATCGCGCTCGCCGCCGGCGTCGCCATCATATACGTTGTCGAGAGCCGAACCGGCACGCCTCCCCTGCAGCTCTTCCTGGGAACCTCGTTCACGCTCGCCGTCGTCGGCTGCATCTGGCTGTTCCTCGACCCCGACACGCACGCCGCGCGCCAGTCGGCCGAACTCCTGCAAATAGCGAGCAAGACGCTTGACGCCGTGAAGACAGGGCTCACCCCCGAAGCCGCCCAGACCATTTGCGAGCTGCTGCTCCCCGCGACCCCCGCCATGGCCATCGCCATCACCGACCGCGAAGTCATCTTAGGCTATTCCGGCTACAATGCTGCGAACAACCAGCCAGGGCGCGCGATCCGTACCACCGCTACCCACGAATGCCTCGAGGACGGCACGCCGCGCATCCTGCGCAAAACCGACGACATCGGCCTGCCCGCGTCGTCCGCGCGCATCAGCGCGGCGATCATCGAGCCCCTCTACATCGGCAAGAGCATCGAGGGAACGCTCAAGTTCTACTACCGCCGCGCCGGCGAGCTGAGCCAAACCCAGCAATCGCTCGCCCACGGCCTCGCGGAGCTCCTGTCCACGCAGATGGCCGCTGTCGCACTCGAAGAGCAGGTCAAGCTCACGACCAGCATGGAGCTCAAGGCACTGCAGGCACAGATCAACCCCCACTTCCTGTTCAACACCATCAACACCATCGCCTCGCTCATCCGCACCGACCCCACCAAGGCGCGCGAGCTCCTGCGCGAATTCGCGGTGTTCTACCGCTCCACGCTCGAGGACGCCGAGGACCTCATCCGCCTCAAGCGCGAGCTCGAGCAGGTCAAGCGCTACGTAAGCTTCGAAGTCGCCCGCTTCGGGGAAGAGCGCCTGCAGCTCGACGTCAACGTCGGCGACGAGCTGATGGACCTAAAGGTGCCCTCGTTCCTCATCCAGCCGCTCGTGGAGAACGCCGTCAAGCATGCGATGCGCGCAGAAGGCAAGCTCACGATTGTCATCGATGGCTCGCTCGAGGAGAAGTTCGTGATCCTGAGCGTCTCCGACGACGGCGTCGGCATGTCGGAGGAAACACGTGCGAACATGATGAACAAGGAATCCGAAACGGGCATGGGCATCGCCGTCAAGAACGTGCTCGACCGCATTCACGGGTACTTCGGCCCCGAGTCGGGCATGACCGTCGAAAGCGAGCTGGGCAAGGGCACCACCGTGAAGATCTCGCTCGACCGGGCGATTGCAGAAGGCGACGAGGAAGGCTACCTCGAAAACGAGTCCCTGCAGCAATCCATCGTCCCCGTCATCCCGCAGCCCGTGGAGGATTAGAGCCCCGCAACGAGGGCCTCGAAGGAAACGTTTAGGCTTGCCCTCCTAAGAGGCGGACGATTCGCTCGAGGATGCCGCGCTCTCGGCCCCGTCGCTCGCAGCCGAACCGGCGGATTGCACGAGCTCGCTCGGGTCGACGTAATAGGGCACGTTGCTGGGCATGTCGTTGATCTTGATGTCAGCGGATTCGCGCAGCTTCTGAATCCAGTCGCTGTAGGCCGACCCCGCCGCCTGCTCCCGGAGCATGCCCATGATGGTCTCGCGCAGGCTCTCGGGCAACTGGTCCACGCTCGTCGCGCCCTCGGGCGCCTTGTACTCCTCGGTGCACTTGATGATGTGGAACCCGTACTCGCTCTCGACGACATCGCTCATCTCGCCGACGGCCAACCCGTCGAGCGCCTGCTGGTACGGTTCCGTGAACTGGCTGGAGCGGTCCCAACCCACATCGCCGCCCTGTGCGGCAGACCCCGTGTCTGCCGAATACTGCGTCACGGCGTCCTCGAAGCTCATCTGCCCGGACTTGACCTGCTGCAGCACGCTTTCGGCCTCGGTGCGAGCAGCTTCCTTGGCCTCTTCGCCCGCTGTGCTGTCGACCCTGATCAGGATATGCGACGAACGCTTCGACCCGTCGAAGACGGCAGCGTAGTATTTCACGGCCTCGGCCGTCTCTTCCTGGCTCGGCTCGGCGGTTTCCTGGAAATGCGCGTACACGCTCTGCTGCAGGAACATGTCGCTCACCGCCTGGCGATACGACTCCTCGGTGAAGCCCGATCCCTCGAGCGTCTGCTTCCAGGCATCCTCGCTGTCGAACTGGGCTTTCATCGACGAAACGTACTCGTCCACCTGCGACTCGTCAACGCTCACGCCCAATTGCCCGGCGCCCTGCCGCAGGAGCTCTTGATCGACGTAGCTGTCTATTTCCTGGGCGCGCACGTCCGCAGGGGTGAGCTCGCCGGCCTGCAGGAACTGCTTCCACGTTTCGGAATCGGACATCCCCATTTTCTCGCGCTGAAGCTCGATGGCACTCGTCACGGTCTCCTCGTAGATCGGCGAGCCGTTCACCGTGGCGGCCACCGTGCGGCTACGCGCTTGATTGGAAGGCGAGGTGAACGCGAACACGGCTGCGATGACGAACGCCACCGCGCACGCGGCTCCCACGATCGACAGTATTTGCATTTTCCTATGATCAGACATACAAGCTCTCCTTGGAACGCTTTTGGCCCGCACGATTGTCGCACAGCCCCCAACGGAGAGTTTTTCCCGCACAATATGGACATGCCGCCTTCACGAAGCTGTTATCACCTGCGCGAAATCGTCACAAATCTGTTCTTGACCCGTTGCATGGAGTGGTCTATATTATTCAGGCACTTTTTGCAACGGGCCCATAGCTCAGCTGGTTAGAGCGCACGCCTGATAAGCGTGAGGCCGGTGGTTCAAGTCCACTTGGGCCCACCATTTTGCGATAAACGCTCCACCGTGAGCCGAGTTTGCCGGTGGAGCGTTTATTACTACCCGGGAGCAAAAAGCGCAGCACCTGCGCCCGAGCGCATTGCGCAAGGGCGCCACATGGGGCATTAGCTCAGCTGGGAGAGCGCGGGCTTTGCAAGCCTGAGGTCAGGGGTTCGATCCCCCTATGCTCCACCATGACACGAAGTGTCGAGCTCCGTTTCTTGCGGAACGAGTTCGCGCTAATCATTAGAGACCCCGCCTGGTAGCGGGGTTTCCCTTTTTTGCAGTTCAAGAAACAGCGTTCCACGGCGCACTACTGCTTGGTTCTATGCGATAACAATGTGACGGAAAGGGGTTATCAGTGAAAGCAAAGTCCATCTCTCGATACTCCCATGCTTCGCACTGTCAGCCTGCCTAACAAGCTGGGACCAAGTCGCTCGCGAGCGCGTATAAACACGTATAATGAGCAAAATAGACCATCAGGAGAAAGGGATTACCATGAGCGTAAACCTGGACGAGTTCGTCAGTCGGATCCCGAAGGATAAGCTGTCCGAGATCGCGAACACTCTCACTGCCGAGACCACAGCACAGCAAGCCATCGAGTCTTTGGCCGCTGCGGGGGTCGAGGCGTCTGCGGAAGAAGCACAGGCGTTGTTGGAGTCCCTGTTCGGGGAGGCTAGAGAAGGCAAAGAGATTCCCGACGAAACGCTCAAGACGGTCGCCGGCGGCGAAGCAGACTGGGATCCGTACTTTAACAATGACTGCGGGTGGTGCGCGTATTAGGGCATCCGTGTTCAAGCACTCGCAATTCAACCACCTGGCCCAGCTGCCGGGCGAGGATTCGTGGGCGCTCGTAAACTTTGCGTACGGTACCGTTTCGCGTCTGGATGCGGTGCAAAAAGCGGTTTTCGACATTGCTCCGACGCTTCGCCCCGATGTGCCGCTTATGCGGAAATGGCTGCGTCAGGGATTCGTTGTCGATGGTGCCTTTGACGAAGTGGAGGCAGTGCGCGAGCGCGTCAACCGATTCCGGGAAGGTTTCGCGAGCGGCGCAAGCAAGCGGTCGCTCGAGATTGTCGTCCGCGTTACCTCAGCCTGCAATTTCGCCTGCCCCTATTGCTTCCAGGACCGACGAGGTGGCCATATGGCACCTGAGGTGCGTGCCGCGCTCGTGCGGTTCGTCGAGCGGCGGCTGGTGTCGGGCCGCCACGACCACCTGGGGGTTGAGTGGTTCGGCGGTGAGCCCCTGCTCGCGCCCGATGTCATCGACGAGCTATCGGCTGCCTTCATGGGGCTCGCCGAGCGTTTCGGCGTGGGCTATAGCGCCATGATTCACACGAATGGCTACCTGCTCGACCAAGATATGGTTGACTTTCTGGAGGCGCGCCACGTGGACGCGGCCATCGTACCCATCGACGGCATGGGTGAGGCCCATGATGCTACGCGCCACCTACACGGCGGCGGGCCGACGTTCGATCGCATTATGGGCAACCTGCGCACCATCCAGACCTCGATGTTCGTGAACGTGCGCAACAACCTGCACGCGGGGAGCCTCGAGCGCTTCGACGAGCTGTGCGAGATGGTGGATGGTATTGCGCGCGAGAACGGCACGAATATCCGCTGCAGTCCCAGCAGGGTGAAGCCTACCGCCGCCGGACAGGCGCGCGGCGACACAACGCAGACCATTACCGAAGAGCAATACGAGTGGACCCTCGCGAGAGCGGGTTTGCCCGCCAAGCTGCGAGCTTTTGAGCCGGTGCTGGCGCCGTGCCCGGCGGCGCTTGCCAACGAGGTCCATATCGATGAGCTGGGCTACCTTTACCCGCACTGCAGCTTCTACTCGGTCGACCCCGCGTGCGCGGTGGGTAACCTGCTGGACGAGGGCGGAGGCGGGTCGGATGCCTGGATTACTGCCTTAAGCGCCCGAGCGCAAAGGCTTTGCTTCCCCGACGACCAGCCGAAATGCCTTGCTTGCACGTTCCTGCCGTGCTGCTTGGGCGGCTGCCCCGTCCAACGCCTGCAGATGGGCGAACCCGACTGTCCAACGGCGCTTTTCGACCCCGATTCATACGCCATCGACCGTTTGCAGCCATAGAAAAAGGCATCATTTCAGAGTCGATATCTGAGCGCTTGCAAGAGTTAGAAGCACGCAAGAAAGGGCTTCTTTCCGCAATAGAAATGGAAAAAATAGAAGCATTGCTTCGACGAGTCGTCGGAAGGATGACGGCTGACGGATGAAACGTCAGTACCAGGTACCGCGTTTCGATCCAATCTTA
Source organism: uncultured Coriobacteriaceae bacterium (assembly GCA_902764575.1). GTDB lineage: Bacteria > Actinomycetota > Coriobacteriia > Coriobacteriales > Eggerthellaceae > UBA9715. The sequence continues at coordinate 15,621 of CACWWI010000007.1, forward strand.
TTCGTCGTTTCCGTCACGCCCTTGTTCAGATGGCGTGCCGCTACCTGAGGTCACGCCAGACCCATTGCTTTCGTTCTGGGCGCGGCGGCGTTCGTAGACCGCAGCTGCGGCGCCTGCTGCCGCCAATGCAAGTGCGAGCGGACCCAGCGAGAGGGCGTCGCCTGCCGAGGACAGGGACCCCCTTGGCGAAGGAGCCATCGCGCGGTTGCCGGAGCCGCCGGAACCGCCGGAGCCGTCGGTGTCGCCAGACCCGTCGGTGTCGTCGGAGCTGTTAGGAGAAAGCAGGGGCGAGGAATCGAAAGATCCGCTCGCGCCGGAGTCGGCTACGTGCAACGTATCCATATGGCGCTGGTTCGGGTCTTGTACGTTTTCTGCCGCAGTGCGCACCTGCACTACGTTGTAGTCGCCGGGCTCGATATGAAATTCAATCGCCTCGGGCTCGGTGCTTTGCGCATTGTCGCCATCGGCTTGTGCGTGCAGCCCCTCGCTGTGGGTCTGTACGGAGCTGTTCGACGCTTGCACGGGGTCGCTTGCTACGAACAGCACCTTTTTCGGTCCAGATTCCCAGCTTGTGGGTATGGTGACACTCACCCCGTACACGCTCGTCTTGCCGGGCGCCAGCGCGTAGTCGTCTTCGAGGCCTAAGAGCCCGCCTTTCCCGTCGCTTCGATTGTAGTGCGATTCGCGGATCGTCTCCTTGCTGAACGACACTTTCGCGGTAGCGCCCTGAACCCGCTCGAACGAGTCGGTCGCCTCGTTGAGCACGCAGAGCGTCAGAGTGCAGCCCGAGAGGAACACGTTGCCGTCGTTGCGGACCGCCACGTGGAATTTGACTGTGGCACCGGGTACGACGAATTCGTTTTCCGCTTCACAGGCTGTTGCCGTGGCGCATCTCACTGCCGGCACGGACGTGTACCAGATATCGGATGCACAATAGACTATGTTGCCGCCTTTGTCCCGCTCGCCGGTATCGACGTGCTCGGTGATAAGCGCTTCCAAGATAGCGTCTTGGTTCGTGTCGAGCGTGACCATCATATCGGTGTCGTGCGGCAGGTCTGCCACGACGAAGGGGTCGGAGAAGCGATCCCCCCTGATGCGGCACGCCATGATCTGGTAGACGGCTGGCCGCGTCTTCACGTCCTCTTGGCAGCTGGCGTTCCATACGCGGTCTTCGTCGGCATCGCGCGACTGTGGCCAGAAGATGAAGGTCCCGTCGCGGTTTACTGCGAAATTCACCACATTGAAGCCAGTAGGCCCTATCGGAGCGAAGTTCAGCAGAAGTGCATCGCTCGAATTGTCCCTCTTCTTGAACCATGCTTTGTGCAGCGTCCATTTGGAGTAATCGCGTTTATCGGGAGCCAACGTGAGTTGTGCGGGGTCGTCTGGATACGAGGTGAGGTAGTAATTCTGCGCAGGACACGGCACCAGCCTCACGGCGGGGTTCATGTTACCGGTGCGATCTACGGTGACGCCCAGGTCCCCGATCCTAATGTTGAAGTAGTAGGCGGCCTTGGCCCCACGGAGCATGAAGGTCCACCACGGGAAGTTTTGGGGGAAGAACGGGTAGAGCACCATCTCATACACGGTGGAGTCGATGTTGCCCATGTCCGTGGCGATGTGCTCTGCGTCGACGACGATCGCGCTCTCGCTTCCCCAACTTACTTTCATGATGCCCAGTCTCACCTGCGCGCTCTCCCCGAGGACGTCCTCCGGCTTATCCGCGCTGCGGTCGATAAACATCACTATCGCAGCGAGCGCGCCAGGCTCGTTCACCTGACCAGAGTGCGGGCCCTCAGGGTCTGACAGGCCTATCTGTATGCTGAGAATGCTGTGGCACTTTTCTGTCGTATCGCCCGTGAGCGTGTTTCCCACATGGGAGAAGCTGTGTCCGCTTTTCGGCTTCACGACGTTGGTGGTGCCGGGGAAGTCGGATGGGTCGAACTTCAAGGCTGATACGACGAGGTCGCACGCGGCGTTCTCCAGCACGCTCGCAGCTGTGCCTTGCCGCTTCCCGGAAATGATGGCAAGTTGCACCGTGGTCTGGAGACTTCCATTCACTTTTTCCCTGCCGACCGCGAGGTCGAAATCGTAATCGTACAAGTCGTTGTGGGGCGCTCCCTCAAGCCCCGTATCGAACTCTATGAGACGCGAGGTTCCCTGCAACTTGCCGTATATGCAGTTTGCGATGATGCGGGTACGCATCTCCCCGCCGCCGATGTCGACCGAAGCTATGCGGAAGCACCATGTTCCTTCTTCGTAGGCGCTTGCTGCGTCGGCGCCCAAAGCAGCAACCTTCGTGCGGGGGTTAGCGAAGACATGCTCGAAGATTCTCAGGTCGGACGAGGGGCGGATGCCGCCCATCGTGCCGAGAGCCTTCACGCCGGGCTTGGGCAACGAGGAAGCCGATTGCGCTGACAGCCAAGAGACGCCTGGTACGGCCGCCTGCCCGTTCGAGCTGTCGGGCTGAAGGTCGGGAGAGCTTGCGGCCACGAGGTCACCTGAGCGCCCGGGGCCTACAACGCGATCAGCAGACTTGCTCCCCGTTGCGGCGGCAAGATCGTACACGATGAACTCGATGGGGATCTCGTCGTTCAGCAGTCCGGGTTTCCTGGTGCAGAACTCGTCCCAATCGATGACGACAGGCTCATCCTGGTCGGAGGCCGATTGCGTGGTAAGCCCCTGCGTGGAAAGCTCCGCTTCGGCAGTCTTCCTCAGCATCTCGTCGGTGATGGGCGTCATCTGCCCGAGCAATTCACCAATCGAGGCGTTTGCCAGGGCGGAAACCGCCTCTTCCTCCGCTTGAGGCTTCAACGCGCCAGGTCCCGCGCCGTTCCAGTTGTCGTAGAAGTTCGAGAACGGCTTGTTGTAGAGCGAGAAGCTGTGGGTGAACAGGAATATCTCGATGACGAGCGAGATCTGCGCCGACCAGCCGGCGGCGAAATGCGGGCTCGGCAGCGATTTGGGCTGGGTTCCCATGGGCACGCCGAAGAACAACGTGAGCGTTATGGAGCCCTTCACCGAAATCGATGCAACGCCGCGTATTCCCACGCCCACCGAAAGCGACGGCGTTATGTTGAAGGTCATGGTGAAGCCTGTGTTGGTGTAGTCCCATTGCCAACGCGATAAGTCCAGTACGGCATCGATCAGCTTCTCGTTCTTGTTTTTCTTCGAAGCCGTGCCGGCGGCGGCAAGCCCGAAGATAAGGTTCGCGTCCAGAGCGAAGGTGATGAGCACCGGTATGGGCCCGGCAAAGAAGTTTTCCGTGATGGTGAAGTTCATGGCCGCGACGATCTGGCCGGCCGCTTCCCCTTGGAAGTTGCCCTTGTTGGAATCCCATTTGGCCAACGCCATCAGCTGGAAGTTCACCATGGCCGAAAACGACTTGAACAGGTCGATTTGCTGTACGGCTCCTGGTTTTGACACGAGGTTGGCGGTCTTGTCGGCCATGGTCTTGAGCGTCTTCACCTTCTTGTCCCACTGCTTTTCGACGCTCAAGAGCGGGTACTTGCCCCAGCCGTTCTGGTCTGATGCGCCGCCGTCGTTGAGGTAGCCCCAGCTCGGCGACTTCAGCGTGATCTGCACCATGCCGTAAGGGTTCACGTATATGCCGATGGGAAGCTCAGGCGTCCAGAAGTTCAAGCCGCCGCCGCCAACCAAGGGGATGTTGCTGGGCCATTTCACGTCCAGTCCAGTGGTGGCCTGCGTCGTGAGGGCGCCGCCTTGCGTGTTGACGGTATTCTGGCCGCTGACCGAGTTAAAGGGGCTCAGTTTCTGCCCTGTCTTGTCGTAGGGCTCGTCAACTACGCCCTCTGAGGTGGTGAAGGCGAGCGGCCACAGGTAGGTCTCGCCGCCTTGCTTGGCCGCTATCTTGCACTTGGCTCCGATTGGCAGAGCCGCCGGGTCGCCCTTCTTGAGGAAAGGCTGCGTAAACGATGCCGTGGCGAGATGCTGCTCATTCGTTTGAAACGTCGCCTGAGCGCTTTGGCGAGCGCTTTTCTCGCCATCGACCCACAGCTCGATCGTGGCCGGCTTGCCGTCGGATAGGCCGAGGATGCTCACGTTTACGGTGTGGTCTTCCGTGTTCGCGGGGGTGATCAGGAACTCGTTCTTGCTATAGAGCGCATCCCAGTCGTCGAACGAGACGAGGAGGGGATAAGGCTTGTCAGACGCATCGATCGGATGAGCGGGCACCTGCAGGCCCGTGCCACCCTCGAGGGCCACTTTTGCGGTCTGGAACCTGCGCCAGCCGTCTTTCTCCACGGTTATGGAGCCGTTGAAATAGTAGAGATCGGGGTTGTTTGCACCCTCGCCCTTTTCGACTACCGCCAACTGGCGAATGTCGATGTTCACGACCCCGTCCTTGTCGGTCAGGTTCTTGCCGGTAACCGTGTTCCCGTTGAAACGCGACGTCACCGTCACCTTTGCGCCTTCAACAGGCGGGTAGCTCACCATGCCGGCATCGTTCACCGTGCCTTTGGTGACATCGACCACCATGAAGCCCACTTCGTAGGGATAGACCACGTCGATGACGACGTACTCCGACCCCTGAATGACAGGCTCCTGGCTGTTGGTTTCATCTGCGTATGCGGGCCGAGGAGCCAGCACCAGCCCACCTGCCAGCGTCGGCAGCGCGACAAGGGAGCCGCTTGCAGCTTGGATGAACGTCCGGCGCGAAATGCCATCCGACTGCTCCGTGTGGTTCATGAACGAATCATCCCGCATCGGAAACCCTCCTTATCCGGCATTTCCTTATAGCAATAGTACCCTAACAAATCCTTTTTCGTCTTGGCGAATAACGGCTGGCTATAATCTGTAAACTCCAAATGCCCCGCTGTTCTCGCTCCCTGTTGGCTTGATTTGGGCAGGATGCGCATCCAGGTCGAGTTACGGGCCATTTGTCGCTCGTCGAGGAGACTGGCCCTTCGCAATAAGAGCCGGGTTGGCGAGCGCTATGGCGCATGGCTTGAAACGTTGTGGCAATGGACGAGATGAAACCCGTTCAGCCCATTATGCTTCCGTCACCCGGTGAACCTGTTGGGTCTTTATGCGGCTGGTCGTTATCAGAACGGACTCTTGTCGGAAGAAAACGCACA
>CACWWI010000008.1 GCA_902764575.1 uncultured Coriobacteriaceae bacterium
CGCTCATCTTCAGCTGGCCGGCTACCGTCATCGCAGCCGTCATCGTGGCGTTCCCGCTGATGTATCGCGGCGCGCTGGGCGCGTTCGAGAACCTGGACCCCAACATGCTCGATGCAGCACGCACACTCGGCTGGTCGGAGGGCAGGATCTTCTTCAAGATCATGTTGCCATTGTCGTGGTCGTCCATCGCCGCATCCACGGTGCTCGCCTTCGCCCGCGCGCTCGGCGAGTTCGGCGCGACCTTGTTCCTGGCGGGCAACTACCTGGGGATAACGCGAACCATTCCCATCGCCATCTACTTCGAATGGATGAACGGGAACACCGACATCGCTATCTTCTGGACGATAGTCCTGGTAATCTTCAGCTTCATCGTGATCATGTTCATCAACCTGTGGTCGCAGCATACGACGCGCTATCGGAAGGGGGCGGTTGAGGAATGACGCTCATCGTGGACATCGCGAAACACTTCCCCTCCTTCGACCTGGAAGTGCAGTTCGAGGCCGAAGACGAGGTGTTCGGTCTGCTCGGCGCGTCGGGTTGCGGGAAGTCGTTGACCATGCGCTCGATCGCTGGCATCGAGACGCCCGACGAGGGGCGCATCGTCGTGAACGGCGAGGTGTTCTTCGACAGCGCGGCAGGCATCAACGTGAAACCCCAGCGGCGCAAGACGGCGCTCCTGTTCCAGAACTACATGCTGTTCCCGAACATGACGGTGGAGGACAACGTGGCCGCGGGCATTCCCAAGGACATGCCCCGCACCGACCGCGACGCCATCGTGCAGGCGGAACTGCACCGTTTCGACGTGGCGGCGTTCGCCAAACGGTACCCGGCCCAGCTTTCGGGCGGCCAGCAGCAGCGCGTCGCCTTGGCTCGCATGCTGGCGGCACAGCCCGGCATCCTGATGCTCGACGAGCCGTTCTCGGCGCTTGACGCGCATCTGAAAGGCGTGCTCGAGCAGAACCTTGCCAGCCTGTTCGACGCGTTCGACGGCACCATCCTCTACGTGAGCCACGACATCGACGAGGCGGTGCGCTTCTGCGACCGCGTCGCCGTCATCGAGCGCGGCCACGTTATGGAAGTGGACGGCAGCCGCGAGCTCATCAACGACCCGAAGAGCATGGCGGGCCTGAAGCTGTCGGGCTGTAAGAACGCCGTCGAAGTCGAAAAGATCAACGAGACGCACGTGTACTGCCCGCAATGGGGCGTGAAGGTCGCCGTACAGGATGGCGTTCCCGACGACGTGCGGGGCATCGGCGTGCGCGCGTTCAACCTGCGCCGGGTTGAGGAGCCAGGTTGCAACGTGTACCGCGTGCGCGTCGACCGCGTGAGCGATTCGCGTTTCGAGCGCATGTGCTTGCTGAGCTTCATCGAGCGAGACGAGCGCGCCGAGCCGCTCGTGAGTGCGACCGATCAGGAGGTGCATTTCCTGCACCAGCGCATGTTCTGGCGCGTGAGCATGCGCGAGCCGGGCGTCGTGATGCCGGAGCCCGGCGACGAGCTGCTCATCCACATTCCCGCCGAGCACCTCTATGTCGTGTCGCGATGACCTACTGCGAATCTGCGCGCGGACAAGAATATATCTAGCCAAGAATGAATAATGCGGTACACTTGACGCTCAAGACAAACGAAAGGCCTATGCCATGAAGGATAGCCACGGTCGCGTTATCGACTATTTGCGCATATCGCTCACCGATCGGTGCAATTTCCGGTGCATCTACTGCATGCCCGCGGAGGGCGTGTGCCCGATGGGCCACGACGAGATCCTCCGCATCGAGGAGATCGAGGCTATAGCGCGCGTAGCCACGCGCATCGGCATCCGCAGCGTGCGCTTGACGGGCGGCGAGCCGCTCGTGCGCAAGGGCGTGGTCGACCTCGTGGCGGCGCTGAGCGACATGCCGGGCGTCGAGAACGTTTCCATGACCACCAACGGCGTGCTGCTGCCCGAGATGGCCGACGACCTGAAGGCGGCCGGGCTCTCGCGCGTGAACATCTCGCTCGACACGCTCGACCCCGAGCAGTTCACGTTCATAACCCGCGTCGGCCGGCTGGAATCGACGTTGAACGGCATCGACGCTGCATTGGAGGCCGGCTTCAACCCCGTGAAGATCAACGCGGTCACCGTGCGCAGCCTCAACCAGGACTACCTGGCGTTCGCGAAGCTCTCCATCGACCGCCCGCTGCACGTGCGCTTCATCGAGTACATGCCGGTGGGCGATTCGTCCGGCTCCGACGGCTCGGGGTGGGGCAAGCAGGACGTGGTGCCGAGCGAGGAGCTGCTCCAGATCATCAACGAGCGCGCCGTTGCCGAGGGCCTTCCCGAGCTCGTGTCGACGAGCGACGACGACAAGCCGCTCGGCTGGGGGCCTGCGCGCTACTTCCAGTTCCCCGGCGCCCAGGGCACGGTGGGCTTCATCTCGCCGCTCTCGCGCCATTTCTGCAGCCAGTGCAACCGCCTGCGCCTGACGGCCGACGGCAAGCTGCGTCCTTGCCTGTTCAGCGACCGCGAGATCGATGTGCGTGCCGCCCTGCGCAATGGCGGGGAAGAGGCCGTGCACGAGTGCTTCCTCGAGGCCTTGAACCTGAAACCCGACGACCATCACGACAAGGTGGGCACCGAACGCAACATGTCCCAAATTGGAGGTTAGCGAATGTCCGACGAGCAGAAACTCACCCACATCGACGCCAAGGGCGACGTGCGCATGGTCGACGTGTCGGCCAAGCCCGACACCGAGCGCATCGCGATAGCCGAGGGCTTCATCGCCATGCACCAGGAGACGCTCGACCTCATCGTGGAAGGCAAGGCGGCCAAGGGCGACGTGCTCGCCTGCGCGCGCGTGGCGGGCGTCATGGCGGCCAAGCAGACGTCGAGCCTCATCCCGATGTGCCATCCGCTCAACATCACGAAGGCAAAGGTGGAGTGCGACCCCGTGCAGGCGGGCGAGCGCGAGGACGGGCGCGTGGGCATCCATATCACCACGACATGCGGGGTGACGGGTAAGACCGGGATCGAGATGGAAGCGCTTACGGCGGCGTCCGTTGCTTGCTTGACCGTGTACGACATGTGCAAGGCCGTGGACCGCGGCATGGAGATCATGGACGTGCGTTTGCTTAAGAAAGACGGAGGAAAGACCGGGCTCTGGCTGAGGGGCTAGTTAGGTCCCATCGCGCACGGGCGCTAACGATCTTGTGCAGAAGGAGGAAGTGATGGCTAAGCCGCAGATTAAGATGGGGGCTTCTATTACTAATTACCATCAGGTTTGCTTTTCTCCTAATGTGATGGTTTCGCCGCAGGCTACCATTTGCGGGAGCGTGTTTATCGGGGCGGATTCTTCGGTGTTTGCTGGCACGCAGATTCGGGGGGATTGCGAGCCTATCTACATCGGTGCCCAGACGTGCATTCAGGAGAACTCGTGCCTGCATGTGAGCGTGGGGAGCAAGATGACCATCGGAAACCGCGTGACCATCGGCCACGGGGCCATCCTTCATGGGTGCACCATCGAGGACAACGTGCTCGTGGGCATGGGCGCCATCATCATGGACGATGTGATTATCGCCAACGATTGCCTGGTTGCCGCGGGGTCCCTCGTCACGCAGGGGAAGGTGTTCGAGCCCCGTTCGCTCATCATGGGGTCGCCGGCGCGGAAGGTGCGCACGCTTACCGACGAGGAGCTGGAGATGTGGGTGACGGTCGCCTCCGATGCGTATGCGGAGGTCGCGCGGAACATGACGGCTAACGGGCTTATGGTAACGCCGCCTGCCGGCGCCAACATCTGGCCGCTTCCGCGCATGTTCGATTCCGCAGCTGCGGGCGGCATGTTCATCGGGGGAGTGTGCTAACGGGCAGGCCTCGCCTTTTGCGTCGTTCATCCCGCGGCTTACTCGTGGAGATACCTTGCAGATGGTGCCAAGAGTGCTATTATGTTCGAGCTAATCAAGTGAGGGCCTGGCCTTCCACCTGGTTCGGCGCTTCGGGCAGCCGATGGGTTTCATGAATAGGAGCGTTTCGCGCGCAAGCGCGTACCTTCCATCGCATGTGCCCGCTCGAAGCGGGTTTTTTATTGGATGCGCGCAAGCGCAGGAGGCATGTAGAAAGCAGGTGAGCGCGATAGCAGCTCAGGAGCCGAGGCTCAACGAACAGATCACCGTGCGCGAATGCAGGCTGATCGGCTACGACGGAAACCAGATGGGCATCTATCCCACCGTGCAGGCCCGCCGCATCGCCGAGGACGAGGGGCTCGACCTGGTCGAGATCGCTCCGAACGCCGATCCACCCGTCTGCCGCATTATGGACTACGGCAAGTACAAGTACGATCAGGCGATCAAGGCCAAGCAGGCGCGCAAGAACCAGAGCAAGATCGAGACCAAGGAAATGAAGTTCCGCCCGAAGATCGACGTGGGCGACTACAACACCAAGAAGAAGCACGTGCTGCGCTTCCTCGACGCTGGTAACAAGGTCAAGATCACGATCATGTTCAGGGGACGCGAGATGTCGCATCCCGACCAAGGTTTGTCTATCCTCGAGAAACTCGCCGACGACCTGAAGGACGTGGCGGTTATCGAGAGCCCGCCGAAGATGGAGGGGCGCAACATGCACATGCTCATCGCGCCGCTGCCGGCATCGGCAAAGAAGAAAAAGGACGCAGAGTCGAAAGACGAAGGAAAGGACGAGTAAATGCCCAAGATGAAGACGCATCGCGGTTCCGCCAAGCGCTTCCGCGTAACCGGTTCTGGCAAGATCATGCGTGCCAAGGCCTATAAGAGCCACATCCTGACCAAGAAGAGCCCCAAGCGTAAGCGCAACTTCCGCAAGGAAGAGCCGATCGCCGAGGCCGATCGCAGGGTCGTCGCCCGTAACCTGGGCCTTCGTTAATGTCAGCTGACGAAGCCCCGGAATACGGCTTCGTGGAACCAAAGGAGAATCAACATGGCACGTGTAAAGCGTTCCGTTAACGCCCGCAAGAAGCGCCGCACCACGCTCGACCGCGCGAAAGGCTACTATGGCGCGAAATCGCGCACGTATACCAAGGCCAAGGAACAGGTGCAGCACTCGCTGCAGTACCAGTACCGCGATCGCCGCAACAAGAAGCGCGAGATCCGCAAGCTCTGGATCACCCGCATCAACGCCGGCGCCCGCCAGAACGGCATGTCCTACTCCGTCTTCATGAACGGCCTGAAGAAGGCTGGTGTGGAGCTGGACCGCAAGGTGCTGTCCGACATGGCGATCAACGATCCGCAGGCGTTCGCGCAGCTCGTCGAGATTGCCCGCAAGGCGCTGGCCGCCTAAGGCCTTCTAGCTCACGTCCCCTTAGCTCAGCTGGATAGAGCGTCTGCCTCCGGAGCAGAAGGCCGTGGGTTCGAATCCCGCAGGGGACGCCAGATATTATCAGGTCAGCGTATATGCGCTGACCTGCTTGCTTTTCTAGGGCGGTTTCTTTGAGCAATCCACTTTTGGTGGGACAATGGGATTTGTCTCAGCTGCAACCAAGAGGAAACGGTCGAATGAACTACACCATCGAAATAGACCGCATGGCGTATAGCGCCGATGCAATCGGCCATCTGCCGAACGGCAAGACCGTGTTCGTGCCGCAGGCGGCTCCCGGCGACGTCGTCGAGGTGGAGCTCGTCGAGGACAAGAAGACGTTCGCGCGCGGCAAGGTCGTGCAGGTGGTCGAGGCGTCTTCTGACCGCGTTCCTCCCAAATCGCCCATCGACGCGCTGTGCGGGACGGCTCCCTGGCAGCACCTGGCGTACGAAGCGCAGCTCGAGGCTAAGCGCTCCAACGTCGTAGGGGCGCTGGTACACACGGCGCACATGCCGCGGGAAGCGGCCGAGGCACTGGTGGATGCCTGCGTGCCGAGCAAGCGCACATGGGGCTACCGCAACAAGCTCGAGATCGGGTGTGGGCGTGACGCAGCTGGCCACTTCGCGGTGGGGTTCCACCGCGAGGGGAGCGAAGAGCTGGTAGAGGCCGATTCGTCGCTTCTGGCCCACAAACAGATAGAGAAGGCGCCCAAGGCGCTGCGGGGCGCTATTCGCTACGCCCAAGGCGACCAGGACCTCGGTATCTTTCGCATAGGAGTGCGCCACAGCCTGGCGACCGGAGATTTGGAAGTGGCCGTCTGGACGCGCCCGGGCGCGTTCCCGCGCGCGATGTTCGCGAAGACGCTCCAGAGCGCGTGCAAGGCGACGGGGGTCATCCGCGTGCTCGCCGACCCGGGCAAGGCGCGCAAGATCAAGGGCGTCGAGGTGCTCGACGGCCGCGGCAAGTGGCGCGAGCGCATCGGCGATATGGAATTCGCCACCCAGGCTCCCTCGTTCTTCCAGGTGAACACCGCGCAGGCGGGACGCCTCGTCGACGAGGTGCTCAAGGGGCTCGGTGATGTCGATGGCGCGTACGTCGCCGACCTGTACGCGGGCGGCGGGACGTTCTCGGTTCCGCTCGCGTTGGCGGGCGCCGACGTCGTCGCCGTGGAGGCGGCGGGCTCGTCGGTGCGCGATTTGCGCCATAACGCCGACGCCAACGGGGTCGACATCGAGGTGCTGGGAGGCGACGCTGCCCGCGAGCTTTCCGGTTTGGGACACCTCGACGCGCTCGTGGTGGACCCGCCGCGCGCGGGCTTGGCCGATGGCGTGGTCGACGACATCGCGGCCGCCCGCCCCGAGCGCGTGGCCTACGTAAGCTGCGATCCCGCGACATGGGCGCGCGACATGGCGCGCTTCGACGCTGCGGGCTACCGACTGGCGCGCGCCGTGCCCGTCGACATGTTCCCCCAAACCTTCCACGTGGAAACCGCGAGCTTCCTCCAGCCGAAATAGCCGCCGGGCGACGTGCGCCGAATGCAGGCTGGCCGGGATTGCGGAGGAATCGCGAACCAGTTGTGTCGACTTGTGCCCCCGGAATGGGATTCCGTGACCTCTGGGGCACGAAAACCGCCGTTTCTTACAAGAATTCCAACGGGATAAACGATATTGCATTTAGTCATTAATACCAGGTCGTATCTGGTATATTGATTTCGGAAAGAGGGAGCCGTTGCTCAAAACGCTCTGGTGAAGCCCCTTAGCCCCAGGCTCCCTCTTCTCCTATTCTAGCGGCAATACCGCTCGTACACCTCGATCACATGAAGCTCGTACTGCTTCCGCGTCCCCTTGACCACCGTGTCGAGCACGAGGCCGCACACGAGCGAGAGCATGCCCAGGAGCACGAGGGCGACCGCAAGCAGCGCGGTCGGGAGGCGCGGCACGAGCCCCGTTGCGGCGAACTCCGCGACCACGGGGATGCCGAAGGCGAGCCCCAGCACGACGAGGATGAGCGTGAGCCAGCCGAACAGCGCCATGGGGCGGTAGTCCTTGAACAGCGACATGATCGTGCGCAGCACCTTCATGCCGTCGGAGAACGTGGAGAGCTTGGACTCGCTGCCCTCGGGACGGTCGCGGTAGTCGATGGGCACCTCGACGATGCGCCAGCCCTTGTCGACGGCGTGGATGGAGAGCTCCGTCTCGATCTCGAACCCGGGGCTGAGCACGGGCATGGTCTTGGCGAACACGCGGTTGAACGAGCGGTAGCCCGTCATGACGTCGGAGAACTCGAATCCGTAGATCCACTTGATGAGCACGCGCACGAGGTTGTTGCCGAACCCGTGGAAGGCGCGGTCGTTCTCGGCCCCGTAGGTGCCGTTGGACAGGCGGTCGCCCACCACCATGTCGGCGGTGCCGTCCGCGAGCGGGGCCAGCAGGGCCGGCGCCGCCTCGGCGGGGTAGGTGTCGTCGCCGTCGACCATGACGTAGTAGTCGGCGTCGATGTCGCGCAGCATCTGGCGCACGACGTTGCCCTTGCCCTGGCGCGTCTCGCGCACGACGGTCGCGCCGTGCTCGGCGGCGATGGAGGCCGTTTCGTCGGAGGAGTTGTTGTCGTACACGTAGACGGTGGCGCCCGGGAGCGCGGCGTGGAAGTCGTCGACCACCTTGGCGATGGTCAAGGCCTCGTTGTAGCAGGGAATGAGGACGGCGACGTTGCCGTAGTTCTTCTCGCCCTGGTTGTCGAACGAATCGCCCATAGCCCCTCCTCGTGCGCACATTCTAATGCATTATCTGTGCTTGCGGGAGCGGGCGCGTTGAACTTCCGCGCGATGGGCGCGGCCAGGACGGTTGTCGCTCTTCGGCTGGACGTCGTGCTTGGGCTGGACGGGCTTCTTCCGCGGTTGCGCCGCGTTGCGCGCAGGGGCGTTCGCGGCACCGGCGGGCTTGCGCTTGCGCTGCTTGCGCCCCGGCCCCTGCTTGGCGGGCTTGGACTGCTCGGCGTTCTGCCGTGCCTGCTCCTTCTTGGCCGCCTTGTTGGCGAGCTCACGCTTCGCGCGGTTCACCTCGGGGTCGCGCTTCGACTGCGCGTTAATGGACCGCTCCGCCGCTTCGGCCTCGGCAGCCGCCAGGTCGAAGTTCGCGAGCTTCATCTCGGGGATCGAGCGCTTGACGAGCTTCTCGATGGCGCGCAGCTCGCCTTCGGTCTCGGGGGTGACGAAGGTCACTGCGAAGCCCTCCTTGCCCGCGCGGCCTGTGCGGCCGATGCGGTGGATGTAGTCCTCGGCCTGCTCGGGGGCGTCGTAGTTGACCACGTAGTCGACCTGGTCGACGTCGATGCCGCGTGCGAGCACGTCGGTGGCCGTGATGATGTTCACCTCGCCCTTCGCGAACTTGTCGAGCGCCCGGCGGCGCTGGTTCTGGCTGCGGTCCGAGTGGATGGACTCCACGGCGTAACCGGCCCGGCGCAGCTTCTTGCAGCACGTGTCGGCGCGGCCGCGCGTGCGGGCGAACACGATCACGCGGTCGGCGCCCTTCTCCTCGAGCACGGCGCGGATGAGTGCGGGCTTGACCGACTGGGGCACGCGGATGATGTACTGGTCCACGGTTTCGGCCACATCGCCCTTGCGTGCGATCTGCACCGTGGCGGGGTCGCGCAGCATGTCGTTGACGATGCGCTTGATGGATTTGTCGATGGTCGCCGAGAAGAGCAGCGTCTGGCGCGTTTGGGGTGTGGCAGCCACGATCTTCTTCACCGAGGGAAGGAAGCCCATGTCGAGCATGCGGTCGGCCTCGTCGAGCACGAGCACCTGCACCTGGCCGAGGTCGACGGCCTTCTGGTCCATGAGGTCGATGAGGCGCCCCGGCGTGGCGATGAGCACGTCGGTGCCGCGCCTGAGCTTCTCGATCTGCGGCTTGTACGATAGCCCGCCGACGACCGTCGTGATGTGGTGATGCGTGGAAAGCGCGACCTGTCCCGCGACCTCGCCTATCTGCTGCGCGAGCTCGCGCGTGGGCGTGACCACGAGCATGAGCGGGCCACCGCCTGCTTCGGCGTGCGCCAGGCGGTCCATGCTGGGCAGCGTGAACGCCGCGGTCTTGCCCGTGCCGGTCTGTGCCGCGGCGATGATGTCACGGCCCTCCAGCACCAGGGGGATCGCCTGTTCCTGCACGGGCGTGGCCTTGTCGAAGCCCATGCGGTTCACGGCCGCGAGCGCCTTGCCCGACAGGCCCAGTTCGTCGAATGTTGCCAAAGGTGTCTCCTCGTTCTCATGCGGCGTGCTGTTGTTGGCGTTGGGTGCCGCAGTGCATATAAAAACACGAACCAGCAGCCACCTGCTGGTTCGTGCACGTCCTCGGTGGTGCCCCCAACGGGAATCGAACCCGTGTCTCAGCCTTGAAAGGGCCGCGTCCTGACCTCTAGACTATGGGGACGTCAAAAGCCAACACATTGTCGCAGAACCCCCCTGCGAATGCAAGGTGCATACTATTTCTCCGCTTTCTCTGCCTTTTCCTTCTTCTTGGCGGCCTTCGCCTCGGCTTTCTCGCGCTCCCGCGAAGCAGGGTCATGGTCGATGAACGCCATCCGGATGTCGTCCTTGCGCAGCCACTTCGCGATGAACGAGTTCTCGTTGTTCACCATCAAAGTGAGGATCATTCCCAGCACGATGGGCAGGTAGAACGTGAAGAAGCGCCAGATGAAGGTGGAGAGCGCCACGATGGCGGGGTCGCCGTACACGTAGTTGAAGAACGTGATGTAGCTGGCTTCGGAGGCTCCGATGGCGCCGGGCAGCGGGACGAACGATGCGATGAGGTACACGAACGCCTGGCAGGAGATGACGGTGAGGTAGCCCTGCAGCGGGTCCATGCCGGGCGACTTGGGCTCCAGCCCGAAACCGGCGAAGATGACCCATGACAGCGAGAAGTACACGGTGAGCTGCACGAACGTCACGCCCGCAACCTTGAGCAGCAACGCGGGCCTCTTCAGCAGGAAGCGCATGCCCGAGTAGGCGTCCTCGAGCGATTTCCCCGCCTTGGCCAGCGTGTGCTCGGGCTGCTTGAGGATGCCGATGCGGCCGAGCAGGTTGATCGCCCACGTGACCACGCGGATGACGGCGCTCTTGGCGAACGCGAGCGAGAGCAGCATCGCGATGAGCACGAAGCCTCCCACGAAGCCGATGGCGACGAGGTACATGATGGGCCTCATGTCCTGCATGAAGTAGTTGAAGCGCAACACGAGCACGATGATGGCGTATATCGTCATCGTGAGCTGGTACACGATGAAGCGGCACAGGAGCATGGGCATGGCGTGCTCGATGGGCAGGCCGAACCGCGTGTAGTAGTAGGCCTGCATGGGCTGGCCGCCGCTCGAGAGCGGGGTGATGCAGTTGAAGTACTGCCCGATTATCGTGACGATGAACGTCTTGATGAAGGAGAACCCGCGGAACAGCTCGTTGCAGATGAGCTGCATGCTCAGCGACTCGAGCAGCCAGTAGACGACGATGCCCACGAGAGCGAGCAGCAAGAACGCGTAGTTGAACGACGTGAGGGCGTTGATGGTCTGCTCGCCCTCGCCCGCGATGAACAGGTAGCCGAACAATACGACGAACGCCACGGCGCACAGCACGATGTTGAGCTTGCGGCCCATGGAGTGAGCGGTGCCCTTGTCGGGGATGACCTCGTCCTCCGCCACGGCGGCGAGGTTGATCTCGCTGAGGTTGATGCGCGACCCGAAGCGCGCTTCGCCATCGCCGTCGGACGACATCTGGTCCACCCAGTGGCTGGCGTCGGCGTACTCCGCATCGTCATCGTCGTCGACAGCAGGGGCAGCCGGCGTGGGTGCGCTCTCCTTGGGCGCGTCTGCGGGGGCGGAATCCTTCGCGGTGTCGGCTTTCTTGTCGGATGCGTTTTCGGGAGTGGGGTTCTGCGCAGCGGGGGCTGCGTTTTCGACCGGTGCCTTGTCCTCGGCCGCCGTTTCCCCGTTTTCGCATGCTTGCGCGGGGCCGCTGGGGCCGGTTTCAGGCATAGGACGCTCGTCCAACTCTTCGTTGCGGGCGTCGGTCATGAATCCCCTCTCGAAATTCCGTTCCGGGGAGGAACAGTCAATCATCTAGCTAGGCGAACTTATATATCCTCTGCGCGAGAGCGTATCCGCACCGCGCAACAAACCGTCCGAGCCGCGTGCGCCGATTGGCGCGCCCTGCCCAGGACCATTTAACGTTTCCGTACAGTGTAGGGTTCTTTTCAATCAAATAGGCCCACAATTCGCGGTTTTTTTGAAGTGATTCGGGCGTGTTGATCATGAACAGGTGCAGCGTCGACACGCTCATCATGCACGATACGTAGCCGGTCATGAGCATGGCGCAGTTGGGTTCCTTCTCGTAGAGCGGGGCGTAATCGATGTCTCCTATGGCAAGGCGCGTCACCGTCAGCTGCTCGTCGATGTGCTTTTTCACCACGTCGATTTCGACCGATTGCCCCTCGCGGCCGATGATGTAGTGGTACGGCTCGATGTTCAGGTAGTACAGCGTTTTCACATAGGGCATGGGGTGCAGCAACAGCAGCCCGTCCGTGTAGGAGATGCCCTCGGGCAGCTTCACGCCCGATTCGCGCAGGATGGCCGTCTTGTACCAGGCGGCGTGGATCATGATGAACTTGTCCTGCCCGAGCGGCTTGCCCATCTCGGGCCATGAGAAAACGCGCCCGGCCGGGAAGAACGAGCGGTACTGCATCACGCGCTGCGAATTGCTGCCCAGGTGGTCGTACACGTAGTTCGTGACGAGCAGGTCGGGCGCCTCGCCGGCTTCGACGGTGCGTCCGAGCGCCTCTATCACGCGGTAGAGCGCGAGGCCGTCGAAGTAGTCGTCGGAGTCGATCACCTTGAAGTACGTGCCGCGCGCCAGGGAGATGCCGTGGTTCACCACGCCTCCCCAGTTGGCGTTGTCCTGGTCGATCGCCTGAACGTAGTCGAAGAGGCTGGCGTACTTGTGCGCGATGGCGCTCGTGTCGTCCTTCGACCCGTCGTTGATGAGGATGACCTCGCAAGGGTAGGGGGCGCACTCGGTAACCGCGAGCACCGATTCGATGCCGCGCGCCATGAAATCTGCCGAGTTGTAACAGGGCATGACGAATGTGATCAACGGCTGATCCATCTCGCGCACGCACACCCCTTCCATTTCCAAAAAACTGTTTCCCCAGTATAGCCCCAAAAAAGCAGAACCCGACGAATACCCACACGAAACGCGAAGTCCCGTAAGGAACCCGTATATATATCTCCTGCAACTCCGCAGGGCGCCCATCTGCCGAGCTAGCGGCTGGCGTCGGGGCATTTCTTCTAGTGGAGGAGGACAGACGGTGAAAATTGAAAGATTTTTCACCAAGCGCAGGTCAACGCTGATAGAATTTTGTCGCATATGTGTTCGAGCCTATGAAAAGGAGAACAAACGTGACAGGACTCTACACTCCGGAATACAAGCCCACGGGCAACGAGGTGGCTGTGCTCACCACGTCCCAGGGCACCATTCGCGTGCAGCTGCACGGCGAGGACGCGCCCATCCATGTGGGCAACTTCGTCGAGCTTGCGAACAAGGGCTTCTACAACGGCCTCAAGTTCCACCGCTATGTTCCGGGCTTTGTCATTCAGGGTGGCTGCCCCAACACGCGCGACATGACGCCCGAGCAGGTTGCCCGCGGCGAGCGCGGCCCGCAGGGCCAGCCGGGCACCGGTGGCCCCGGGTATCAGATCAAGGGCGAGTGGCGCACCAACCCGCATAACGAGCACAACGACGGCACGCTGGCCATGGCCCGGTCGTCTGCTCCCGATTCCGCAGGTTCGCAGTTCTACTTCTGCCTCGGCCCGCAGCCGTTCCTCGACTCCGATTACACGGTGTTCGGCGACACGCTGGAGGGCCTCGACGTCATCGGCAAGCTGCGTGCCGGCGATGTTATCGAGAAGATCGAGATCGAGAACGTTGCAAGCTAGCATCTGACGCAAGGTGCAAGATGCCTGTCTCATCGTAAGAAGGATCTTATGAATAACGAATTATTCCAGCAAGCAAAGGTGGCGGCGATCGCGCTCGACTACAACAGGGCGCTCGACCTGTACTCGCGCTGCCTACAGGATGCGGAGAATCCTCCCGAGCCCGGCGAGGTTGGACTCATCTACCATCAGGTGGGCAACTGCCTGACGAAGCTCAAGAGCTACTATGAGGCCATCGAGGCCTACACGCGGGCTGCCGCCGACTCGGCTTACGATGCCGTGGGGACGGTCAACTGCAACATGGGCATGGCCTACGCGGCCCTGCGCGACTGGGGCAACGCGGTGAAGCACTTCGAGATCGCGGTGTCGGATCGCAACTACCCCACGCCCTACAAGGCCTACACGGGCATGGGCAATGCGCTCATGAAGCAGGGGAAGTCGGCCGAGGCCGGCGTGGCGTTCCGCGAGGCGGCCCTCGACGAGGCCAACCCCGATCCCACGAAGGCATTGCTCAACCTGGGCGTGTGCTTCATGGCCCTCAACCGTCCCGCCGATGCGGTCGCGTCCTACGAGAGCGCGCTGCAGTTCGACATGAGCAACGAGACGCGCAACAAGATGTATGCGAGCCTGGGCCAGGCGTACGTTGCCAGCGGCCAGATGGAGAAGGCCGTCGATGCCTTCGAGAAGGCCATCGCCGACAAGACGTACTTCCTGTCCGACTCGGCCAGCGTCGACTACCAGCGCGCCGTCGCGGCGGTTGCCCAGGGCACGTCCGATAGCACGCAGGCCCTGCCCGCGCTCTCCGACACGTCCGGCCTCGACGTCATCGCCGACGAGGTGACCATCGCTCCCCCCGAGCAGGAGAACTACGTCGTTGACGAGCAGGCGGTCTCGGAGGACTACTATTTCGCTGACCAGTACGCCAAGCAGGGCGATTACGCCCAGAGCAACGAGGACCGCTTCTTCAACTCGACCGACGAGGAGCTCGAGCAGTGGTCCAAGGGCGTCGTCAAGATGGAGCGCAAGCACCGCAGCACGGGCCTGAAGGTGGTCATCGTCATCATCATTCTCCTGCTGGTGCTGGCTGCTGCAGGCATCGGGCTGTTCATGATGGGCTTTGGCTGGCCGACGCAGGAAGCCGTGGCGCAGGAGCTGTTCAAGAACCCCACCTCTGCCGAGGTGTACGTCAAGGACACGAGCACCGACCAAATCAACAAGATGGCTTCGCTCATCCCCGAGGGAACCGAGGCCACGGTGGACGGCGTGAACAAGTCCATCAACTCCTCCACGGTCTACGTTACGGGCAAGACGCCCCAGGGCGGCGAGCTCACCTACGAGGTGTCCATGCTTCGCGACATGCTCGGGTGGAAGGTCGTGGACGTGAAGTGGTACCATCCCAGCGTCGAGAGCGCCTAAGGGCGTTTTGATAGAAAGGAACAACATGGCAATTGAAAAGACTTACACGATGATCAAGCCCGACGGTGTGCGCAACGGCCACATCGGCGAGATCGTGAACCGCTTCGAGCGCGCTGGCCTCAAGATCGAGGAGATGCGCCTCGAGATGGTGACGCCCGAGCAGGCCAAGGCGAACTACGCCGAGCACGAGGGCAAGCCGTTCTACGACGGCCTCATCACCTACGTGACGTCCGGCCCGGTCGTGAAGATGGTCGTGTCCGGCGAGGGCGCGGTTGCCAAGGTGCGCACCCTCATGGGCGCCACGAACCCCGCCGATGCCGCCCCTGGCACCATTCGCGGCGACTTCGGTCTTACCATGGACGAGAACGTGATCCATGGCTCTGACTCTACGGAGTCTGCGGCGCGCGAGATTGGGGTGTTCTTCGGCTAGGGCGCGTCTGACCTCTACTGTCCGCCCAAGCGGGGCGCCGGGGACCTCCCCCGCGCGCCCCGCTTCGCTTTTCTCCGCCTTTTAACCGCGCTTTGAAATCGGCCGAACTACGCGGGCGGGGTTCGCCTCTTATCGAAGCCGTACGGCGCTTACTGGACTTGGCCGATTTCTTGTGGGCGCGGTAAAAAGGCGGCGCTCAGAGGGGCGCGCGGGGGAGGTCCCCGGCGCCCCGCTTGGGCTTCGCTCTTTCGCTGGAAGGAATGGGTGCTTCTTGGCGGGTGGTTCCTTCTTCCGATTGCCGAGCTTGGGTGGCGGTGGGGGCTGGGCGATGGTAGAGTGTTTATTGGCGTAGCGGTTCGTCATACGAGAGAGGGGTCGCCATGCTCTATCGGGTCATGGACAAGCGCGAGCTTCCGGCGCTCGTCCGTGCTTTCATGGAATCGTACGAGGTCGTAGCGCCTGTCAAGCGCGGGCAGGGATACGTTTTCGACGTAATCGAGTCTCCCGACGATATCGAGATCGGGTACACGCAGACGGCGTCGTCTCCCAAGAAGTACCTCATGCCTCCCACCGAGACGCTCATGAAGTTCGATGCGCGCATGAACCTCGTGCAGGATTACGTCCACGAGGTCACGCCGCGCGTGATCTTCGGGGTGCACACATGCGACATCAACGCGATGAACCGACTGGACACCGCGTTGATAGGGGGGAAGTACGTCGACCCCTATTACAAAGCGCACCGCGATGCGACGCTCGTCGTGGGCATCAGCTGCACGCCCAACGACAAATGCTTCTGTCATCTGTGGGGCGCCGACGAGGCACAGTTCGGGTACGACCTGTTCCTCCACGACATCGGCGACAAGTACCTCGTGAGCATGTCCAACGTGGAAGCCACGAACATCCTCGAGGCCGCGTGCGAGATCTCCGAGGCGACCGACGAGGACCGTATCGCGTTCCGCCAGGCCACGCGCACCCGCCAGTCCGCGTTCAACAAGGACATTCCCGACGTGCAAGACGTCGCCATGCTGATGGACGTGTTCCATTCCGACCCGTTCTGGGAGGAGCTCGGCGGCAGGTGCCTGTCGTGCTCGGCCTGCGCGAGCGTGTGTCCCACCTGCTTCTGCTTCGACATACGCGACGTGCTGGCACCCGACGGCAAGACCGGCGAGCGCCAGCGCACGTGGGATGCGTGCACGAGCCCCAATTTCGCTGCGGTGGCCGGCGGCTACAACTTCCGCCCGACCGGGCGCGAGCGCGTGCGGCACCGCATGTACCACAAGCTCAACGGCTTCATGGTCAACCACGACCGCATGCTCTGCGTGGGATGCGGCCGCTGCGTGGCGGCATGCAAGACGGGCATCAATCCCATCGAGGTGCTGCGGTTCTTCAAGCGGAAGGGGGCCGACCATGCAAAGTAACATGCCAGTCGGCACGATCGAGGTCGATGCGCTGCGCGCCGCGCCCGAGTTCATGTCGGGCAAGGAGATGCTCCTGGGCAACGCGTACCGCCCCTGGCCGGCGCGCATCACGTCCATGCGCGACCTCACCTCGCACGAGAAGCTGGTCGAGATGCGCTTCATCGACGAGCGCGTGCGCGAGGCGTTCGTGCACGAGCCCGGCCAGTTCCTCGAGCTCTCGCTGTTCGGGGTGGGCGAGGCTCCCATCTCCATCACGAGCTCGCCGACCAAGCAGGGCTTCGTTGAGCTGTGCATCCGCCGCGCCGGCACGGTGACGAGCGCGCTTCACAGCATGCGTGCAGGCGATATCGTGGGCATCCGCGGCCCGTTCGGGCGCGGATTCCCCGTCGACAAGTTCCGCGGCAACGACGTGCTCATCGTGGCGGGCGGCCTGGGCATCGCCCCGGTGAGGTCGCTCATCAACTACATCCACGACAACCGGTCCGATTTCGGGAAGGTGACCATCGTGTACGGCTCGCGCACGCCTGCCGACATCATGTTCCGCGACCAGTTCGAGATGTGGAGGCACCGGGCCGACTTCGAGCTGTACCTGACGGTCGACCATCCGGACGACCAGTGGGACGGCGAGGTGGGCGTCGTGACCGAGCCCATGAAGCGGCTCGACATCAGCCCCGAGAACACGTTCGGCGTGGTGTGCGGCCCGCCGGTCATGTACAAGTTCGTCGTGCAGGTGATGCGCGAGAAGAACATCGACTACGACCACATCTACCTCGACTTCGAGCGCCACATGAAGTGCGGTATGGGCAAGTGCGGCCACTGCCAGATCGGGCACCAGTACTGCTGCATAGACGGCCCGGTCTTCAACTACTGGGAAGCCAAGAACATTCAGGGGTCGATGTAGCATGGGCGCATTCTCACTTATCACAGACGCCGAGGCCCGCGTTCCCCGCGTGGTCGTGGTGGGGCTGGCCAGCTGCTTCGGCTGCCAGCTGCAGATCACGAACGCAGAAGAGCATCTCATGGAGATACTCGGGCAGATCGACGTTCGCTACTGGCAGCTCGTGACGTCCGAGGACGGGGTGGAGGATTTCGACGTGGCCATCATCGAGGGCGCCGTCACCACGCGCGAGAGCGAGGAAACGTGCAAGTTCCTGCGCGCGCACGCGGCGCACGTCATGGCCATCGGGGCCTGCGCGTGCACCGGCGGCGTGACGGGCATGGCCTCGGATTACCTTGGCGCGAGGACCGACCTCGTGTACGACGGCGAAGCGCCCGATGCGTGTGGCGAGATGATCGAGCCGCGCCCGGTGAGCGCGGTTATCGACGTCGATTCGGAAGTGCGGTGCTGTCCTATCGACCCGTACGATTTCGTGGCGGCGCTCCAACGCGCGCTCTATGGGTCGAACCGCCTGCCCGAACCGCGCACGATGTGCGCCGACTGCAAGCGCAACGAGACCGAGTGCTTCTTCGAGCAGGGCGTGTTGTGCCTGGGCCTGGTGACCCAAGCCGCGTGCGGTGCGCGCTGCGTCAACCTGGGCCGCCCGTGCAACGGGTGCGCGGGCATGTCCTCCGCCGCCAACCTGGAGGCCGCGCGCCTGTCGTGCGAGACGTACGGCGTGCCCGTCGAGTCGTTCGACAAGGCGCTCGAGATGTTCAACCAGGTGAAACTCACCGATTCGGAAACCCTGTAGGGGCGCTCACCGAGCACCCTCCGAGCGAAGCGAGGCAAGATGAAGGCAAACATCAGCGTCGACCACATCGCGCGCATCGAGGGCCATGGCAACGTCCATGTGGTCATCGAGGGCGACGAGGTGAAGACCGTCCAGATGGAGGTAGTCGAGCCCGCCCGCCTGTTCGAGAGCATGGTGCGGGGGCGCAGCTTCACCGAGGTGTCCTACATCTCGTCGCGCATCTGCGGCATCTGCTCGGCAAGCCACACGGTTACCGACCTGCTCGCCATCGAGCGCGTCTTCGGCGTGGAGGTGACCGACCGCACGAACGCGCTTCGCGAGCTGCTCGTGTACGGATCGTACCTGCAGAACCACGGCACGCACCTGTACGTGCTCGCCGCGCCCGACTTCTTAGGTCTGAAGAGCGTGTTCCCGGTCGAGCAGATCGCGCCCGAGCTCTTCGATGGCGCCCTGGCGCTCAAGCAGTTGGGAAACGAGCTGTGCACGGCGGTCGGCGGGCGTTCCATCCACCCGATCACGGCGGTGGTCGGCGGCTTCACGCACGAGATCGTGCGCGATGAGTACCTGGCGTTCGCCGAGCGCATGGAGGCCATGATCCCGTTCGCGCTGCAGACCGTCGACGTGTTCAACTCCTTCGAGGTGCCGGCCATGCAGACCACGGGCGACCTGCTGGCCATGTACGCGCCCGACAAATACGCGGTGTGCGATTCGCGTACGCTCCGCTTCGTGGACGCAGGAGTCGATTTCGATGCCGACCAGTGGACCGATCACATCGAGGAGTACGCCGTGCCGCATTCCGGCGCGCTGTTCGCGCGTGAGCGCTCGGCGCAGCGCAACTACATGACGAGCGCCCTTGCGCGCATCAACGTGTCGTGGGACAAGCTGTGCAAGCAGGCGAAGGTGGCTGCCGCCAAGGCCGGCCTGCGCCCGCCTGAGCGCAACCCCTTCCTGAACAACGTCGCGCAGGCGGTCGAGATCGTGGACGCGCTCGAACGGTGCGCCATCCTCTGCCGTCGCCTTGCAGCCGGCGAGTTCGAGGGGAGCAGCGCGCCTGCGCCGTTCAAGGTGCGCGCCGGCAGGGGGACGGGCTACACCGAGGCCCCGCGCGGCGTGGTGCTCCACGAGCTTGAGCTCGACGACGATGGCCGCGTGGTGCACGCATCGATCGCCACTCCCACGTCGCAGAACGTGGCCAATTTGGAAGACGACATGCGCCAGCTCGCCGAGATGCTCGTCGCCGAAGGCGTCGATGAGCCGACGATCCGCTTGCGCATCGAGGAGCTCGTCCGCGCCTACGATCCCTGCCTCAGCTGCAGCGTCCACTAACGCGCTCCCAGCAGGGGTAGCAAGACCATTCGAACGGGTTGCACGAAATCGTGCTTCGTGCGCGCATGCAGCTCGAGTTTCGGATAGTATTGTTCCTATCGGATAAGAAACGGAGAAGAAGGTGGTTTCAAAATGAACTGCTCATCATGTGGCGCACCCCTCAAAGAAGGGTTGAAGTTTTGCGAGGAATGCGGAACGCCTGTTCCCGAGGCAGTACCCGCAACGGACGGAGCGGCTGCGCAGCCCGCGGGTTTCGTCCCCCTTCCCGGTGGCGCTTCCGAGCCTGCCGACGCATACCAGCCCAACCAGCTGCAGGCCTACCAGGACCCGTATCAGCAGCAATACCAGGATCCTTACCAGCAGCAGGCCTACCAGCAGTACCAGCAGCCGTATCAGCCGTACGCCTATGCCGCGCCGACCGACACCCAGCGCGCGCTCGCGATGCTCATTTACCTGGCGGGTCTCATCGGCCTGATAGTCGCGCTCCTCGTGCGCGATAGGAACGACCCGTTCGTCACGCATCATCTGAACAACGTGGTCGTCATCACCATCGGCTCGGTCATCTGCAGCCTGCTCTGCATCATTCTCATCGGCTTCCTCGGCTTGCTGTTCCTGTTCGTCGTATGGATCATCGGCATCGTGCAAGCCTACAACGGAGAAACCAACGACCTCCCCTTGATCGGCGCCATCAAGATCATCAAGTAACTCAGGCAACACCAACCCAACCCCGGGCCGCACCCCAACGTGCGGCCCTTTTTCACACCGTCGCAAAGAAATCCCCAGGTCGACGATCGCAGCGTCCCGCCTCATTCGCATACAACCGAAGATTTGCTGCAAAAACACCTCGCCAGATGCAGCAAATGTGCGGTTGTATACCAATTTTCCAAGAAAATGCGCCAACGAATCCGCATTTCCCCAGGTCGCAGTTATCACCTCCCCTGCATACTGGTATACAACCGAAGATTTGCTGCAAATAGCACCTACCGATTGCACCAAAATTGCGGTCGTATACCTTCAAGCGGAAGAGCGTAGCTCTTGTTGGTGTGCGGGAAGGGTGT
>CACWWI010000009.1 GCA_902764575.1 uncultured Coriobacteriaceae bacterium
GGGGTAGCCCTGGTTGGCTCGGTGGCGGGCGTAGCGAGGTCAAGCCAAAGGAGTCATTCGAAGGGAAGGGAGTAGCTCTGGTTGGGCCGGTGGCGGGCGTAGCGAGGTTAAGCCAAAGGCAGTCTCTCGAAGAAGGAAGAGCAGCCCTGGCTGGCGGCCATGCGGGCGTAGCGAGGTCAAGCCAAAGGAGCTGAGAGACCCACTTTTTCGCCCGCTTTTGGCGAAAAAGTTGGCTCGAAGCGACGACGCGTCGAGCGTAGCCCGCATGGCCGCATCCCAGGGCGGGCAAGCGCGAATAGCTAAGCTTGGGGCGGGCAAGCGCGAACAACCTAAGCGCGGGCGAGCTCGCGCTACAGCCCCATGGCGTCTTTTACGGTTTGCGTGTAGGCGTCGATGCCGGAGGCGTCGATGCCGGCGTTGGTGAGGTTCATGCCGTCTTCGGCTAGGTAGTCGTCGTGCCCTTGTGACGCCGCGAACCAATCGATGATGTGCACGTTGTCGTGGGCGGCGGCGATGTCGGCCAGCAGCGCGTTGTTCTGCTCGCACCACAGGTTGGCGCAGCGCGCGTTGATGATCCAGATGTTGCGGTCGGAGCCTGCGTCGGCGATGAGCTTCTCGACGTCGCCGCGCTCCAGGGTGCCCTCGTTTCCGAGGCACAGCACCAGCGTGTCGCCTATCACGCCCTTGTCGTTGTAGCTGTCGAACGTCGTGCGCACGGCCTTGAAGTTGCGCGCGTCGCTGCAGTCCAGGGCGCCGTTGGGCAGCAGCTCGGCCAGCTTGTCGATGGCGTCGAGCGCTACGACGTCGCCGATGAGCATCACGTCGTACTTCGTGTTCGCGTCGGTGGGCGCCTCGTAGCCCATGGTGTTCACGACCAGCTTGGCATAGGCGTCGCGGCCATCCCACGTGAGGTGGATGCCGTCCTCGATGAACCAGTCGTCGTGGCCGGCCGAGGCGGAGTACCAATCGATGAGGTGGGCGTTGTCGTGCTTGTCGACGAGCGCCTGGATGGCGGCGTTGTTGGGTTCGCAGCGCTCGTCGGGCACGCGGATGTTCACGAACCACACATCGCGGTCGGGTCCGCACATGTCCATGATTTGCTGCAGCTCGTCGGGTTCGGCATAGCCGTTGGTGCTCAGGCTGATCACCACCGTATCGCCCACCACGCCTTTGTTGATGTAGTCCTGGAGCACGGGCAGGGCCGCCGAGATCTGGCGGCTACCCTCGGTGTCGATGAGCCCGTGCGGGAACTCCTCGTTGAGCTGGTCGTTCGCGCCGAGCGATACCGAGTCGCCGATGAAGACGACGTCGTACACGCCGTCGACGAGCGGTTTCTTGAGCGTGGCGCTCATCACGCGCTGCTCGTCGGCTGCGACGCCGCCTTCGGCCACCGGGGGCACCACGATGATGCCGCCGATTGCGACGACCGTCACGAGGCCTGCCGCAGCGGCTGCGGGAATGCGGTTGCGGAGCGTTTGGAAGAACGCCTTGAACCCGTTCTTGCGGATGGGCGTTTCGACGAACTCGTAGGAGAGGTGCGAGATGCCGATGATGAGCGCGATCTCGATGATGTAGATCCACCATGGCAGGGATGTGGCGTTGCGCGGTTGCAGGAGCACGATAATGGGGAAGTGCCACAGGTACATACCGTAGCTGCGCTGGCCGATCCAAACGAATGGCTTGAGCCCCGCGATGCGCGCGAATAGGCTGCGCGGGTGGGCGAGCACGGCGATGACCACCGCGGAGAGGATGCTGCAGATCACCAGGCCGCCGTAGTACATGAAGTCGGCGTAGCCGCTGATGAAGACGCACATGGCGATGATTCCCAGGAATGCCGCTAGGCCTACGCCGTCGAGGATGGCCACAGACCTGCTCGGCACATTGCGCGTGCCTTCCTCAGTGAGCTGGGATCCGGGCCAGGCGAAAGATAGCCATGCACCGATGAGCAGCGAGAAAGCGCGCGTATCGGTTCCGTAGTACACGCGCGATGGATCCCCTGCCGGGTCGTACATGATGGCCATCGCCAGGGCACTGATTGCGGCGAGTACCAGGCAGGCGCGCCGTACGAGTTTCTTGTTGGCGCCCAGCTTGTAGGCGGTGAGCAGGAGGATGGGCCAAACGAGGTAGAACTGTTCTTCGATGGCGAGCGACCAGAAGTGCGTCAACGGGCTCGGCGCACCGGCAGCCTCGAAATAGCTGAGGTCGCGCAGGATGTACCACCAGTTCTCGAACCAGAACAGGCCGGGGATGATGTCGGGCCTCATCTTGGTGAGGAGCAGGGGCGATGCGAAGGAGTACACGGCCGCCATTACCACGATGACGAGGAAGATGGCGGGGAACAGGCGCCGGATGCGGCGGAACCAGAACTGGGGCAGGTTGATCGTTCCCGTGGATTCCCATTCGGCCGTGAGCAGGCCCGTGATGAGGTAGCCCGAGATGACGAAGAACACCGTCACGCCCAGAAGGCCGCCGCGAGCGAACGGGGCGCCCATGTGGTAGAGGATGACGGCGAACACCGCGAACGCGCGCAGGCCGTCGATGGCGGGGATGTAGCGCTTCTTCGACCCGGATGCGGGCACGGGGCGCTCCGTGTGCCCAGACGCGGGCCTGCGCCTGGTCCTCGGCTTGGTGGTACGCGAGTCCGCATGTCGGGCGGCTTGCGTGTTAGCGTGCCTGGCTCGGGGCCTTGGGGCCGGGTCAGCGCTCGGTTGGGTGCTCGGTTGCGCGTATTCGCGCTCGCTGGGCAGGGGAGTTTCGTCGAGCTGTTGCGGTTGCTCGTTCTGATCGTATTCGGCAGGAGTCACGGTGGTCTTTGGTCCTCAGCGTCGTTCTGTTTGTGTAACGATGACAGTATACCTAACCGAACGAGCTCTGTTGGGCCCTGTCGCCCTTGAAAACCCAATCCGAATAACTCCTGCGCAACTGGGGTTATTGTAAAATAGAGAGGTTCTTCTGTACTGCGATGCACGGCCCGTTGCTCTTGCGCGGGCATGGAGGATGGAAATGGCGCCCCACGCCACAACACATCGAGCAAAACGCACGGTGATCGCGCTGCTATGCCTCGTCTTGGCCGTCGTCTTCGCGATGCCGTCCATCGCGCATGCGGACGACCCCGACAAGACCGTACGCGTTGGATGGTACGAGTCGTCCTTCAACACCATCGACCCATCGGGACGTCGCTCTGGCTACGCCTACGAGTACCAGCTCAAGATAGCCTCGTACACGGGTTGGACCTACGAATACGTCAACGGAAGCTGGTCCGATCTCCTGGAAATGCTGGAAAAGGGCGAGATCGACCTCATGAGCGACGTGTCCTACACGCCCGAACGCGAGCAGAGCATGCTCTTCTCCTCGTTCCCCATGGGAACCGAGGAATACTATCTGTTCAAAGCGCCTGGCAACCAGCAGATCGTCTCCACGGATTACTCCACCCTCAACGGCAAGAAAGTCGGCGTGAACAAGGGCAGCGTACAGCTGGGCTTCTTCAGCGACTGGATGAAGCGGCAAGGGGTTCAGGCGGAGATAGTGGAGGTTACCGGTACCGAGGACGAGTCGCTGCGGATGCTCCAGAACGGAGAGCTGGACGCATACGTTACCGTTGACTCGTTCACGAACCCGGATCGCGCGGTTCCGGTGTGCAAGGTGGGCTCTTCGGATTTCTTCTTCGCGGTCAACAAGAACCGCCCCGACCTCTTGAACGATCTCAAGAGCGCGATGAACAAGCTCCAGGACGAGAACCGCTACTACAACCAGGAGATGTTCGAGAAGTACTTCACGAGCATCGGGGCGAACGCGTTCCTTTCGACCGACGAGGTGGATTGGCTGTCCGATCATGGGAAGATCCGAGTGGGGTACCAGGACAACTACCTGGCGTTCTGCGCGAAGGATAAGGCATCGGGTGCTTTGACGGGCGCTTTGAAGGACTACCTGGCGTACGCATCCGATTGCATGGAGAACGCCCGGATCGGGTTCGAACCGGTGGCGTATCCCACGGCGGCCGATGCCCTGGACGCGATGAAGAAGGGGGAAGTCGATTGCGTGTTCCCCGCCAACCTCAGCGGCTACGACGGCGAGACGATGGGCGTGGTCATGACGCCGTCGATGGTGAGCACGGAGGTCTACGCGGTGGTGCGCCAGACGGACCAGAACATCTTCGCCGAGCGGGACCATGTGATCGTGGCCGTGAGCGAGGGCAACCCCAACTACGACGCCTTCCTGCAGGACCATTTCCCCGATTGGAGGAAGGTGTATTACCCCACCACGGAAGACTGCCTGAAAGCCGTCTCGGAGGGCGTGGCCGATTGCGTCCTGGTCAGCAGCTACCGCTACAACAACATTTCCAAGCTCTGCAAGAGGTACCGCCTCACGGCGCTCACCACCGGCGTGGGGGTGGCGTACTGCTTTGCCGTTGCCAACGGCAACACGGAGCTGTACTCCATACTCGCCAAGGTGGTCGGCATGGTTCCGGATTCGGCCGTGAACTCTGCGCTGTCGTACTACGTTTCGGAAGACGCGAAGCTCACCTTTGCCGACTACATCGCGGACAACCTGGCCGTGGTGGTGGCGGTCATCGCCGTGCTGGCATTGGTTATCCTGGCGCTGATGGTGCGCAGCATGCGTGCGGAAAAGAAGGCGAAAGACCTCATCGCCGCAACCGAGATCGACACCCTGACCGGCTTGTACAATCGCAACTACTTCTTCCAGTACGCCAATAGGATGTATAGGGACCACCCGAACACGGCGATGGACGCCATCGTGCTGAACATCGAGCGGTTCCATTCCGTGAACGCGCTCAACGGCCGCGAGTTCGGCGACCAGGTGCTGAGCGCGCTTGGCAACGAGGTCCAATCCGTGGCGAACGAGAACGGGGGAATTGCAGGGAGGTTCGGGGCAGACCGCTTCGACATCTACTGCAAGCACCTGAGGGATTACCCTGCCGTGTACGAACGGTTGCAGGGCACGTTGGACAGCCTTGTGACGAGCACGAGCATCCGATTGCGCATGGGCGTGATGCCGTGGCAGGCGAGCCTCGAGCCCGTCCAGCAATTCGACCATGCGCGCACTGCGTGCAGCATGGCGCGCGGGCACTACAAGGAGCATCTGATCGTGTACGACGAGAAGGTGGGCGAGCGCGAGATGCGCGAGCAGCTATTGCTCAACGACCTACGCCGCGCGCTCGACGCGTACGAGTTCGAGATCTATTACCAGCCCGTGTTCGACATCGAGCACGAACCGCCGCGCCTCGTGGGCGCGGAGGCGCTCGTCCGCTGGCGTCATCCCGAGCTGGGGATGATCTTGCCGGATAACTTCATTCCCCTGTTCGAGCGGAGCGGCGCGATCGGCGACGTCGACAAGTACGCGTGGGAGGAAGTGGCGAAGCGCATCGTGCGGTGGCAAGACCAATTCGACGTGCTGGTTCCCGTTTCCGTCAACTTGTCGCGGGTGGACGTGTTCGACCCGTCGCTGGAGGACACGCTCGACGGAATTTTGGCACGTCACGGGCTTGACTGTAACGACATCAAGCTGGAGGTGACCGAATCGGCCTATACGGAGAACGCCGATCAGGTTGTGCGAGTTGTCGAGAGCCTCCGCAAAAAGGGGTACAAGGTGGCGATGGACGACTTCGGCTCGGGTTTCTCCTCGCTGAACATGCTGTCCTCCATGCCGATCGACATCCTCAAGATGGACAGGGCGTTCGTCCAGAACATCGAGCACAGCGACAAGGACGTCCAGCTGGTGTCCCTAATCATCGGTATTGCGGAGAACCTGGGGATTCCCGTCGTCGCCGAAGGCGTGGAAAACGAGGGCCAGCTGGCTGTCTTGAGGAACCTGCGCTGCGGGATGGTGCAGGGCTACTACTTCTCGCGCCCGCTCCACGCGACCGATTTCGAAAGCGCGTTCCTGCAGGACGCGAAGCCCGAACGATGAGGCGAACCGCAGGCTTGCAGGCATTTGAGTAAAAGGTGATGGGCACATGCATTCATTGCGAACACGAATAACGGTGCTGGCGGTTTTCCTGGTCATGATCGCCGTGGTCGTGGTCTCGCTTCTCAGCGTGGTGTTCATTCGGAGCAACGAGCGCCTCGAGTCCGACCAGATGCTCCTTTTGCTGTGCGAGACGGGGGAGCGGAACCTCGACTACTACTTCGAGAGCGTGCAGAAGTCGGTCGCGCGGGTCTCGGCCTATGCGGAAAGCGACCTCGAGGGGCTTGAGACGAGGCAATTGGAGCGCCATGTCGCCCATATGGAAAGGTACTTCGAGGAGGTCGCGAACAAGACGAACGGCGTGCTGACGTACTACTACCGCATCGATCCGTCGGTTTCCGACACCGTGAAGGGTTTCTGGTACACGAACCTCGATAGGGAGGGCTTCGTGCCTCACGAAGTGACCGACATCACGCTCTACGACACGGAGGACACGTCGAAGCTGGTGTGGTTCACCGTGCCCAAGCATACCGGCAAGCCCGTCTGGCTTCCGCCCTACATCACCGACAACCTCGACAGGCGCGTGATCTCGTACAACGTTCCCGTTTACTGGAAGCAGCAGTTCGTCGGCGTGGTGGGCATCGAGATCGACTACTCCACCATGGCCGAGCAGGTGGACAGCATACGGCTGTCCAGCAACGGGTACGCGTTCCTGACCGATGAGCAGGGGAGCTTGTTCTACCATCCCCGCATCGATGTTGCGGAGCTGGCCGAAGAGGACAAGCCCAAGCCGCCCGCCGGGTTGGTCGACGACAACACGTTCGTGCGCTATGCCTACAACGGCGTGGAGAAGCAGGGCGCATGGCTGCCGCTGGGCAACGGGATGCGGTTGACCGTCTCGGTCCCCGTGTCGGAGACGGACGGCGATTGGCAGGGCCTCATATTGCGCATTGTCGGCGTTTCGGTGGTCGTGCTCCTTGCTCTGAGCGCGTTCACGCTGTATTACACCAGGCGCATCACGAAACCCCTTGAGGACCTGACCCAGGCTGCCGAACAGGTGGAGCAGGGCAATTACAACTTCACCTTGGACTATGACGGAGACGACGAGGTTGGAAGGCTCACGAGCACGTTCAAGCATCTGGCAAGCCACGTGAGGGACCATATCGACGACCTCAACCAGCGTGTCTACGTCGATGCGCTGACCTCCGTGAAGAACAAGGGAGCCTATGCCGACTGCATCCAAAGGCTCCAGAGCCAGATGGACCGCGGCGAGCGGATGGAGTTCGCGATAGGCGTGTTCGACTGCGACGACCTGAAGAAGGTGAACGACCAGTACGGCCACGACAAGGGCGACGAGTACTTGAAAGCCGCCTCCCAGGTAATCTGCCGCGTGTTCCAGCATAGCCCCGTGTTCAGGACCGGCGGGGACGAGTTCGCCGTCGTTCTCCAGGGCGATGACTACGTGAACAGGGAAGAGCTCGTGCGCAAGTTCGACGCGATGCAGGAAGAGGTTTCCAAGGCTGCCGAGCACGAATGGGCCGAAGTGCACGTTGCGCTCGGCGTGGCGGTGTTCGACTCGCACGTCGATCGCTTCGTTACCGATACCGAACGGCGCGCAGATAAGGTAATGTATGCGAACAAGCGGGCGCGAAAGCAGAGATAACGTACAGCTTGCACGGGGGCTTCCGCTAGGAACGCGGGGCCGGACGATGGATTGCGAAGCGATGGACGGGGAAGCATGAAGGATACGACCAAGCCAGTTCGCAAGGAACGGAAGGCGAAGCGACGCGGCGGCGTGTTGAGGGGCTGCAAGCGCATAACGAAGGGCATAACCGCTCTGGTCCTTGCGGTCGCGTGTGCGGCTTTCGCGTTCACGCAACTGGGCTTCGTGGGATTGGGCTGGAACGGAGAGTACTCGGCCTACCTCGTTGCGGAGCTGGTTCCCGTTGCCGTCGCGGCGTTGCTGCTCGGCCCGCTCGTGGGCCTGTGCATGGGCGCGTTCGCGGGAGCGATGCTCCTGGTACATGCGACCTTCATGCCGCTCAATTTCTACGAGCTTACGTTCGTCACGCCTCTCACATCGGTGGTAATGCTTGGCGTGACGGGCTGGATACTGGGCTGCTTGTTCAAGTTCGCCCTGCGCAACGACCCGTCTCTCTTGAGGGGTTCTATCTACATCGTCATCATATGCGTTATCGTGTCATGGCTCTACAGCATTGGCTTCCTGGTTAACGCGATTATTTCCATGGTGTACGACCTCGCCAGCCGCGCGCAGCACCTTTCGTACGAACAAACCTCCCAGTTGACGAACGAGAAACTGTCGAGCATGATCTTGCGCATGGGGCATTTGGGCCTTCAAGCCTGGGGCGATGCTGCTCTCATGTCGCTCTTCTGCATTGTGGCCAACATCGTGGCCTCCAAAGCCAAAACCGGCAAATTCGATTACGGTTTACGTTCCATGTTCGCCGTGCGTTTGTCGATTGTCGTGGTCGTCGCGTTCATGGTCGTCTCGATACTCTCGTTTGCGTCCATTACGCAGAGCAAGCTGAACGATGCAGCCGATCGCATGGACGGCGAATTGAGCTATCTGCAAAGCCAAATCGCGAACGTCGGAAAGCGCACCGACAGCTTGGTAACAATCCTCGACAGCATGCACGTCGAAGCCGCCATGGTGGACGACGAGCTTCTCAAGGCGCTGGAAACGTACTCGATGGATGGGATCCTGGACGGCTACTCGGTGGATGGAGACGGCTCCATTCTCGTTCTGAAATCGGCGGAAAACCTTCGAGAGCTCGGCATTGAGGTCGATGATGGGTACGTCGTTCTCGCGGGCGACGATAGCCGATTCGAAAAGGGCACGGTATTGAACTCCATGGAGTCGAACGATGTTATTGCGGCGATGGAGAGGAGCCTGGCCACAGGTAATATCGAGCGGGCGATTTACGATCAGGACTATGGGAAATCCGTTTCGACGCTCATCGAAGAGGGAGTGGATCGGATCCGAAGTGAGATCGTTTACGTGCGAGCGAGCTCGGACGACAATGGCACCATCCTCATGGTGATGCTGACTGCACGTCAGGTGTTTGCCGAGCGCTTCGGCGTCATGCTATGGACGGCGTTGTCTGTGTTCCTGTTGCTCGCCGCCGTGTTTGCAATGGTTTTCTTGCTGCTCGATCGCGTGATTGCGCGACGCATCGACGAGACGAACGGCGTGCTGGCGCGCATTACGGAAGGCAACCTGAATGCGACGGTGGATACGCGCAACCCGCGTGAGTTCGCATCGCTCGCCAACGGCGTGAACGAGACGGTGGGCACGTTGAAGGGGTGGATTGCCGAAGCCGAGAGCCGTATGGACGCCGAGCTGGCAGCCGCCAAGGCCATCCAGACGTCGGCATTGCCGAGCGTGTTCCCGCCGTTCCCCGACATCCGCAGGTTCGACGTGTTCGCATCGATGAACGCAGCGCGCGAGGTGGGCGGTGACTTCTACGACTTCTTCCTTATCGGCGATGACTGCGACGCCGCATCCGGCAAGCTCGGGTTCATAATCGCCGACGTGAGCGGCAAGGGCGTGCCCGCGGCGCTGTTCATGATGAAATCCATGACGCAGCTGCGCGACTACCTCAAGGCCGGCGTTGAAGTTGGGGAAGCCGTGGAGAATACCAACCGGCAGCTCTGCGAGGGCAACGAAGGGGGGATGTTCGTGACGCTCTGGGCGGGTGTGCT
Source organism: uncultured Coriobacteriaceae bacterium (assembly GCA_902764575.1). GTDB lineage: Bacteria > Actinomycetota > Coriobacteriia > Coriobacteriales > Eggerthellaceae > UBA9715. Next base: position 9,649 of record CACWWI010000009.1, read on the forward strand.
CGACTATCCCACCAACCATGTCGATTTCGTCAACGCCGGCCATAACCCGCCGCTGCTGTGGCAGGGCGATAGCGGCTGGCGCTGGCTCACCGAGAAGTCGGGGTTGCCGCTCGGCTTGTTCGATGGGCTGCCCTACGACACCTATTCCGTCGAGTGCTCGATCGGCGATCAGTTCCTGCTCTACACCGACGGAGTGACCGAGGCCATGAGCGTGAGTGGCGAGCTCTTCGGGGAAGAGCGCTTGAAGGCGTTCGCCGACGGGCAGTTCGCCGAGCATCCCTACATGCTCGTGGACGGTCTGCGCCACGAGGTCGCCAGGTGGGCGGAGGGCGCGGAACAATCTGACGATATCACCATATTGGCGCTCGAAGTGGGCGTGCCGCCCGAGTTGACGGCTGTGCTCAAGGTGCCCGCGGCCGTCGAGAACTTGCCGCGCGTGAACGACTACATCCATAGCGAGCTCGATCGTCGTCTGTGCCCGAAGCGCGTGCAGAGCCAGCTAGACATCGCCGTGGAGGAACTATTCGTGAACGTATGCCATTACGCATACCCAGACGCAACGCCCGAGAACCCGGGCATTGTTCGCATCCTTCGCACGTACAGCGCCGAGCCGCCCTCGGTCGTCGTCGACATCGTGGACGAGGGCATCCCCTACAACCCGCTTGCCAAGCCCGATGCGGTGACGCCCGATGACATCGAGGAAGTTCCCATCGGCGGCCTGGGCATCCTCATGGCGAAGAGGTGTACGGACGAGATGCGCTACGAGCGTTCGGGCGGAAGGAACATCGTGACCATCGTCAAAAAGTGGTAGCGGTTCCGCCCGGATAGCGCTGGCGTGCCCTTTACCGCCATGGAGCCACCGCAAGACAGGCGCCAGCATACACGAGAGGCGGGCCCCGTTAAGGAGCCCGCCTCTCGTATGACAATCCTTATATGGCCTGCTTGCCCTTGCTGCTCTTCGCGAAATTAATCATCTATTTCCGACTTGGCCTGAATGATGGCTCCGGTCGTTGCGTCGATGTCGTAGTCGTACTCCTTGCCGCCCTGCTTGAAGTCGACGTCGTAGTGCACGACCGCGTCGTCGAGGTCGAGTTCGGCCTTGAGCTCGGTGACGTCACCCGCGGAGAAGCCGGCATCCTTGAGGGCGATGTCCTTGGCGGCTTCCTCGCCGATGTAGGCGGCTGAAGCCGATGCCGATGCGCTGGGCGTTGCGGCAGAGGCGCTGGGCGCTGCGGCCGAGGCGCTCTGCGATGCGGCCGTGGAGCTCGCGGGGGCCGCGCTAGAGGCAGCCGCGCTGCTCGTAGTCGTCGCTGCGCTCGCTGCGGAGCTCGACGCCGCAGATGACGAAGCGGCGCTGCTCGAGGCGGAGCCGCCGCATGCTGCCAGGCCCAGGCATGCTGCCAGAGCGCCGGCTGCGATGATGGCAACCATCTTCTTGTTCAACATGATCTTCTCCTATCCTCGGTTGCTAGGTTCGGGTTTCCCCTCTGGCTATTCTACGCTAAGCGGTCGTGTCGCGTCCCAGCGGATTCGGCAATTGAAGTCGAGAATAAAAATGCTGGCAAAAGTGAAATGGTTTCGCCGGCGTTGCGTATTATTAAATGTCAAGGAAATACAGGCGATAAGGAGTCATCATGTGCTTCAGACCAAGCCCGGTGAAAAAGAATAGCAGTGACGATATGGTAACTTGCGAGACATGTGGCATGCCCGTAGACTCCGATGATCTGGCGAAAGGCGTTTGCTCCTTCTGTGGCGACCCCATTCCTGCCAATCCGCCCAGCGAATTCAGCGACATCGACCCGAGTTACAGCACCAGGATCATCTAAGGATAGGCGCGTTCGTCGGGCATGGCGCCCCGCGAAGCGCTTTCCTTCCCCAAATTGTCGCGAGGCGATTCCAGACAGGTGTCGCCTCGTGGCTTTTTACGCGGTTAAAGTGGGCAGACTGCTGGCTGCTTTGGCATGTCAGCTCAGTGCGGGGTGCGTCAAGCGGCTCAATCAACCAATGGATTTCAATGGGTCGACTGCGGCGATTGCCAAGATATAATCACACGATATCGCGTACTATACGCATAGAGGGTTTTGCCTTCTGAATAGGCGTTTTCTTGCGCACGGGGCTCCGGTTTGAGGAGAGGTTACGATGGATGCTTCGCAATGCCGCGATAACGGCGGTAATTCGAATTGGTTGGCGGAGAGTGCGCGCGGGTGGAACCTGTCGCGTCGCAGCATGCTCAGCGCCGGCGCGCTTTTGGGCATGGCCGCGATAATGCATCCGGCCGAGGAGGCGTTTGCGTGGAGCTCGTGGACGAACGCGACCTCGCCCATCCTCAAGGAGATCGGCATGGGCGACTGCGTGCACGAGGACCTCGTTCAGATTTCCTATGCGCGCGTGCTGCGTATGCGCAAGGACGATGCTGAGCAGAAGTCTTTTCTGAGTCCCTGGGCGGGAACGCTTGCGGCCGATAGGAAATCCGCGACGATCGCGGGAGATACCGTGGAGAGAAGCACGGGTGCAGCGTTCACGGACGACGCGGACCTCCAGGCGCGCCTTTTCCGCGAGAACCTCGCCTACCTGCGCATCGGCTCGTTCTGGAACGATGCGGCTGCGGACACGCTGGTGGACTTCGGCTACTCGTGCCTCAAGGCCGATTCCGTTCCGAAGTTCTCGGGTAACAACTACTACGAAGGCGCCTGGGACGTGGGCCAGCACCTGGTGGAGACGAACGCGCAGAACGGGATCGGCCTCGACGCGCTCGTGCAGTTCACGATGAACGACCGCAACAATTTCATCCACGGCATGCTGTCGTCGACGGCGGATCATTCGAGCCACCTCAAGCAAGCCGAGGTCAAGAAATTTGCGCTGCAATGGCTCGGCGTTGCCTACGAGTACGCGCGCACGGGCCAGGTGACGGCGACGAAAGACGTCACGCAAGAGCAGGCCGAGAAGATATTCAAGGGTTTCATCGACACCTACGAGCAGCTCGACGAGAGCGAGCACGGTATGTGCGTATCGCTGAAGGTGAGCTCGGAGGAGGCGTCGAGGAAGCTGCCGCGCCGCAGGATGCGCTTGCGCGCGCTCGGCATGATGTGCCATACGATGGAGGATTTCTGGTGCCCCGCCCACACCTGCCGCACGTATCACGAAGGCGGCGGAGTTCCCAAGAACTCGATCCTCGCGTTCAGCAACTACAAGAGGCAGAACGGGACCAAGAAGCCGATGTTCGGTTACCACATCCCGTTCGACCGCTACGCCGTCTCGGATTCGAAGAACTCCGGAGTCAATTGGCGCGAAGCGCTCACGCGGGGTGTTGGCGACTACGTAGGCACCGAAAAGCTCGCGAACGTGGTTGCCGAAGGGATGGGGACCCCTCTCGCCAATGCGCATACGAAGTTCAACACGCTCGGCATGAACGAGACCATCGACTGCATCACCAAGCTGCTCGACTACATGTACCGCGACACCCCATGGGACGACGTCGTGCGGAACTGGGTCGACAAAGAGGTCATGTCCACGTACCTCACCACCGACGGCCAATCCTATGTCTGCGACGCCGGCCGGCGCAGCCTGCATACGCCCACGTATGTGATCGACCCCATCCGCGCGATGAAGCGGGCGTACCGCAAGGCAGGGCTGGCGGACAAGCACAAGGCGGCGCTCAATGCGGCAATCGACTACAGCGCCTGGCAGCGCGGCGCCCACCTGTTCTACTCGGGCGAGTACAACACGGCACAGTCCAAGGTCATCCCGGCGGATATCCCGGCTGCTGCCATCTGGTCCGACGAAACGGGGGAGCGGCGCCTGGTCGACCTCGTGAACAAGCTCGAGGAGAGCTACAGCAGCCTGGACGCCAACAAGCAGAGCACCTTGCTCGGACGGATTGGCTGCAACGGGTGCCACGACATGGTGATCGCCCTCGACCAGGTGCGCGGCATGCTGCAGGAGTTCAACATCGACCTCAGGGGAAGCTTGCGCTCGGAAAACGACGCGGTCATGAACCAGGTCGCCACGGTGCGCGCGTTCTTCGCAGCGGGCCTGAGCGGCCAGAACTCGAAGGTGGCTTCGCAATCCTCGTCGACCAACTGGCTCCACGCTGCAGACGTCGCCTACGCCGATGACGGTGATGAGAGCTACGTTACCTCGAACATGGCGATTGAGGACTTCATCAAGCTAGATGATGGGTCCTATCTGATTGCGGTACGCGACATGGATTCGCTCGAGACGAGCGTCATGGAGGTGCCTGCGGGCACTCCCGGCGTTGAGAAGCTGGCGGAGGGCTTCGCGAACCTGGCTATAACGTATACCCTCGAAGAGGACTTCGAGGGCGATATCGACTACTGCTATATCGTGACCGACATCGACTATTCCGATCTGGAAGAGGACACCTATCTCGTTACGGGCACGGTGAAATCGGCGCCGTCGGACAGCAAGAAGCTCGTCCTCGATTTGAATGGCATACAGGATTTCGAGCTTGCGATTCGGGATGGAATTTCGGCGGTTCCCCAAGTTGGCGAGTATATCTGTGCCCGCTACACCTTCGGGAAAACGGACCCGGAGCTCGTCGATTACGACGTGCTCGACGATCCCGGCACGCTCGTGAAGGTGACGTATCCGGTGGAGATGGTGGCCGGAACGAGCGTCTTGCTGCTCGTGGGCGAGGGAGACTCCGGCGAAGGCGGCAGCCCCGACTACATGCAAATCGATTACGGAATGGCGGACGTGTACTCGGTGCCGCAGGAGGGCAAGTACGCAACGGTGTACTACCACGACGAAGCGTATGGCGACACGACCGATGTCGACGAGTATGCGCTTACTTCGAGCGCGGCCGTTTCGGGCGCAGCAGCCGGGGGCGCTACGAGCATCTCGGCGCAAAGCGCGGATGACGATGACCTCGATAACTCGGCCACACCGGGCTATATCGAGGCCGGCGACGATTACAGCCGCCTGGAGTACGGCAACGACGTGTTCCACGTGGCGAACGTCATCGTAGGTTCGACCGACGACCCCGACGACCCCGTCGATCCAACGCCGAGCTCGGGCTCGGATCCGGCGTCGACGAAGCCGACCTCGAAGGCGGCCGCTTCTTCGACCGCCAAGACGGGCGACCCGCTCGGTGGCTTGGGCGGCGTGCTTTCGGCTGCGGTCGTGGCAGGCACTGCCCTGGCCGCATACTCCGCACGTCGCGTGGCAAACGAGCGGAGGAAGGCGGAAGAGGAGTAGCCGTCAGCTAGGCTGCAGGTAATCGATTTTGCGCCGTCGCGCGGCGCTCTGCGAGCCGGTGAGCGCAACGCGCCCGCCGGCTCGTCAGCAAGGCGTTCGGTTCGGCGCCTCTTTAGAGGTCGTCCCGTCCCGCACGTTCCCTTTCGGGCGGGAATCCCGGCTCCATGATGCGGCGGTAGTACATGCCGTGCTGGTAGAGCGCGCCTGCGGGGTTGTGGGCGAGCACCCGGTCCTTGACGATGAGGTACGTCACGGGTGCTTCGGAATGCTTTATGAACAGCGTGTCGTGGCCGACGCACAAGCCGACGATTACGTTCAGGTCGGTTTGCCGGGCGTTGAGTATCTTCGCCTGAACGATTGGGTTGCACAGGGACTCATGGCAGCCCGGGTGCACCTTGACGTCCTCGGGTATCCCGACGCTGGTCTTGTCGATCCCGCCCACCTTGCACACGACGGCGCACACGCTCTCGAACCCCTTCGCCTTGAGGACCTTCGAGAACAGCTGCGTTTCGCGGCGAAGGCCCATGCATGTAGCGATGCCGATTCGCTTCGCGCCGATCTTCTGCGCGAACAGCGCGACTTCCTCCACGCGCGTCAGCGCGCCGTAGTACAGTCCCTCGCATTCGGCGGCAGCTCTGAACATCTTGCGCGTCATCGGGTCGTTGCGGTACTCCTCCAGTGCCTCGTCGAAGAACTCCTGGGGGTTGTTCGTCGTCATGCAGAAATCGGGCCAATCGCTGTCCAGGTGGTCGCAGTGATACTTTCCGCAGTTCACGCATGACTTTTCCGTTGCCGTCATCTCGCCTCCCGCACTCGCTTTCGCCAACATCGGCCGCGTAGCAGTATACCCGAGCCGCGGGTGATGCGGATGCGATAGCTCTGCCGGGCTCAACGATGCGGCTATCTACCTTGTTCCCGACGCGCCCTCCTGCATGGCTCTGGGCATTATAATGTGCCATGGATGCACGGCGATCGATTGCCGTGCATGCTCTTGAGCTAAGGAGGCACGTCATGGAGAAAGAACTGTTCGATTTCGTAGCGGAGCGCGCTGGCATTCTTGCGGTGGCGGATACGAGCAAGCAGGAGACCAAGGAGGCGGCGCAGGCTTGGAAGGATGCTGTTGCCGCGGATGACAGCGATGCCGCGGTTGAGGCTGCAACCAACGACCTGCTCGATTTCCTGGAGGGCCGCATGGTCGGCATAGACGACGTCATTGCGTTCGCCGAAGGCCCTGCGGCTGACATCATGGGCGCGGAGGCCGCCGCTGGCATGCTTGCAGGCGCAAAGGCGCGCAAAGCTGAGGGCTGGAAGTACTGCATCTGCGAGGCGCATGTGGCCGCGGCGGAGCTTCTGGGTAAGTTTGGCCGCATCGAGTTGTAAGTGCTCTTTGGAAATCGCCTTCATTGTTGAAGAAGGAAATCGGGCTGCGCGGATAGCACAGCCCGATTTTTGTAGTCCTGGCGAAGCTCATGTCGGCTATTGGGCAAAATGTGTTGGTGTTTCCCTGGCCGTCGAATGGGCCAAGTTCGGCTTCACCGTGAACGCGATCGGCTCCGCCTACTTCTGCTCGGAGATGACGAGCGCCTACTGGTTGCATATGGTCTTAGGAGGCAAAGGGACCGGTGAGGCGACCAGTGCAACCAGGCAGGGTTGCGGTAATCGCGTGGTCGCCACACCCGCAAAACGAGGTCGTCCACGCCTGTGATAGACCTTTTTTGCTATCGACTCTAGCGAGAATCCTGACCAGGCACTACGATATTACATAGAACAATGAGAAGGGGCAACTCATGGAGCACACCACCGAAATGAAGGAGCGTGACGCACTCTACGCGCAGCTCCAGAACGAGGCGGCATCCCTGGACACGATCCACGCGATGCTCGGTTCCGGCAAATGGACCATGGACTTCGACGAATCCGGGGCCATGACGCGTGTGAACTGGAGCGACGAGTTTCGTCGAATGCTGGGCTACCGTGATGCGAACGACTTCCCCGACGTGCTGGAATCCTGGTCCGACCTGCTGCACCCGGAAGACAAAGAACGCATCCTCAGGGAGTTCAACGAGACGATTGCCGACTATACCGGCAAGAAGACCTACGACGTCGAATATCGGCTGCTCACAAAGAACGCGGGCTACCGTTGGTTCCGTGCGGTCGGAAAGCCCACGCGCAGGGCGGACGGCTCGCCGATCACCTATGTGGGCGTGTTCTTGGACATCACCGAGCGAAAAGACATGCTGGCCAAGCTGGCGCATCAGCAGGAATCGCTGAACGCGGCCCTGGAGGAGGCGAACCAGGCCAACAAGGCCAAGACGGCGTTCCTCTCCAATATGAGCCACGAGATCAGGACGCCGATGAACGCCATCATCGGCCTGAACAACATCGCCCTGAACGACCCGACGATTTCGGAGCAAACGCGGGAGTACCTTGAGAGGATAGGGGTATCTGCCCATCATCTGCTGGGCATCATCAACGACATACTGGATATGAGCCGCATCGAGTCGGGGCGCATGACGATCAAGAGCGAGGAGTTCTCGTTCGCGAAGATGCTGGAGCAGATCAACACGATAGTCAGCGGCCAATGCAACGACAAGGGGCTGAAGTACGACTGCCGGACCATCGGAACGATCGAGGACTACTACATCGGCGACGCCATGAAGCTTCGCCAGGTGCTGATCAACATACTCGGCAACGCGGTCAAGTTCACGCCGGAAGGCGGCGCGGTCAGCTTCACCATCGAAGACGTGAAGAGGCTGAACCGCCAAGCAACGCTGCGCTTCACTATCAGCGACACCGGGATCGGCATGAGCGAGGAGTTCCTGCCCCGCATCTTCGATGCGTTCAGCCAGGAAGACTCATCCTCGACAAACAAATTCGGCAGCACGGGACTGGGCATGCCCATCACGAAGAGCATCGTCGAGCTGATGAACGGGCAGATCGAAGTGGAGAGCGAAAAGGGCGTAGGGACGACGTTCGTCGTGACCATCACCTTGACGCAAGCCAACCGCGATACGGGCGAGGCGGATGAATTCGAGCTGCACCCACACGACATGAGCGTGCTGGTCATCGACGACGACCGCATCGCATGCAACCATGCGCAACTCGTTTTGAGCCATTTGGGAATCACGTGCGAGACCGTCCTTTCCGGCGAAGAGGCGGTGGAGCTGGTGAGGATACGCCATACCCGCCGGGAGGACTTCAACCTGATCCTCGTGGACTGGAAGATGCCGGGGATGGACGGGGTGGAAACGACCAGGCGGATTCGCGCGATCGTGGGCGACAACACGCCCATCATCATCCTCACTTCCTATAGCTGGGAAGACATCGAAGGGGAAGCGCGCGAGGCCGGAGTCGACACCTTTGCCGCGAAGCCCCTGTTCGCCGGCACGGTCATGGACGAGTTCCGCGCGGCGTTCCGCAAGAAGAACTCAGACCTGGTCCGGCGCACGGTTGATCTGAAGGGCCGTCGCGTACTGCTTGCCGAGGACGTCGCCATCAACGCGGAGATCATGATGATGGTGCTGTCTATGCGGGAAATGGACGTGGACCACGCGGAAAACGGCAAAATCGCCGTGGAGATGTACCAAGGTCACGAGCCGGGCTACTACGACGCCATCCTGATGGACATGCGCATGCCGGAGATGGACGGCTTGGAAGCGACGCGGATCATCAGGGCAACGGACCAGGCGGACGCCAAGACCATCCCGATCATCGCGCTCACGGCCAACGCATTCGACGAGGACGTGCAACGCAGCATGCAAGCTGGGCTGAACGCCCACCTGTCAAAGCCGGTCGAGCCCGATTTGCTGTTCGAGACCCTGGAAGAGCTGCTAGCAGAATAAGGGTCGGGGCTCCATGTTTGTTGCCCTAGGGGTCGAGCTCGTTACTCTGTCCAGGGAAGCTTGATGTTCGGAAGGTCCAATTCCTGCACATCCTGGAGGTCGTACACGATCCCGTTGTCCTCGAGCTCCTTCAGGAAGGCGTTCACATAGAGGGGGCTCGAGAACTTCTGCAGGAAATCGATCACGAACCGCCCGTTCACTGCTGCGATCTCGACAAGCAGGCCGTTGGACGCAGAGGACGTCCACGACCTGAAATCGCGGATATACTGCTCGGCCTCCTTGTAGTTCGCCTTTCCGACATAGCTTACGGTGGCCGTGATGAGTTTCTTCGTCATCTCGTTGATGGCGGCTATCACTTCGAGCCGCTCGGCGTCGCTTTCCTTCGAGAGGATCATCTGAACCATTCCGGCGTTAGAGGCCGCTCCTGCCAGCACGGTCTCCTCCTCGGTCTGGGCAAAGACCATCCCCCGGTAAATCGTGCCCTGCCTGCCGAGGGGCCAATCGCGCATCCCGTCCTTGTATTCCAGCATCACTCCGCCCACCAGACTCTGATGCGCCAATGGCGTGCCAAGCGCCTTCCTCTGATTCACGCAAAGAGCTATGCGAATGGCGTCTTCTGCCTCCGGGAACAGCTTCGCGATAGCTCGGCTGAGCAGGAGGGCGACCATCGTTCCAGGGCTTCCGTCATTATCGAGGGTGAATCTCATGAATTCCGATTCGGAGATGGCGATGCTATATGCGGTTTGCTGTCGGTCTTCCTCGAGGCCGGCCGCGGCAACGGGGTTCAGGGCATTGGGCATTTCGTTGCGCGTGGGTGTTGGTAGGTCCGTCCTGTTGGCCACTGGATCGGCCCACTCCTCTTCGGAGATTTCGTCTCCGACCAGGCGGATGCCCTCATCGTTCAGCTCGACGTTGTATCGTTCGGAACAGTAGTAGTATAGGAGCGTTCTCATCACCTCGTACGCGCCCGTTCCATCCGTCATACCGTGAAATACGTCCAGGATGATCCAGTTGTCCTGCCAGCAAAACGCGATCATGTGGAAATTCGAGTCTTCCGAATTCAGTTCAACGCCGTGAAGCGAATTCGTGATCACGACAGGGCGATGGTTTTCCGCAAAATAGAACTCGCCGTTCCTTCTCTGCAGCTCAACGAGGAAATAGGGATATCTTTCCATGGTGGTGTCGACGGCGCGGCGGAAAATCTGGGGATCGATCAGGTCGCGCATGCGAATCCGAAGCCTGATCTCATTGGGGCTTTCTTTGGTGGTCACATACAACGGACGTATTTCTGTAAATAGTTTCTGCTCCATTTGCATCACCGCAAACCTCTTCGTCGACTCCGATTTTAGATGAGGATCCGTATCGCGTTCGTCTGCTCCGCGTTCGGATCGTAGCGGTACGAAAGGTCCTTGACGGTGCTCTCGAGCACGCTATATGCGAAACCGTCGCCGCTCTTTGCCGGATCGAACTTTTCGCCGCCATATAGTGCGGTAATCTCCGTTTCGTCGTTCTCCGCGGAATGCTCTACCGAGATCACCAAGGGCGTGCTGCCAAGCACGGGCTTCAAGATGTTGCAGGTCAGCTCCTCGAAGGCCAGCCTGATGCGGTATTTCGCGCTAGGCGAAACGTCGTTCTGCAGGCAGTAGCTGTCTATCTCCGTCCCCGCGCCAGCGAAGTCGAAGTCCGGGCTGTCAACCTTGAGCTCGAGCACCCTGAGCTTCCGTATAAACCGCCTCGTCAGGTCCTTCTGCGGGTTGTCGAATATCTGATCGGGGGTTCCTTCCTCGTATATCCCACCCTGGTCCATGTAGAACACGCGGCTGCACACCGCCCTGGCGAAGTTCATCTCGTGCGTGACGATGAGCATGGTCTTTTCGGTGTGGGTCAGATCGCGTATCACGGATTGCACTTCGCCCACCATCGTGGGATCGAGGGCGCTCGTGGGCTCGTCGAACAGTATGACTTCGGGGTCCGTCGCGAGCGTCCGCGCGATGGCGACGCGCTGCTTTTGGCCTCCGGACAGCTCGTCGGGGTAGTTGGTTGCCCTGTTCGTTCAGGTGGCCGAACAGGTTGAACGATTGGAACACCATGCCCATCTTGCGGCGCGCCTTCGTCACGTCGTACCCGGGGGCGCATATATCCTCGCCGTCCAGGATGATCTTTCCGCCCGTGGGACGCTCGAGCATGTCGATGCATCGGATGAGGGTCGACTTGCCCGTGCCGGAGGGCCCGATGATCGAGATGACGTCGCCATCGTTGATAACGGCGTTCACGTCGGTGAGGGGCGCGGCGTTTTCGTATCTCTTCTCGAGATGAACCAGCTCGATCATTTCCCCGGCACCTCCTCGTGGTCATCGCCGCTGGATCTGTGCCCTGGTAGGGCGCGGACCTCTATCTTGTTCACGATCCAGATCAGGATGGCGGCTAGAATGAAGTAGATCACGGCAATGGCTATGAGCGGGAAAAACGCCTCGTACGTGCGGCTGCGCACGATGTCTCCCATTTTCGTAAGGTCCTGCACGGCGACGTAGCCCACGACGGCGGTGCCTTTTATCAGGGACTTGATCTGCACCTTGTAGCTTGGCATCACATGGCGCAGCGCCTGGGGCAGTATGGTTTTGAAGAACGCTTGCCCGTCCGTGTAACCCAGCGAGTACGCGGCCTCCATCTGACCCGGCCCCACGGCGGCAACCCCCGTCTTGAGCATGTTGAACACGGCCGCCGCGAATATGAGGGTGAACGCTATCACGGACACCGCCACCCCCGACAGGTTGGTTTGGCCGAATACGATGTAGTAGAGAATCATCAGCAGCACCACTACCGGCATGCCCTCGATGAGCCATACGCAGAAGCGCGTGATGGCGTTGGCGACGCGGTTGCCCTTGCGGCACGCCATGAACACGGCAAAGCCGATCAGCGTGCCGAACAGAATCGAGAGCACGGTTATGAGCAGCGTCGTCCCGATGCCCTCTGCAAACAGCTTCCACCTGTCCTCGCGTATGAAGGTTTTCTCGAAGCTCTCTTGCAGCGAGGCGAAGAAGCCGGCTATGCCATCGTTCTCGGATCTCGCGTCTTTCACCATGACCCCGATCTCCACGGTATAGGTTGGATCCGAGAACTCCAGGGCTTGTTGCCTTTCGGGCGTGACGTAGAGGTTGGCGAAGATGCAGTCCACGTCGCCGCCCTGCGCGGCGGGAACGATGCCTTCGTAGTCGTACATCTTGAACTCGATGCTCGCGCCCAGCCATGATGCAAATCGCTTGGCGAGCTCCACGTCGTAGCCGGATAGCTCGCCGTTCACATAGCACGTGAACGGCTCGCTCAGGCCCGTGGTTCCCACTACGAGGTGGAACTTCGGATCGGTTGCTTCCGGGATGTCCGGCATGGCCATATCGTGCTTTACCATCCAGCGTTCGCGCATGTCGGCGATGGTGCCGTCGCTTTCAGCCTGCTTGAGGAACTCGTTGATTTGCCCCGTCAGGTTGGGAATTTTCGTGCTCGGCGATATGGCCGCCGCGCCGATGTTGCCTTTGCCGATTGGTTCGTCGAGAACGCGGACACCTTTGAGCCCGTTGTATATTGCCAGCTCCATGTTGAGCTTGTTGCCCACGAACGCGTCGATCTTGCCCTGGTCGACGGACGTGTACGCGGCCATGAGATCCTTGGTGAACACGATTTCCGCCTGCGGGAATTCCTGTTCCACGAGGCTGTACTCGGGTGCATCCGCTGAAACTCCAATTTGAACGCCGGGCTGATTGAGCTGATCCAGGGAGGTGATGCTCTCGTCCTTGGGGCTGCAGGCCGCAAGCAGGCCTGCCGCGAGCGCCAGCAGCATGGCTATTGTTAGGATCGAGATCGGTCTTCGACTCAGCTTCATAGACTTCCTGCGATTCGCGCTTACAAAGGCTGCATGCCCCTTGCCGCGTTGTCGGCGGATACCTGCATTGTAACAGCCCAGATAGCCGGCACGCGAAATTGCGGCGCACCAGAGGGGGTTCACCGGGCTTCGAGCACAACCCTAGCCGACTTGGCATATGATGCGGCGAGCACCTGCGGGCTCTGCTCAAAGTCCGTTTCGGCCCACCAGACAATCGTCTCGACCAAGGCGCCAGCGAGAAAACGCGCTTCGTAATCGCTTGCTGCTTCCTGAAGGCGACTCGTAGCGGCGGTGCGCAGCGCGTGCACGAACTCATCGGCGCCGCCTCTCATGAGCAGGGCGCGAATAGCGTGGCCGTGCTCGAGCACATGGCGCAGCGCGTGCTCGACTTGCGCCTCCATGCCGCCGCGACCAGTGAAGTCATGACCGTCTTCGGCAGCTGCCGGCGCAGCGACATGGTCTATGACCGCTACCACGAACGCTCGCATGACGCCCTCCTTGCCCTGAAAGTGAGCGTAGAAAGTCGCACGGCCCACATTCGCGGCGTCGAGTATGTCCTGTACCGTCATGGACGCGTAGCCCTTTTCATCGAGCAACGCCTCGAAAGCGCCGATGACCGCCGCCTCGGTGCGAGCTACCCTTCTATCTGGCATGGGAACCTCCGAACAATGAACCCTATCCGTTCGGAACCGAACGAATGCCGCCTTGCGTTCGTTGCCCAAGCGCGACATGGCACCGATTATAGAACATGATGTTCGGAGCTTGTCGAGGCGCAATTCAGGAAACAGGGGCCTCGAGATACCCGAACGACGACGGCTGTGGCTGAAGGGCATGGCCTAGTAGGTAGGTTTTCAAGAGGTCCGTTGAATCGTGTGGTTCCTGCTTATATTTATCTCGGCAACGTTCTCAGCGCTCTCGATGGTTGCCATGAAGCTCGGCGTACAGGGCGTGAATCCCGTGCTAGCTTCTGCTATGAGCACAATCATCGTCTTCCTCATCAGCTGGTTTGTTGTCGTGGCAAGCGGCCTGTCTGCTCAGCTTGCTGAAATCGATGCGCGCACATTCGGCTTCCTCGTCTTGGCCGGCCTTGCCACTGGGGGTGTGGGGCTGGCCAACTACGGCGCGCTCAAACTGGGTGAAGTGGATACTTACGTAGCGGTTGTGCGCTGCAGCATGGTGCTCTCGGTGGTGCTCTCGTTCCTCCTTTTAGGCGATCCTTTCACGATGGCAAGCGGCTTCGGCACGGCTTTCATACTGATTGGTACAGTGCTCATGATCGACAGGCGCAGCAGATCGAGTCGTTCGCGCCTTTCCGCAAAGTGGGCGATACTTATGGCCGTGGCGATAGCGCTCTCCAGCGCTGCTACGCTTTTGGGAAAAATCGGCATAAACGAGGTCAACCCACTCGTGGGTACGGCCATGTTCTCGGTTCCTATTGTGCTGCTCTCAAACGGGCTTGCGCTTGCAACCGGCGAATGGAAGGGCGCCCAAGCGATGACCCGGCGCGAGCTCGCCTTCGTGTTGCTGGCAGGAGCCGCAAGCGCCGGCACGGAGATTACGTTTTACGCGGGGCTCAAGTTGCAGTTGACAAGCATCGTCATGCCTGTCGACAAGTTGCTCTCGGGTCTTATCACTGTCGTGCTCGCGTATTTCGTGTTCGGGGAGAAAATCACCAAGCGTTCGGCGGTTGCCCTCACCCTGATCGGCGCAGGTTCGGTTGCCATCATTTTATAGGCCAGACGCCCGATGCGTCGGCGCTCGCGTTCGAGCTCGGCAAGCCGCTTCCCTTCGCTTTGCGTTCAGAAATCGTTAGAATAGCGAGGTAAAATGCCTTTTGTTGCATATAAAATGTTAGTTGGTTCGGCTCGGTTGCAGGGTCGAACTGCAACGCTGTCGGCGGACAGTCGGTGCAATCGGAATGCTTTAGCCAACCGAGAGGAGAAACCATGAACATCAACGATCTGGACATCAGCCCCGAACTGCGGGAGAAGGCGAAGGCCTGCACGAGCCCCGATGAGTTGATGGAGCTCGCCAAACGAGAGGGCTTCAAGCTCACCGATACGGAACTTGAATCCGTATCTGGGGGAGATTGGGGAAGTTGCTCCTATTCGTGCGAAGGGTATAGGTATTGTCCTAGTGCAACTTTTGGCGACGCGCGCAGTAGCGTTGATCCCGAAAAGGCTCACGATGACTTCGTGAACGGCATCGTGGACGGCGGACTCGAATAGCGGGCAACGGACAAGCTTGGCATTGAGAAAAGCCCAGCCCGTTTAGTGGGCTGGGCTGTTTTTCGTGGCGGGATGTACGAGACTTGAACTCGCGACCTCCGACGTGACAGCGGCATCGCCGCATGGCGAAATATGTAAAATCGCAGGTCAATAGGGCAATCCGCGCCAAGCCAATCGTGCAGTTTTTGCCAGTTTCAGGCACTTTTCGCTGCCGGTGTGCACCCCGTGTGCACCTGGAATGACGCTGAATCGCTGCTTCGGCGGCCTTTCGTTTCGCCTATCCACCTGCCTCCATGCGGTCGAAACGACGCATCGGGTCCTCCCTCGTGTCGGCGATGAAGAGGAACCGCATCTGGAGCGCAGCCTCGTCGCCGGCCCTCGGCCACGACCTTGAAAGTGCCCGGCACGTAGTACCATTTGCAATCGACGGGAGGCGTCGCCGCGTCGTAGGGAGGGTCGTAGTCGCGCAACAGGCCCGGGTTGTCGACCAGCACGTCGATGGAATGCTCGACCTTATCGTATACGGAATCGGGCAGCTCCATCAGCTGCTCGTGGAACTGCCGTGCGTAAAGCGCCTGATAGGTTATTACGCGACCACTGCCTTAGCCGAACGGGCGGCTCGGGACTCCTCGCGCGTCACGAAGCCGCCCTCGTCGAACTGGCGCAAGCCAGCCGCGACTCCTTCGGCAACCGAGCGGTCGTACGCGTTAGCGGCGCGCTCCTGGGCGCTTATCGCGGACAGCGCGAACGGGATCGCGCGCTCTCGCACCACGGTCTTGGCGAAGATCCCGAATGCCGTGGACGGCGGCAGCCCGATCTCCTTGCAGACGGCAGTGAAGTCCCTTTTCAGGTCGTCGTCAATGCTTATCGTCATCGGCATAATTAACCTCGTTTCCAGTCGTTATTACGTATAAACAATATATCAAATACGTATTAGCAACGCAAGTTCCTATGCGCTGTATCCCAGCAGTCAATCAGCCACGACAGGGGCGGCTTCGCGCGGTAGGGGCGCTAGCTCGCCGGATTCCGCCGATGGCGCGCTGCTACGGTCGCACGAGTGCGATGACCTCGGTCTCGCCGCTCGGCCACATGAACGAGCCGGTGGCGTACTGGTGGCCGTCCTGCTCCCAGAACGCCGTCAGCGTGATGCGGCCCGACCCCATGGCGTCGAGCATGCCGCCGTCGAACGTGCCGGTGAACGTGGACGACGCCGTCGTGTCCTCGAAGGCCTTGTCCTGCTTGTTGTCGCGGATGTAGTACCAGTCGAGCGTCACCTGCGCACCCGACTGCCCCGCGTCGATGGTAACGTTGAGCAGCCGCTCGAGGTTGCCGCCGTACATGTACGCCTTCCAGCCGCCCGTCAGCTTGCCGAAGTCGGTGATGCGCGCGGCCCCCGCCGGCGCGTTGCCCTTGTCCGTCTCGCCCGTCATCCACTTGAACTCGCCTATCTTGGGGCGCTCTGACGTGGAATACGAGGTCGAGGTCGAGGCCGCGGGCGGGGCCGCCTCCGACGATGCGGAAGCGGCCGCGGACGAGGCGGACGCCGAGGCCGACGTGGCCGATGCGGAAGCGGCCGCGGACGAGGCGGACGTGGCCGACGTGGAAGCGGCGCTGCCTGAGACGGCAGCACCAGACGACGCGCCCGACGAGCCAGCCGATGCCGACGCGCTGGCCGACGAATTGGACACGAGCGCCGTATGCTCGTTCGGATCGACCGGATGGAACACAAACCTCGGTACAACGTACAACGCGAAAACGGCAGCGAGGGCCAATGCGCCCGCGGCAATCAAGATCAGCGGCAGCTTCGACTTCTTCTTCTCGGCGGCCGGCCTCGAACCGCCGCCCGAAGAGGCGTAGCGCCCGGTCGGGCGATGCGATTTGAACTGCTCGGTCTGGGTCATCGGCGCCAACTGGGTCGCCTTCGGCTGCGCCTGCGCCGGCATCTCCTGCGCGGCCTGGAGCGGCTGGGCCGGCTGCTCGGGCCGGGCTTCCGGCGTCGGCTGGTTTTCCTGCACGGCCTTCTGCACCTGCCCGACAGCCGCGCCTATCGCCTGCGCGACGGGCGGCACGCTCTTCCAGGTGGAAAGCGTCACCTTACCGACCTCGGCGGAGGCCAGCACCTCCACGACGCCGCCCGTGCTCGGGAGTTCGGGGATGGCCGCCTCGACGGCGTCGACGACGTCCTTCACCGCCGCTGCGATTGAAGGCCCGGATGCCCGTTGGCCCGCCTGCGTGTCTTCGGCGGAGGACGCAGGGGGCTGCGCCCCTACGGGGTCAACTTGAGATGCTGGCTCGACTGCAGGCTGCTGACCTGCGGCGACGGCCGCCCCGCATTCCGGGCAGAACTGCAGCCCCGCAGAAAGCTCCTTGCCGCATTGTGTGCAAAACGCCATGTCAACGTCCTTCCGCTTACAGGAATCTCACAGCGCCCGGCGCAACGAAATCGCCGTTGATACGCGCGACCATATCGTTCAAGAGCACGGTCAGCTCGTTCAGCTCGTGGTAGGTCTCCTCCAGCGAAGAGCCGAACTGCGTCTTCAGCATACCCTCGACATCGGCAGCTGTCGCACCGTTCACCTTCTCGAGGCCCATCATGTTAATGGCCTCTGCCTTATTCAGGAATTTTTGAATGCCCTCGGGCAGCTCTACGCCGTGTTTCTTGAGGACCGCCAGGCGGCTCTCCACAATACGGTTCGTCTGCTTGGTGAACTGCCTGCCGCTCTCCTCGACGAACGCCTCGGCCGCCTCCTCGTAGAGCTTGGCGGCGACCTCGTCGCCTGCAGCGCGCGCTGCGGCGGCGTCGGCCCACGCCTCCTTGGCCATGTTCTGCCAGTGCACGCACTTGCGCTCGGCGGTCAGGCCAACCGTGGTCGCATCCTCCAGCGTCTCGCCGGCTCTCGACGCCTGGCACACGCGCATGGCGTCCTCCCACTTGCCGTACGACTCGGGGCCGAGCGCGCTCACGACGGAGTGGTCGGCCGCCCTGCCGAATTTCGCAACCTCGTCGGCTGCTCCCTCGTAACCGTGCACGATCTTGAACAGTTCCTGGTCGAGCACAGGTTGGCCGTCCTTCTCGACGATGTCGATCCAGATCTCCTCGCCTGTCTTCGGATCCACGCCCCCGTACCTCTGGAAGGTCACGTCCAGATCCATCGGCGTCGTCAGACCCTCCACCACATCGTCGGTCACGTTGCCGGTAGCGCCCTTCACCCTGATGTCCTTGAAGGGCACCTTCTGCGTCTCGGACAGACGCACCTTGGCCATGTGGATGGCCTTCTCCTGAACCTCCCTGATCTCGGCGTTGTAGAACTTGCGCGCCGCCTTGCCCAGCTCGCTCGTGTCGGCCTTAAGGGCGCGCATCGCATGTTTGTCGCACTGGATGGCGTACAGCAGTTGGCGCCGTTCGAAGCGCGTGAGGTCCTTGCCGCCGGACTTCAGCACCGTGTCGATGTTCTTCAGCTTCAACTTGCCCTCGATGCGCCCCAGGCAGTACTTGATGTCGCGGTCGACTATCTCGCCGGACAGTGACTCGACCGACTGCTCAAAGGCCTCCTTCGCCGCAAGCGCGACCTTCTTGGCCTCGTCGAGCTCATGTGCCAGCACTTTTGCAGCGCTGCTAACGGCCTGGCCCGCCTTGGACGAGCTAAAGAACCCAGTCAGCCCCGCGACGCCCTTCTTGAACAACGCCTCAGCACCGAATTCCTTCGTGAAGCTCTCGGCGACGCCCTTGCTGAAGCTGGCCCATTTCATGCCATGCTCCACGATCTTGCCCATTGCGACGTCAAATACGAGCTGGCGTGCGGCGGCGTCACACGTCGAACGGAAAATTTCGTAATCCTTGGCGCCGCCCTTGTCGATGCAGTCGATCGCGCCCTCCAGGCCCTTGCCGATTGCAGCAAACGGGATGAAGAACGCGTCGCTCAGGCCGGCAGTCGCTATCGCGCAGCCGATCGACAGGCCCATCAGCAGCCACGACTCGTTCCAGTCCTTCACGGTCATGCGCACCGCGTCGCAGTACTGCAGCTCGCGGCTGAAATACGCCTCCATGGCAGCCTGCGCAGGCCCCGTCTCGCCCCGTGCACGGCGTAGGAAGGCGCCGGTCACGCGTATGTAGTCTGGCTCGTGGAGGCCGTAGTGCTCGTTGTAGCCGTCGGTCATCATCTGGATGTAGTGGTACAGCGGCATCATGTCGCCGTACTCGGTGTAGGTCATGTAGCGCGTCTCGAGCTGCCCGGGAATGCTGCCGACGACGTTCACGGCGACCCGTCCAGCCGCCTCGACATCTCGCACGTAATGGTACAGCGGATTAAGCTCGACGGCCTTCTCGGCAACCTTTGTAACGCCTCTCGTGGCCGACCTGGCGACTTCATTGAGCCCCGTGGCCGCATCGGTAAGCGAAACGGCACCCCCTGTTGCCGCTCGCGCGATTTCGGAACTCGCCTTTAGGGTCTTCCCGGTTTCCTTGAACTCTTCGTCAACTGCATCGTTGACGCTCTTGAAGACTGCCTCCTTTGCGTCTCTCACGCTGGAGTTGTCCAGAGCGTCCGTTATGGCGCCCATAGTCTCCACGAGGCTCAAGCCGCCCTTGATGTTCCACGTGGTCGTGTCGGAACGGAGAATCTTGTTCTGAATGTATGCGAGCCTCTCGAGTTTATGGGCGTCGTCGGCGTCGTAAGCCGCGGCCTTCTCGGCGTAGTCGGCGCGCCACGGCTGGGATATCGCCATCACGCGCTCGGTGCGCTCGAACTTCCGCCTGCCCCATTCCATCTTCACGGTCACGTCGACCTGCACGCGGTTCGGCGGCGTGAGTATCCCCTTGCTCGCCACCACATGGAAGGTTTGCTCGTTGTTCTTGTAGTCGATCTTCTTCAGGAAGTAGCCGAAGCCCATCGCCTCGCAAGGATGCACCACGTCGTTGCCGTCGGCATCCTTCAGCACGCTCGAACCCGGCACGTCGGCGAACTCGATCTTGGTCTTGCCGAACTCGGGCAGGGGGTTCACGGCCCTCACGACGATATCGGCGGCGTCGGGATCGTCGGGATCCAGCAGGGGCATCTCATCGAACGCCTGGCCCCAGCCGGGATTGCCGATGTCGCCGTCGTATCCCGCGCCCCACGTGTACAGCGTCGCGCGGATGATCGAGCGCGCCGCCTGCTGCGTCACGCCCTCGCACTCCACGGGGATGACGTACTCACCCTTGGCCGAGTCCTCCGGCAGCTGCGCGCGCCAGGCATCCAGCTTCTCCCTGAACTCCGCCGGCGTCTCGCCCTCGTCGCGCCCGCGGAACTCCACGAACTTGGCTTTCCGGTCCACCGCATAGCACTTCAGGGGCTCCACGTGCAGTCGGATGCCCTCGACGAAGCGGTACAGGTCGAAGATTCCGGAGAGCTTCTGCTCGCCGGCGTCCGTCTTCCATTTCGCCACAACCTCGCAGGTGAACCGTTCGAGCTCGCCAGGCTCCAGCTTGGGCGCAGCGCCCGTCTCGGTCAGGCGCACGTTCCAGACCGCCTCTGGATGCTCACGGTCACGCACGACCTTGATGTCAGTGAAGTAGTCGGAACCTTCCCCGTTCACGTTGCCCGTCCAGAGGGTGCACTCGAATTCCGGCTCGACGCCTTGCGGAAGCTGCATGCCCGCGAAGCAGAACGGGATGGCGAGCGTCTGCTTGTAGCCCGCGATGAAGGTGAGCGCCACCTCACCGAAGTAAAGCTCGGACTTAGCAACCTTGAACTTCACCTTGTTCGTGAAGGTGCCGCCCTCGCCCGCGAACGTGATGGACACGATCGCCTCGGGGCTGTCGGCGTTGAGCGCCTCGACGTTCACGCAGCGGTAGTGGTTCTGCACGCCGATGTCCTGTGCGGAGAGATTCTTGCTCGCGCCGAACGAGATTCGCGCCGTCAGGTCGTCGCGCACGTACACCTGGCCGTCGGGCTTCACCTCCTCGATGAGCGCGCCCACGGTCTGCGGCCCGCCGCCCACGTGCAGCGTGTCGCCGAACTCCTTGTACAACTGCATGCGGAAGGTGCTCTGGGGCTTCTCCTCTTGTTGGCCGTCATCGGGACCAGGGCCGCTTCCGTCGGGTTTGCGCCTACGCAGCATGAGGGCGCCTCCAACCACTACCAAGCCACCCACGACGGCAAGCGGAATGACCCAGCCGCCCGACTCGCCAGGGTCCTTGGAAGCTTCGGTATCGACGGTAACGTTGCTCTGGCCGGGATTCACGGTGTTTTGCCCTGGGCTTGTCCCAGAGACGGTGTTGCCTGGATAATTCAAACGGTAGTGGGCTGTTTCGTAGAAGACGGAGGGAAGCTCGACTTCATATCCTTCATAGTCCGTGATGCTGACGTAGTCGGTTACCGTTATGCGCAGCTCCGCATCGGCGCTTGGAATGCGCTCAAGCTCGTATTCTCCCACGTCGCCCCATGTCAGCCCTTCGAGTTCCTCGGCATCCATATACAGACCGATTTCAGACGGTTTAACACTGTTGCTTGCAGACTGGTCGGACAATTTGAAGCTGTAGTTTTCCGATCCGTTGTCAAACTCCATATCCCATTTATTATTCAAAGGATGTTCGTTCAGGCGGAAATAAAGATCGACGCCCAAATCTCCTGCACCCCATTCGATCTCACCGTCGTCGATCGTTTTGGTCGAGCGCGCCTGTACGGAGACGGTAGCCTGACCCTCTTTGCCCAAGGGTATGGTTTCGGGATAGTTCCAAGAGAATTCTTTGCGCATGCTATAGCCATGATTCCCTTGATTTTTGCCATCACTATTGAAGGTGCTAAGGTGCAGTTTTCCCGTAGCGGTATAGGATCGATTACCGTAATCAAGATTTAGAGCATAACCAGAAACGTATCTGCCATCGTTCTTGGTGACTTCGTCTTCACCATAAGGCACCTCTAAAACCAATGGCCCCTCAACATCAACGTGGTCTAATACCCACATGAGGTGAGCATCCTCGCCAGAGTCGTCGGCCCATGCGCACGGGCGCGGCGAGCAAATCGAGCATGCGGAAATGGCGAGCGTAAGAGCAAGCACGGCGCGCAGGATCCTGGATGCAATGAGGTGTTTGCCCGTTCTCATCATGTCGTGCTCCTAACCTCGTCAGTCCGCTGCCAGCGCAGCCATAGGCGCCTCGTCAACGAGGCGCAGGACGGTCGTGCTGCCTGCCCGGCCCCGCCCGGAGCACGCGACAAGCCCTAGGAGGCTCGCGCAGAGCGCTGCCGCAGCTACAAGTGCCACTGCTTTCACCTTGCCCATACTTGTCCCTATTGTTTCGCCTTCGTTGGACTGTTCCACCCACGCCAGGTGCGGGCGGAACGTTTCGTTACCCCTTCACCTGCGCGTTCGGGCAGTGGTCGCGGATGTAGCCGAACACGAAGTCGTAGTCGCCGGGCTCGACGTACACCTGGTTTTTCGCCATGGGCTCGTTCACCTTTATCACGTGCAGCGCGCGTGAGCCCTTCACGGAGCGCACGCTGGAAAAGGTGCTGACGGTCGTGTCGTGCGTGGCCGTGAGGATGCCCATTCCCATCTGAGAGAGGTTTCCCGCGACCAGGCCCGCCAGCACGTTCAGGCCGGCGACGACCTGGGCCTTCTTGAACTCCCGTGGCAGCTGCTTGTGGGTGATGCCCTCGTCGTCCATCGTGAACAAGACGCAGTACTTCCCACCGTTCATGAGCGCGTAGATGGCGTAGCCAATGATCGTCAGCACGATGAAGAGCAGGGCCATGATGCCGCCGCTCCTGAACACGCCCAGCACGTCTTCAGCATCGGCATAGCCCTGCACGAGGTCGGGGATCGTCAGAACGACACCGAGCACGACGAGCGCCGCGATGATGCCCAGGAATACCTTCACGACGGTGAGCAGGATGGTCGGGTTCGTGAACAAGTTGAACTCGTACACCCAGCGGTACGTGCCCTGTTCGTCTTTTACGACGCTCTTCACGCTCGAAGCTCCCTCCACTCGATGTGGCATCTGCTTGGCGAGCCGTTCGCACGCAGCCAGCGCCTTTCTAGCCCGCCTTCGCGTACGTGTCGCCGTTCAGCGTGAACTTTCCGTCGGTCACAGGGAGGTGGATCGCCGTCTCCTTGCCGTTGAAGCTCGTGAACGTGACCGCGCCCTCGCTTGTCGCCTCCCAGGTGAAGGGCACGAGCTCGGCCCCGGTGTCGATCTCGCCGGTGCCGTCGGCGGCGAAGCGCGCGCAGAACTCCACGTTGTCGCGGCCGTAGGCCTCGTTCATCTTCTTGCGGGTCTCCTCGTCGTTGGCGTACTGCTCCATCACCTGCACGATCTGCTCGTGGGTGTACTCGTCGCTTTCGTAGAGGTCCCACTTGCCCACGAAGTAGCCGTCGTGCTTTTCGTCGGCCGATGCCGCATCCGTTGTGCCGGCGCTCGCAGATGACGAGCCCGCGGAAGCGGAGGCGGCGCTCGCCGAATCTGAGCCCGCGCTCGCGCTCCCCGATACTGCGCCACTAGACTCCGACCCACCGCATGCCGTAAACGCGAGTGCTGCTACGCAGAGCAGGGCTGTCAATACCATGGCGAGCTTGATCTTCATGGGGTTCCTTTCTCCGATATGGGCCAGCGTCTCGCCCCTCCATCGCGCATAATAACCGCTTGTTCCCATTTTGCTTCCGTATTACCGTTTGCATTCTGGAAGGAATCAATTGTCAATGACAATATGTAGGCACGAATCGTGCCTAGTGTAGAGCCGCGAGGGAAAGGCGCCATATGCCTAACCGCGAAACAGCAGATTTTGTGGAGGTCGGGCGAAAGATCGACTTCCTCATGAACGTCACGAACATGCATAACGCCCAACTTGCCCGTGCGCTCAATTTCGATGCTTCCTATATAAGCCGCATCCGCGCGGGCAAACGCGGATTGCCGGCCAAGCTGCCCTTCATAGAACCCGCGGCCGAGTTCTTCGCCCGCAACGCGCATGAGGGCTATCAGGCCGACACTCTGGCGCGCGAAATGGGCGTGACGGGAGGGTGGCCGACCGAAAAAAAGAAGGCCGCCCGCCTTATCGCCCGATGGCTGAAAGGGGAAATTGGCGTTTCAGACTGGATCGCGGAAGGCGCCGTCGAAGGGGCGGGCCAGACCGATGGGGAACGCGCCCTTACGTCCGGCCATATCGCAAAGGCCGGACTGTACTTCGGCGAGCAGGGGCGGCGCGAAGCCGCGCTTGCGTTCCTCGAGCGGATCGCCGCCGAAGGGCGGCCCTGTGAGCTTTTGCTCCAATCCGACGAGGACACCGCCTGGATGTACGGGGACGCCGGTTTCGTGGAGCAGTGGGCCCGCCTCATGGCACGCCTGGCCCAAGCGGGCTGCACATTCACGGTGGTGCACACGGTGTCGCGCGGCGGCAACGAGATGTGGGAGGGCCTGCGCGAGTGGCTGCCCCTGTACCTCACCGGCGCGGTGCGGCCCTACTACTACCCGCGCATGCGCGACGGCGTGCGC
>CACWWI010000010.1 GCA_902764575.1 uncultured Coriobacteriaceae bacterium
GCCTTGCTCGACCGCGCATCGCTCTCCAAGTTCATGGCGATCGGTTCCGAGATGCTCTCATGTCCTATCGCCTACTTCGACCGCAACCTCATCACGCTCGCATCGTCTGACGATTACTGGGACTACGGCAACGCACAGACAGGAGGGCTTCGCGTATCGGGGCAAATGCCGTCTAACCGCGCCGTCGACCTTGTCGATGACCTCGATTACCTCGACGCCGCGAGCAAGCTCGAACCGTTCTACTACGAGAACGCCCGCAACCGCATCTTCCTCGGCATCAACACGTTCGACGACGGGGAATACCTGGCACGGCTTGTTCTGGCCCTTCCCGAAGGGGAAACGCACCTGCATCCTGGCGAAGAACAGCTTGCCGTGCATTACCATCGGTACCTCGACGACCTGTACCTTCACTACGGCGGCAACGTCGACGTGGTGTCGTCCCAAAACGACGCGCTGCACACGCTCGCGCATACGTGCCTGCTCGAGCCCCAAGCCCCACCCGCTGCAGAGATCGCCAGCATTCTGCGTTCGTACGGCTGGTCTGCCAACGATAAGTTCGTCGTCGCCAAGCTCGTATTCTTCGAGGGAGTGCATTGGGACACGATATCGCTTTACTTGTGCGGCTTGCTCGAGCGAGCCGTAAGCGCTAGCTGCGCATTCCCCATCGAAAGGCAGATTGTCTGGCTTATAAACCTAACGCGCTCGCAAAAGGCGGAGGAATCGCCGGAAGAACAGCTCGAACGGTTGATGGAAACCCTCGTCGCCATGATACGGGACTACGCCTGCAAAGCTGGTATCAGTGATACATTTTCGCCGTTTACCAAAGCTCATTCATACTATATGGAAGCGGAATACGCCCTTGATATCGGGCAAACGCGGGATCCGCACTACTGGTATTACCGCTTCAGCGACTACTCGTTCGATTACCTGCTCTCGCGCAGCACCGAAGATCTGCCCGCCGAACTGCTCTGTCATCCGGCCCTCGCAACGCTTCGTACCTACGATACCGCCCATGGCACCGAGTACGCGCGCACCCTCATCTGCTTCCTGCGCAACAGCCAGAACACCACCCATGCAGCCAACGAGCTATTCATCCACCGCACCTCGTTCATGCGTCGCATGGCCCAAATTCAAAACCTCGCCGGGATCGACTTGGATGACCCCGACGAGGTTCTCTACCTTCTTCTTTCCGCTAAGCTCCTGGGCATGTAGCTCGCGGAGCGGGCAGCTCGGGCAAACCCGCTTAGCGCTTCGCGGCGAGCTCTTGCGCGTACTGCGCCGCCCCTCCGATGATGCGCGGGTCGCGCATGTTGCCCAAGCGGAATCCCTGGAAAGCGTAGGAGTGACCGTACTTTCCGTACGTGTCCAGGCAACGGCGAATCTCCGTAGCAATAATCTCGTCTGTGGTATCTTCACGCCCGGGCAAGCCCTGAGTGTCGTAGCCGCCCGTCACCGACAACTTGTCGCCGTATTGCTCGAGAATCGCGATGATGTCGTTGCTCGGCTGCGCCGACTGCCATGCGGCAGAGCCTTCTTCGATAAGGTCGGGAATGATGTCGGTGCAGTAGCCGCACACGTGAATCTCGGGGATGATGCCAAGCGCCTTGGCTGCATCGTTCATCTTCTTGTGTCCGGGCTTGATGAACTCGCGATAGATTTCCGGAGCCATGAACAACGACTTCTCGGTAGCGACATCGTCGTAGTGCACGTAGGCATCGGGCTTGATCCACTTGGCCACACGCTCGATGAGCGCAACCTTGTAGTCGGCGATGGCATCGCAGAGCGCCTTCGTCGCTTCGGGCTCCTCGTAGAACGCGCAGAGGGCTTCCTCGAACCCGAGCAGATGAGTCAGGCGCAGGAACACCGAGTTCCACGTGTGGTACTCGATAACCTTCTCCTCGCGGTTGCAGAGGGCCAACTCCTGCTCGGCGAACTTGGGCCAATCGATGGCGTCGAGATCGGGGAAGACCACCTTGTCCTCCCAGTCACACACGTCGTCGAGCGGGATGATGTCAGGATCGAGTGCAGCCTGACCGATTGCCTCGCTCGTGTTCACCCAGCCGTTACCGAACCCGTCGAGCCCGCCTTCGACCGGGCCGTTCTCCCAAGTCTCGCGGAAGCTCCCCGTGATGGAGAAATCGACGGCAAACGTGGGAATCCAATCGGTTGGTTCGTGATTCAAGAAAGCAAGGTAGTTCTCGCGCGTGTTCATCATAACGACTCGCCTCCACATCGATACTCGAATGCATCACTATGATGCTCGTTAATGTGAAGTATATCCCTATGATTCTTAGGGTATAGCCGCTCTATTGCGCAATTATGATTCATGCGCGCATCACTTTGATGCGCGTTCTACGAACGACCAGGTAAACTGGAGCTACTTGAGATTCTTGTTGCGAGCGCGCTCCTCAGCGCGCTTCTTCTCCTTCTCGATGCCCTCGAGAAGCTGGGGCCTTGCCCGGTCGCGGTAGGTCTCGTAGTCGTAGCGCTCGCGTGGTTTCATGTCGATCTTCTCCAGATCGTCGAGCAGGCGCAGCGCCTCTTCGTACTGCTTGGCATCTTGGAGCTCACCGATAACTTCACCAGCGAAATGAACACGCGAATACGAGCTGTGCTCCCCCTTGGTCCACTCCTCGTAATCGGAGACGAGCCGCTTCGTATTACGACTGCTCCAATACCTCTTCATGATCGGCTGGCATGTCGCGTTCTCGTCACGAATATCGGCGTTCTCGCGCACCGTTCCCCGAATCGCGAAAATGGCCAAGGGTATACCGGCAAGGACGAGAATCGCGATTGCCAAAACAATGCCAACCGTCGCCATGTCGATGCCGAACACGAAGCAAACGGCGACAACGACGATGATCGCTGTGATGAAACCCGACGCTGCTAAACCAGCCTTAACCGAGTTCTTCCACCTGCTTGTATCTTTCGTTCCGTTCTCTTTGCCCATACCTATCGCCTTTCGAGGCCTCGTAAATGCATCTTCGAGATTATAGCAGTCTCATCGCTATAAAGAAGAGCCGCCTGGCCCCTATCCAGGCGGCTCTCTCTGCTTTAGGAACAGTTGGGAGGGATTGATGGAGTTCCTAAATGCTTACAGGTTGTGCTCAGCCCAGTAGACCTTGGAGTAGTTGTCGATGGACTCCTGCATGTAATCGTACATACCGGGGAACGTGGACACGCCCAGACCCTGGGAAGCACCGGGAATGAAGTGGTACGGACCGCACCAATCGCACGCACGCTTAACCTCGGCGTCGACGACGTCCTTCGTCCAACCGTCGTAGTCGACGGAAGCGGAGTTGATGCCGCCCATGAGGGTGATCTTGTCACCGTACTCCTTGATGATCTTCGGCATATCGTTGGTGGTCATGACACCTTGCCAAACATCGATGCCCATCTCGATCATGTAGGGCACGAGCGTCTCGGCATACGAGTCGGAGTGGTGCGCGATGAGCTCCACGCCACGGCTCTTCCAATATCCGTAGACCTCCTTGTAAGGCTCGAGGAAGAACTCCGCGAACATATCGGGGTCGGTGAACGTGTTGATCTGGGTGCCCCAGTCGTCGTGATGGAAGAGTCCGTCGGGATGCAGGTGGTCGCACGTGACCTCTGCCAGCTCGAGCTCCCACTCGGTGATGTACTTGATGAGCTCTTTCAGCTCGTCCGGGCAGTCGTAGAACGCGATGAGCACGTTCTGAATCTCGGCGAGGTAGTGGCACTGCTCGAAGATGCCGGGGGCCACGAACGGCATGACCCACTGCTTCGAACGGTCGATCTTCTCGACAGCAGCCTGATCGATCTCCCACTCGGCCTCGGAAAACTGCAGGGACGGCTTCTTGACGTACTCCTGCCATTCCTCGATGTCTTTGCAGACAATCTTGTCGGGAGTGTGAACAGGGAAGGCACCCGGCTGGCCGTCAGCCCAAGAGATGGTGACACCCCAGTTGTTGATCTTGTTGAGCTCGCCCGGCTTAGGATTGTTGCGCGCACGATTCGCGGCGGTGAAGACGATTCCGAAAGCTTCGTACTGCTTGACGAAGCGTTCGGGCTTTCCGCCCTTCATCGTCTCGATGAGGTTCTCACGCGGAGTGAGTTTCCAATCGCTCATCGATGCTCCTTCCTTTCTATCGTTTCTTGCAAACCGCCCCCTGCGCACCCTGTGCGCAGGGGGCGGCGTCTTGTCAATTAGCTGTAACTTCGCAGTTCAGCTACTGTTTGACGGCTACGCGATGTAGCCAACGCACCGAATGCTATTCGGCGATCTCGCCAGCAGCCCTACGGGCGTCGATCTCGGCCTGGTACTCAGCCATCTTAGCGTTGGTGAGCTTGTAGCCAAGAGCGAGCAGGACAGCACCGAGGATGCACAGGCAAGCCGGGACGATCATGAAGCCGATGCCGATGCCATGCTGGAAGGCCAGGAACTGGTTGATGAGCTCGGGGTCGAAACCATAGGCAGTCGGATTGGCCAGGACGTCCTGGAAGCCAGCAACGTCGAGGACCTTCGTCGGGTCGACAGCACCGTCGACCTTGCCAGCGGCGAAGTCGAGGACGGGCTGGTAACCCTTGGCGTTCAGGCCAACGGCGGCGAGCACGAACGGGATGATGATGGAGCGGGCCATGAAGCCGATCTTCAGCGGGAAGAGCTGCAGGCCGTTGATCCAACCAGCCGCGTTGGTGCGGTTCTTCCACTCGTTGTACACGACGGTGTCGGCGTACATAGCGGTGGAGCAGGAGTAGGTAATACCATAGCCGAACTGAGCGAGCGACATGAAGATGACGACGGCCCAGACGTTGAAGTACATGAAGTACGCGATGAACATCATCACTGCCATGAACAGCAGGGCGAAGATCATAGCGTTGCGCGTGGAGCCGATCGCCTTGGCGAAGTTAGCCGACAGGGCGGCGCCGACAACGCACAGAATGTTGGACAGAACCTGGTACACACCGAGCATTGCCAGACCGGCGAACATCGGCATGCCAACCGCCACGTAGTTGAAGTAGTAGGCGGCGATACCAGCGCACATGAAGTTGAAGATCCACTTGGCGATGTCAGCAAGGAGCAAGAAGATCAGCGGCTGGTTGGTCACGAGAGCGCGGCCGAGGTCCTTGAACGTGGTCTTGCCCTGGTCGCTCTTCTTCTTGTAGTTCGCGAGCTCTTCCTTGGTGTATTCCTTCTCATAGCCCTTGAACATCTTGAAGTGCACGAAGTACAGCAGGGCGAAAGCGATGCCCATGACGAAAGCGCCGAACGCGTACTGGTTCTGAGCGCCGAACATGTTGGCACCAACGAGGGCGATGGGCGGGAACAGGTAACCGAAGAAGATCTTCGAAGCGTTCGACCACATGCCGCGCGTGGAGGCCATGCGGGCACGATCCTCAGGCGTGTGAGCAGCCATGGAGATCATGGCGATGTTCGACACGTACGGGAAGTCCCAAGCCGCGTGCGACGTAATGTTGAAGAACACGATCAAGCCCGCGTTCAACATGACGTTGTCGGTGATGGCCGTGAACTCGAAGCAGTACAGGAACGGTACGATCCAAGGGAGGACGACCAGCCAGGAGCGGTAACGGCCCCACTTGAACGGCTTCAGCGAGTTGATGAAGCCACCGTACATCCAGCCCAGGATGGCGTCGACGGTAGAGCCGATGCCAGCGACCGACGCCGCGAAGGCAGCGCCCTCAACCGGGCCCATGTCGATGAACGCGAAGTTCGTCAGGAAGAATACGAAATAGTACGTCTCAACACTGGACATCAGGTTGAAACCGAAGTCGCCAACGCCGAAGAAGAACTTCAGCGCCGTGGAAAGCGGCTTATACTTCTGCGGTTCAGCAGGAGCCGCAGCCTGCTTCTCAGCAGGAGCTGCTGCCTTTTCCTCAGCGACTGCCACCTCAGTGGTGGACTTAGTCTCGTCACTCATGCTTATCCCCTTTCTTTATGAGCGCGACTAATACGACGTATCAAATGGTAAACAACTCCTCACTTTCTTCACAAGTGCAATTGATGCTATACTTTGGACCAATGATTGTGCACTGGTGCACAATTTATAGGCATTCGAAGCGTTAGAACGCCGTGCATATAACGATTTTCAATGGAGTAAGAGTGCAGCAGCGCACATAGACCAATAGGAGGTCGGATGGAGCTCTCTCTTCGGTACATGTACACGAAGGCTCTCGCCATCGATCCCACCGCCCAGATTGCCGACGAAAACGTCGCGCCGCTCAACATCGAGTGGGTCGGCGTGGCTTCGCATCATTTCGCAAGTCATGCGGGATTTCTGTACTTCGTGAGCCACGAGGCGGCGATACCCAAGCTGCCATCTGACCCGGCGGACATGTTCGGGTGCATCGTCCCCGAATCGCTCGCTGCCAATTGCAGCGGCATACCGCGCATCATCGTTGCAGACGACTGCAACTTCGACACGCTGTTCACCCATCTGGTGAACGAGATGGAGAAGATCCGCAACTGGCACGAACTCATAAACAACCTGCTCGTGACCGAGGCATCGTACCAGGAGATGGTTGAAGCCACGGCCGACCTTGTGCCGCGGCCCATGTACATAGCCGACGCCAGCTGGCGCATGATATCGCACGTCGACTTCGAGATGGACGAGATTAGCGCTACCTGGCACTACCAAATCCTGCACGACGGCCTGTACCCCCACCACATCGTCGAGGCTCTCAACCGTACGGGCGACTACTACCGCATATCGAACCTCCCGCACGCTGCGTTAATCGATTCGGAGGTGTACACGATTCGCATCCTCGCGAAGCCGATACACCACCACGGCAAGCTCGTCGGCTACTATTTCATGATCGACACATGGGGCGACCTGGGATACTGCGAAGTCGAAGTCGCCGAAGAATTCGGCAACATGCTCGCACCGTTCATGGCTGCGCGCGATGCCAAGATCGGCTACCTGTCCGGCTTCCAAGACAACTTCATCTTCCACGTCCTCGACGGCGTGCTCGTCAACAAGCACGACATCTCTCAGCGCCTCGGCGCCGAAACCCATTGGAAGGTCGATTCCGACTTCAGGCTCGTCACCGTGCGCTTCTCGCCGAGCGAGTTCCACAACCACCTGTTGCACATGCGCACGCTCGGCATGCTCATGGGCAATTTCGACAGCCACGCGTACTCGTACAAGGACACCGCCATCGCCATATTCCACGAGGCCGAGAAAGACCGCAGCGACTTCACAGCGCACCTTGAGAAATGCGTCTCGGAGCTGAAGAGGCTCATGGTCGTCAGCAGCCGGTTCAGCGATTTCTCCCAGCTGAAATCGTTTTACGACCAGAACGTGTATATCATCAAGCAGGCCGAGCTCCACGAACGGATGGAACCCCGCCTCATCTCATGCGACGCCGAGTTCAGGCACTTGCTGGCCGATTGCTGCAAGGACTCCCTTCCCAGCTGCTACGGGGCGGACGTCCTGTTCGCCTACGACAAGGAGCACGGCACGAGCTACTGTGAGACGTTGCTCGCCTACCTGGTGCTCGAGCGAAACGCGGTCATGACGGCCGACAAGCTCTTCCTGCACCGAAACACGCTGCGCAACCGCCTCGGCAAGATAGACGAGATCATCGGGGTGGACTTCGACGACGCCGACGAACGGATGCACATGATCATCGGGCTCAACACGCTGCTGAACGCATCGAGCGGCCCGCTCCGCATGATCCTCGCCGGAGACAGCTATTAAACGGAAGCGTGAAACGCCCCCCTGCGCTGCCCAAAGAAAGAAGCCGCCCGGCAATGCCGGGCGGCTTTCATAAGCTCTGTAAGCGATTTGCTTACTTGTAGAACTCGGCGATGCGCTCGGCGGCGGCACCCGCATCGGGGGTGTAGGCGTCGGCACCGATCTGATCGGCGAATTCCTGGGTGACGGGAGCGCCACCGACCATGATCTTGACGTTGTCGCGCAGGCCGGCGTCCTCGATGGCCTTGATGGTCTCCTCGAGGGCGGGCATGGTGGTGGTCAGCAGAGCGGACAGGCACACGACCTTGCACTCCGGATGATCCTTGATGTACTCGACGAAGGTCTCAGGCGGAACGTCGACGCCCAGGTCGTCAATCTCGACGCCCTTGCCCTCGATCATCATGCGAACGAGGTTCTTGCCGATGTCATGCATGTCAGCCTTGACGGTGCCGATGACGGCATGGCCCAGCGGCTCAGCGCCACCAGCAGCCATGGCCGGCTTCAGGACGTCGGTGCCAGCGGACATGGCGCGAGCTGCAACGAGCATCTCGGGGACGAAGCACTCGCCCTTCGAGAAGCGGTCGCCGATGACGCCCATGGCGTCGATCATCGCGTCGAGGATCTCCTGAGGATCGATGCCCTCATCCAGAGCCTGCTGTACGAGCGGACCGGTCTCCTTGCGCTTACCCTTCATTGTTTTCTCGCGAAGATCGTCAAGAACTGCCATGATGCTCCCCTTTCAGTTTTTGTAAACAACTATGGCGTTGTGACTTGCACTGGTCATAAAATATCTTTATTACCCAGCGCAGTCAAGCGGAAAACGAGGGTTTTTACCCGTCTTCATAAAATTTTTTTATCACGTTGGGAAAAGCGCCTACAACATCCCGAGGAGGCTCTTCGCGCCATAGACGATAAGCCAAGCAAGGCCGCACAGCACGAGGATGCGGATGAACATCAGTATGAATTTCTTTGGACTCGGTTTCTGATCCATATCCGTTCTCTTTCTCGCTCACGCCGTAGAGCAGCATTCTACTCGACAACGACCCGAATCGTCCACTCCTGGCCCGTTGGCCATCCAAGAGCGTGACGATTGCGACCTGCCCCCTGCTCCCGGCTTTGCGTCTAGCCTATGCGGGCGATGACAACGTATTCGCGAAGGGCGTCGATGGCGCCGATCGCCCGGTAAATCGACTTTTCCTCTTCCAGCTCGCATTTCAAGTCGCCCACCGCGCCACGACGTCGGGCTTCCTCGATCGCCTGCTTGGCGGCCTGCTCACGGGCAGCCTCGATCGCCTTGTCCAGGTCGCGGAAGTTCTTGGCATTGTCCGCACCGCGCATGGAAAACGCCTTCACGACGCCATCGGCGCCGTACAAAGGATTAATGCGAACCTGTTGCTCCACGGTGATCCGCGATACGGCGGCGCCCACGGCATTTGCCACGCGGGCATGCTCGGGAACGGCGAACGGAGCGCCCGTTGCACGAGCGACTTCCCCGAGGAACACATGGGTCGGTGCGCCCACGCCCACAAGGGCGGCTTCGCTTCGCGGCTTCATGGAAAAATGGGAGGGCTCGTCTGCATTGCGGTCTTCCCATTCCCTTCGCGCGATTGCCTCCATCTGGGCGTCGAGGTCAAACGCGCCGTCGGGCCAGTAGCGGTCCTGGGCGAACGCCCGCATCACTTGGTTGTAAAGCCTGAAACGTGCCAGGTCGTACACCTCGTCGGCAAAGGCGATGACCGCCTCGTCGCTCTCTGACACCACCTCGCCACGGTAAGATTTCAACACGCAGCGCGCCCCGAGTCGGGCTGCCTCGACATCGAACTCGTCGAAATCGCCCTTGATGTGCATGGCGTCGGTCGGCGTCATGCCGCATCGCATGACGATGCCCTCGTTTTCAAGGCGGTCGGTTTTCAACCCCATGATGTCGAGCCGATCGTCGAACAGGGATACCGGACCTTCCCTCAGAATGCCGATGAGCTGGCGCTCCGGTTTCGTGTAACGGACGAGGTCGCCAGGATCCTTCATAAGGTAGAGCAGCTCGTAGCGAGCATGGAAATCCGCGCACACCTTGCGATAGTACTCCTGCAATTGCGGGACGACCCCAGGCCATCGCGCAGCGGCGATGCACAAGGGCGTGACTTTCCGCGTGCCCAGCTCGAGCCTGCTGTTCTTCGTGTAGCGCACAACCGTGTCGCCGCCGAGGGCGATGGTGTCGATATGCACGCCGGCGACCTGGGTCTTCCAAGCGCCGATTTGAATTCCGCTCGTGCGGTTCGGCCGCCCTTTGTGCACGATGGCGATATCGGAAGTCGTGCCGCCGATGTCCACGATGAGGCTCTCGGGCTGGCCGGCAAGCGCCTGAGCACCGGTGACCGAAGCCGCCGGCCCCGAGAGGATTGTCTCCACGGGGCGGATGCGGGCGAGCTCCTCGGACATGAGCGATCCGTCGCTGCGGACGATGGACACGGGAATGTCGAGCCCCCTCGATTTGAACACAGCGCCAATGGCATCGAGGAACTCCTCGATAACGGGAACGAGGCGCGCGTTGAGCAAGGCGGTGGCGCCGCGGCCGATGACGTTGGGCTCGACTGCGACCGTCGTCGCTTCCACGACGAGCTTGCCGAATTTCTCTCGAAGGAACTCGGCGCCGCTCTTTTCCACGATGGCACCATCGTTCAGCGAGTAGATGCTGGCGATGCCGAACGAGTCCGCCTCCTCGAAAAACGTCGGGTGCACCCGGTACAACGCGTCCCAGTCGGGAATTGCCACATCGCTTCCGTCATACGATCCGCGATAGTCGACCGCCAGCACGTCGGAATAGGGAATGCCGAACTTCCCCTGCGCGTCAACGCGGCGAAGCACCTCATCGGTTGTTCCCACGATGATGAGCTTCGCGCGGCCGCCCTTTCCTTCCACGCAGGCGTTGGTGGCGAGCGTGGTCGAAAGCGCCGCCTGCTCGGCGCGCATCAGCACGTCGGTCGGCAAGTTGTCGAGCGCCGTGGCGATGCAGCGCGTCAGATCGCCTTTGGTCGTGAGCGACTTAGACGAAGCCAGCACGTCCATGGTGTCCGTGTCAACCACGACCGCATCCGTGAACGTGCCGCCCGTGTCGATTCCCAATCTAATCATTAAAAACCCTTGCCCTGCTAGTTGTACAACACGCAACCGGAGAACGCTATGGTTTGCGGGCCGTGGTTATACGGGATGCCTGCTTGCAGGCAGACTTCCGAGACGACCAACCCGGCGGCTTCCATCGAGACGAGACGCTTGTCCGGGAAGCGGCACGGCTCGTCGGGATACGTGCACTCCTTGCACAGCGTGCACGTGCCGGCGGAAAGCGTCATGGTCTCGGCGCTCAGGCCGGCCTTGTCGATGGCCTCGACCAGATCGAGCACGCGGCGCTTCTGCAGCTCGCCGCCCTCCTCGATGGCCTCGACGTCGAAGTCGTCCTCCATCTCGGTTACGGTCTGCACGACGAGGCAATGCTCGAACTCGTGCATCTGCCGTTCGAAATCCTCGATTTCGCCGCATGCAGGCGGACACGCCCAGCTGTGGCCGTAAACCTGGCATTTGTTAGCCGAGCACATCGCGCGCACTTCCGGACGCGCGACCAGTTCCTTGGCGCTGCACGTTCCCATGAAGTCGAAACCCTGCTCTGCTGCCAACTGCTCGACTGTGCTCATAATCCCCCCTAACCGCTTCATTTCCGCAAAACGGCTTCATGCCGCCTTGCGAAAACCCTTTTCCTAAAACTCCATCATCTCGACGTAGAAGTCGTTGAACTCCGACGATGTCGAAAGCTCGAGGTAATCGCACTTCTCGACGATTTCGTCTTCGCGTTGCTGTGCGATGCTTGAAACGAGCAGCGCCGTGGCACCCTCGCCCGACGTGTTTCCCACGCTTGACGCGCAGGGGAGCAGCTCTTTGGGAAACAGCCCGATTGCAGCTGCCGATTCCAAGTTCAGGTACGCCCCGAAGCCGCCGGCGATCTCGAGCTTGCCGATGTCGGACACCTGGATGCCCGCCGCCTCGACCATGGTCAGGATACCGGCGCACACTGCCGCCTTGGCAAGCTGCAAGCTGCGCACATCGGTCTGCGTGATGTAAATGGAATGGTCGGGCACGAGGTAGAACACGTTGTGATCGTCTTCGCGCCCCACGAGCGAGGCGAGCGGCTCGTCGAGCTCGTCCGCGCCGAGCAAATAGCCCGTCTCGTCGACGACGCCCAAGCGCACCATCATGGCCACCGCATCGACGATGCCCGTACCGCAGATGCCGATAGGAGCCGCATCGCCGACGACCCCGATTACAACCGCGCCGTCTTCCCAGGCCACCTTCGAGATGGCGCCCGGAGACGCGGGCATGCCGAAGTGGACGTTGGCGCCTTCGAACACGGGACCCGCCGCCGTAGCGCAGCACTTGATGCGCCCGTTTGCGGCAAGGGCCATCTCGCCATTCGTGCCCAAGTCGAGGAACAGCCGCGTGCCCCCTGTGTCAAGTTCGCATGCCAGCATACCGGCCGTGATATCACCACCAACGTAGCCCGCTATGCAGCGCGTGAAGTAGCATGGACCCAAGCCGTCTATCTCGCGCACATCGCCGAACAGCGACAGCGGGATGAACGGGTTGTAGCCGATGGTGTCGGGCGGCAGGCCCACGGCGATATGCTGCATGACCGTGTTTCCCGCGATGGTCGCACGCACAACCTCGTCTTGCGGGACTTTCGCCGTGGCGCACAACTTCGCCTTCATCTCGCGCAGGGCGTCTTGGATGATACCCGTCATGAGGTCGAGCTTGCCGTCGATGCTTGCCGAGATGCGGCTGATGACGTCGCTGCCGAACGCGATCTGCGGGTTAGCGCGCCCCACCGTTGCCAGGCGCTCGCCCGTGGCAAGGTCGTGCAGGTGCGCGACGACCGTCGTCGTGCCGATGTCGATGGCCATGCCGTAGCCCGTAGCTCCCTCGTCGGGTGGGAACGATCCCGCCGTGCCCGACTGCACGACGTCCATGGCGCCCGCATGCTCCACGACGACCTCCATGCCGTCCTTCACCGGCGTCGTGCAGGCAAGCCGGTAGCTCAAGCCCTCGTCGTCGCGCACGAGCACTTGGCAGCGCCGGCACTTGCCCACGCCACCGCACGTCGCCTGTATGTCGATGCGCTGGGCCTGCAAGACGTCGAGCACCGAGCATTCCTCGGTCACCTCGACTTCCAGGCGTTTCCCCGCATCGTCTATGAGCAGCTTCATGATCACTCACCCCTCGAAGTGGGCTTTCAAACGGTCTCATTCTAAAAGAAAACGACGAGCACGAGCGCGCCCGCCGTTTTAAAACTATATGTTGCGATAATTAGTCGCGGTTCAGCGGACCAAAGAGGTTCTCACGATAAGCCTCGATGTAGTCCATGCAGTAATCGTCGATGCCCAGCAGAGCCTCGGTTGCATGCATAACGCCGTTCATGTCGCGGGAGGTCGGGTCCATGATGGCACCGTCCATGCCAGCCGCCATGACCAGGGTCATGAACGGGATGTTGATGTACTTGCGGCCCGGCAGACCGAACGAGACGTTGGAGAGGGCGCCGGCGATGTGGATCGTCGGGTACTCTTCCTTGATCAGCTTGCAAAGCTCGCAGCAGGTCTCGAGGGTGTCGGGATTGGCGCCGAGCGTCTCGACGAGCGGATCGATGTACAGACGGTCCGGGGAGATGCCGAATTCCTTGGCGCGAGCCATGATGTCATGGAACACCTTCATGCGGCCCTCGACGTCGGCCGGAATGCCCGTGTCATCGGAGAGCAGCGCGACGCAGCCCCACTTGGTGTCGGCAATCTTCGGGA
The DNA here is from genome assembly GCA_902764575.1 of uncultured Coriobacteriaceae bacterium. Lineage (GTDB taxonomy): Bacteria > Actinomycetota > Coriobacteriia > Coriobacteriales > Eggerthellaceae > UBA9715. The sequence goes on from CACWWI010000010.1 coordinate 13,526, forward strand.
ACACGATGTCAATCTTGTCGCCCTCGCCCGAAACGGAGTTGATGAGGCCGATGCGGTCGCCGCAGAACTTCATGGCGTCGACGCAGACCTGGGGGTCGGGAGAGTCGATGGCGATGGGAAGATCGGTCTCCTCCATGATCAGGTTGATCATCCACTCCATCGTCTCGAGCTCGTTCTCGTTGACCGAGGCGCAGCAATCGATGTAAGTCGCGCCATACTGGGTCTGGATGCGAGCCATCTCACGGATGTACTCTTCGTCCCTCGCCGCAATGGCAGCGCCGCATTTGGGGATGGAACCGTTGATCTTCTCGCCGATGATAATCACATTGGCCTCCTTTGACATGTCGAATTCGACTGCTGTACACCTGCGAGAACAACTTTACCCATTTTTTCTCGCCGTAGGAAGTATTTTTCTCAGTTCCACCAGTATCTTCAATATGCATAAAGCCCAATGATTGCGGACTGCTTTAGTGCACTTTACACAGTGGCCTACGAGCATTTGCCGGCAAGGGCGGCGAGCTGCTCGTAGTGCTCCGCGACGAGCTGGACTCCCTCTTCGCCCCTATGGGGCAGCGCGCACCCTTTGCAGTTCTTGCGCCCGCGCTCGGTGTACGAGAAGTTGCCGCCGCAATCGGGGCCCAGCGCGTACAGCGGGCAATAGCAGAACAGGCAGTTGAACTCGTCCTCGGCCACGCCTTCATGGCAGGGGAAGTAATCGCATGCCCGGTTCTGGAAGAACGAGGGCCCCTGCTTCGGAGCGCGCTTTCCCAAGAAGCCCAGGTCGGCGAATTTCCGCGGTTCGTCGAAGCGCAGCTGCCCGCCGACGAACGATGCGCGGACCTCATACCCCTGGCAGTTTCCCACCTGCCATTCGAAATATTCGCGCCCGTCCGACGCGAGCACGTCCATCGCCGCCATGATCGTGCCGCCGTGTCCCACGATCACCACGCGCTCGTCGCCCCGCATTTGTGCCTCATGCACAATGCGCTCGAGCGATGCGACCACGCGCTTCTCGAGGATGGCGCGGGATTCGCCGTTCGGGCACGGGTCGGTGCAGTTGCTCTCAACCCACGAACGGTACGCGGCGTCGTCCTCCATGTCCTGGGCGCTTCGGCCCTCGAAATCGCCGAAGTCCATTTCGCTCAGGCCGTCGACCACCTGCTGCCGTGCATTCGGGAAGCAGATCTCGGCCGTGCGCCGCGCACGTTGGAGAGGGCTCACGAACACGCGCTCCACGTCTGCGCACACGCCTGCTGCCTTCGCATCCTGTTCGCCTCGCGCGCTGAGCGCGACATCGGCCTTACCGGCGTATCGGCGCAGCTCGTTGGCCGTGGTGGTGCCATGCCTCATGATGACCACCTGCACGCTCGCCTCCCCGTGGGGCAGCGTGCCCTTCAGCGCGGTCGGCAAGCCGCACACGACGCGCACGACCGCATCGGCCCGCTGCGCCAGCTCGTGCGCAAGCCGTCCCACGCGGTCGCGCCATGAGCGCTCGCCTGGGTCGAGCGGCACGATGCCGCTTCCCACCTCGACGCACAGGACCACCTGCTTCTCGGCTGCGATGCGGCTGGCCAGGGCCTCAACATCGGCGTCCTCGTCGCGCACGAGCTCCTGCACGTCCGTAATCACCGGGCATGCGGCGTCCAGCTGGCTGGAGAAATCGACTTCCCCATAGCCCAGGCTGCGCACGTACGCTTCCTTGCCTGCGGCAAGGCCTCCCACCACGAGGATCATAGGGCCACCACCTTAATCGTTATCACGAGCGCGGCGACCATGCACAGCTCGGCGACCTGCAGGAAAAAGCCCGCCAGGTCACCGCTCATGCCGCCGAACTGGGTTTTCGCAAACGGATAGAGCAATGCAAGGCACGCCAGGCCAACGGCAAGCATGACGCCGCCGAGCAGCGGGTCGACGAGCACCATCACCACGGCGCACGCGACCAGCTCCACGAGGACGATGGCCAGCGCGACCTTCCCCTCGCCCGACTCGTGGAACATCGAGAGCATGCCCTTCGAGGCGCTCGTCGGAAACGCGAGCGTGGCTATGGAGCTCATGCAGCGGCTCGCCACGTGCATGCCTCCGAGCAGCACGACGATCTGCCAGTGCGGCGCAAGCTCCGAGGCCAGAGCAGCGTAGGCAATGAGGTATACAGCCATCCCGATGGCCGCGAACGCGCCGGCGTGCGGGTCTTTCAGAATCTCGCGCTTGCGCTGCGGTTCCGCATGGCTCGACTGGGCGTCGACCACGTCGCAGAACCCGTCGAGATGGATGCCGCCCGTCACGGCCACGGGAACGAGCGCGATGCCCGCCCCGAACAGGACCGGACCGAAGCTCAGCGTTCCCGCCAGCCATGTCCAGAGGGCGAGCGCGAGCGCGATGGCGAGCCCCACGAAAGGGAAGCAGCACATGAGGTACTTCATGTTGTCCTCGCGCCATTCGATCTGCGGCATGGGGATGGACGAGAAGCTGCTGAAGGCAAGGACCAGGCTGCGTAGGAACGTCATCGGGCGCCCCCTTCCGCAAGGCCCAGCATGCGCAGGGCGCTTTCGGGAATCTCATCAATACCGGGAGCCGCGAGCACGATGGGGCAACCGCCGACACATTCGACCGCGATGTCGCAGCGCTGAGCCACGCGCTGCGCGACCTCGCCCAGCACGCGTTGGTACTCGTGCGTCTCGACGGCATACCTCACGCCGTCGCTCCCGACTTCGTTGCTCACCACGACGAGATGCCCTGCACGATCGCCGATGGAGCAAACGGCGTCGGCGATGCAGGCGGCACCCGACGGGCCGCCCTCGTCGAACAGGTCGTTGGCAACCACGTTGCCCAGGCATTCGAGCAGAACCGTCGCGCCCTCGATACGCGGGTCTTCAGCCACCTTCCCGAAATCCTCGTAGCATTCGATGGTGGTGAATCCCTTTCCAGCGCGCTGGGCGCGGTGCCTCTTCACGCGTTCCTCGCCCTCCCGGCCGAACGGGCGCATCGCAGCAAGGTAGACGCGGCTACCTTCAAGCCCCATGCACAGGGCCTCCGCCAGCGTGCTCTTACCGCAGCTCGCTCCACCGGTAACCAGGGCCATCACTTCAGATCCACCTCGTAGGCATCCATGCCGGTCTCGTCGAACGTCGTGCCGTTGTACAGCGCGAGCGCCGCATCGAGCAGCGGGAACAGACACACGGCGCCCGTGCCCTCGCCGAGCCTCAGCCCCGCGCTGATGGGCGCGTCTAGCCCCAAGCTCTCCAGCAGCCTGTGCGCAGCAGGTTCAGCCGACACGTGCGAGGCGAGCATCGCGCATTCGCAACCCGGGCACAGCTGCGCTGCGGTATAGGCCGCCAGCGCGCTGATGAAGCCGTCGACCACGATGGGCACGCGGTGCACCGCACCGCCGATGAACATGCCCGCCAAGCCTGCGATGTCAAACCCGCCGAGCTTCGACAGAACGTCGAGGGCGTCGCCCGCATCGGGTTGGTTCACCTCGAGGGCCCGCCCGATAGCCGCCTTCTTGCGCTCGAGCCCCGCATTGGAAAGACCCGCGCCACGTCCCGTTACCTCGTCGACCGGCAATCCGAAGAACGCCGCGGTCATGGCGCTCGACGTGGTCGTGTTTCCAATTCCCATCTCGCCCGTGGCAATCGCCTGGTACCCGCGGGCCTTGAGGTCGCCCACGAGATCGACGCCCGCGCGAATGGCCCGTAACGCCTCGTCGCGCGTCATGGCGGGGCCGAGCGAGATGTCTTGGGTGCTGCGGGCTACGTGGCGGTCGATAACGCCTTCCACGTCGGAGGGGTCGAGCATCCCCATATCGACCGAGAACGCATCGGCGCCCGCGACCTGCGCCATCTTGCACACCGATGAGATGCCCTTGGCCACGCTGCCCGCGATGAGCGTCGTGATGTCCGGCTCGCTCTGCGTCACGCCCTGGGCGACCACGCCGTTGTCGGCGCAGAGCACGACCACGGCGCGCTTGCCGATCTCGACGTCGGCGCTGCCTGTGAGCCCGGCGATCTTCTCCACCATGAGCTCGAGCAAGCCCAGGCTGCCGATTGGCTTGGCCACCGCATTCCACTTATCCCGGGCGGCCTTCAGCGCGCCTTCATCGAGCGGCTCGATTTGATCGCTCATCTCCTGCAAAGGGTTTTCCATACCTCAAACTCCAAAGATCGTCACGCGAAACCGTTCACGAGCACACATTGTGGCACAAGCTAGAGCCCGAAACCAACCGCAATCGCATACGCCGCGAAAGCGACAATCCAGGCAATCGCGCATTGCAGCACCATGATGCCGACAGCCCATTTCCAGCCGAGCTCGCGCTTGATGGATGCGATCGCGGCCACGCAAGGCGTGTAGAGCAGGCAGAACACGAGGAAGCTCAGCGCTGCCGCCGGGGTGAGCGCTGCCGCCAGCGCGCTCGCGCCGCCCACGAGCACCGACAGCGTCGACACGATGGTTTCCTTGGCCATGAATCCGCCGATGAGCGCCGTCACGAAACGCCAGTCACCGAACCCCAGCGGGGCGAACAACGGGGCGATCCAGCCGGCGAGCAGCGCGAGGATGCTCATCTCGGGATCTTCGGCCAAAACGAGCTGCGGCGTGAACGACTGCAGGAACCAGACGATGATGGAAGCCACGAAGATGACGGTGAACGCGCGCGTTATGAAGTCCTTCGACTTGTCCCACACGAGCCGCCACAGACTCGACGCCTGCGGTATGCGGTAGGTCGGCAGCTCCATGACGAACGGCACCGCCTCGCCCTTGAAGGCCGTGCGATGGGCGATGGCGCCCACGATGACGGCCACGACGATGCCGAGCAAGTACAACCCGACCACAATCCAGCCCCCCTGGCCGGGGAACAGCGCATCGGCCACGAACCCGTAGATGGTGAGCTTCGTCGCGCAGCTCATGAAGGGAGTGAGCAGGATGGTGAGTTTGCGGTCCCGCTCCGAGGGCAACGTGCGCGTCGCCATGACCGCCGGCACCGTGCAGCCGAACCCCATAACCATGGGCACAATGGAGCGCCCCGACAACCCAATGCGCCTGAGCGTCCGGTCCATGACGAACGCGACGCGCGCCATGTACCCCGTGTCCTGCAGCAACGACAGGAAGAAGAACATCACCACGATGATCGGGAAGAACAGCAGCACCGTCCCGACGCCGTTGAGCACACCATCGATGACGAACGAATGCACGATAGGGCCAGCACCGGCATCGTCGAGCGCCGTGACGGCCGCTTCGCCAATCGCATCGAGGCCCATCTGGATGAGGTTCTGAAAGAACGGGCCGATCACGTTGAACGTGAGCAGGAGGATCGCGCCCATGATGAGGATGAACATCGGGATGGCCGTGAAGCGCCCCGTGAGCAAGCGGTCGATTGCTGAGCTGCGCGTCTGGCCCTTGTTCGCCTTCGGCCGCACGACGGCGTGGGCGAGCACGTTCCTGATGAACGAGAAGCGCATGTCGGCGATGGCGGCAGCGCGGTCGAGCCCGCGCTCTTCCTCCATCTGCACGACGATGTGCTCGATGGTCTCGAGCTCGTTTTCGGTGAGCGCGAGCGCCTTGGCAACATGCTCGTCGCCCTCGACGAGCTTGGTCGCCGCGAACCGCACGGGAATCCCCGCCTTTTCGGCGTGGTCCTCAACGAGGTGCATGATGCCGTGAAGGCAACGGTGCACCGCTCCGCCGTGCTCATCGGCGGCGCAGAAGTCGAGCCGTCCCGGCCGTTCCTGGTAGTGCGCAACGTGGATGGCATGGTCCACGAGCTCGTCGACGCCCTCGTTGTGGATCGCCGAAATGGGCACGACGGGAATACCGAGCGCGCCCTCGAGCTCGTTCACGCGAATCGACCCGCCGTTGGCCTGCACCTCGTCCATCATGTTCAAGGCGAGCACCATCGGAACGTCGAGCTCCATGAGCTGCATCGTCAGGTACAGGTTGCGCTCGAGGTTCGTCGCGTCGACGATGTTGATGATGCCCGTCGGCTTCTCGTCGAGGATGAATTGGCGCGACACGATTTCCTCGCTGCTGTACGGCGACATCGAGTAGATGCCCGGCAGGTCCACGACGTTCGTGTTCGGCCGTTGCCTGATGGGCCCCTCCTTGCGCTTACCGCAGTTCTGGTTTCCCGCCAGCGCAAACGTGAGCACCGCGTCGTCGGGAAGCGGGTTCTCGTCGGCACGCGAATGGAAGCGGCCGCCCTCTCCAAGGCCGGGATGGTCCGCCTCGTCACCGTCGAGCTCGGCCGCCATCGCGTACGAGGCGGCTTCTTCGCCCTTGCCGACGATCTCGATCTTCACCTGAGCGGCATCCGCCTCGCGCAACGTTAGCTTGTAGCCGTGAATGCTGAACTCGAGCGGGTCGCCCAAGGGCGCGCGCTTCACGAACGATATTTCAACGCCCGGGATCACGCCCATGTCGAGCAGATGCTGGCGCAACGCCCCCTGCCCGCCAACCGACACGATGAGCGCAAGCGTTTCCGGCTCGAGCAAATCGAGCGTCACTAAAGATGCCTTATTCAGCCCCGAACGGGGATGATTCATCTTGAAAAAGTTCTTGCATTCCCAGGAATTATCGATTAGAGTTCCCAGCAACCGATTGCGAGATCGGTTGAAACCGTTGAAGCGGAAAAGTAGTCGCCGACGCGCGCACAGCGAGCCCGGGATGGTGGAAGCCGGGAGGAGATGCGAGGCGATGAGTGGGCCGCTGAGGGCGCACCGAACGGGAAACCGGTAGGCTGCGACGTGAGGGCATACGTCAGTTGCCGGGAGGTTGCAGGACCTCCGCCAAGCGCACGGGGTCGTTCCCGTGAATCAAGGTGGCACCGCGAGCATCGAATTTCGAAGCCCGTCCTTGAATCCGAAGCAGGATCGAGGGCGGGCTTTTTCTCTCCCCTCCCCCGATCCGAGCCGCACCTGCAAGCGGCTCGCGAACGGTGGGGCCAGGAAGGCCCGGAAAGGAGAGCAGAGAGATGAGTGAGAAGATGGCCGCCGAGAAGAACCCGTACCGCGTGTACCTGAACGAGGACCAGATCCCGACGCAGTACTACAACCTGCGCGCCGACATGCCCACGGTACCCGACCCCATGCGCCTGCCCAACGGCGCAGTGGCCGAGTTCGAGCACATCGCGCCCGTGTTCGCCGATGAGCTCGTGCGCCAGGAGCTCGACAACGACACGCGCTACGTCGACATCCCCGAGGGCATTCGCGAGATGTACAAGGTATACCGTCCCTCGCCGCTCTGCCGCGCCTACAACCTGGAGCGCGCGCTGGGCACGCCGGCGAAGATCTACTACAAGTTCGAGGGCAACAACACGAGCGGGTCGCACAAGCTCAACTCGGCGCTGGCCCAGGCTTACTACGCGCATGAGCAAGGGTTGAGCACCATCACCACCGAGACGGGCGCCGGCCAATGGGGCACCGCCCTCTCCGAGGCGGCCGCGCACTACGGCCTTGAATGCGACGTGTTCATGGTGCGCGCGAGCTACGAGCAGAAGCCGTTCCGTCGCTCGATCATGCAGACGTTCGGCGCCCAGGTAACGCCGTCTCCCTCGCAGGAAACCGAGATCGGCCGCAAGATGTACGCCGACGAGGCCAACCGTTCCGGCTCGCTTGGCACCGCCATCTCCGAAGCGGTCGAGCGCGCCCTCCACGTACCCGAGAACAAGGGCCGCTATCAGCTCGGAAGCGTGCTCAACCAGGTGGTGCTGCACCAGTCGATCATCGGCTTGGAAAGCTACGAGGCCCTCAAAGAGCTCGGCGACTACCCCGACGTCGTCGTCGGCTGCGCCGGCGGCGGGTCCAACCTCGGAGGGCTCATCGCCCCGTTCATGCGCGACAAGTTGATCGGCGAGAAACCCGACACGCGCTTCATAGCCGTCGAGCCGGCAAGCTGCCCCTCGCTCACGCGCGGACGCTTCGCCTACGACTTCGCCGACACGGGCCAAACCTGCCCGCTCGTGAAGATGTACACGCTCGGCAACGGCTTCATCCCGAGCCCCGACCACGCCGGCGGCCTGCGCTACCACGGCATGAGCCCCATCATCTCGCAGCTCAAGCACGACGGCTACATGGACGCCGTGGCAGTCAAGCAGACCGACGTGTTCGACGCAGCCGAGGAGTTCGCGAAGCTCGAGACCATCCTCCCCGCGCCCGAAAGCGCCCATGCCATCTTCGTGGCCATCGAGGAAGCCAAGAAGTGCATCGAGACCGGCGAGGAGAAGGTCATCCTGTTCGGCCTGACCGGCACCGGCTACTTCGACATGACCGCCTACGAGGCGCACCGCAACGGCGAGATGGTCAACCACGTGCCCACCGACGAAGAACTCGAGCGCGGCTTCGCCACGATTCCCGCCGTCCCGGGCATCCAGGAGGCAGGCGGCCTGCCAATCGAGTAGCACCACGTACGCAAAGGGATTAGGGGACCCTGCGGGCCTGCCCAGCCATACGGGCAGGCCCGCTCTTTGTGTCGACGGGGCCTGGCCCCAATGACTCATCGGAATCGAAGAGGCTGCTTGCGGCCGTGGACGACGTGATAGAGGGCGCCGGCGACGAGCGCCACGCCGGCCAGGACGAAGTAGCTCCCGCTGTAACCGATGGCGGGAATGACGGCGCCGATGATGATGGGACCCACCCCGCTGCCCAGGTCCATGCTCATGAAGAACGTCGAATTCGCCTTGCCGAGCTCGTCAGGCGGGGTGTCGCGGGCGATGACGGCCTGCACGATCGATTGCGTCGCGCCAATGCCGAAGCCGATGAACGCCGCCGACACGAGCAGAAGGACCGCGTTATCCGCCAGCGCCAGCAGCACGAAGCCGACGGCGAGCGACACGAAGCAGAAATAGATGGTGGAGTTCTCGCCCATGCGATCGATGCGCATTCCCACGGGCGGCCTCGATATCAGAATGACGGCGGCATACACCACGAAGTAGAAGCTCACTGCCTCGGACAGCCCCCGTTCATCCGCATACAGCGTGATGAACGACAGGACGCCCGAATATCCCAGGTACACGAGGAGCAGCACGGCTGCGAGGGGAACCACCGACAGCTGCACGAGCGACCCGAGGCCCCGCCCACCCTTGCCGGGATGGATGTGCTTGGGCGCATCATGCTCGATGGCCTTCTCCTGGCGCGGCGGTATGTTCAGCAGCGCCAGGCTGAGCAACGCGAGCACGGCGACCGCTGAAGCGCAGGCGAACATCGGCACATACCCGCCGAACACGTTCGTGATGAGAATGGCGACGAACGGGCCCACCCCCGTTGCCAACGCCTGCATCATAGAGAAATACCCGATGCCCTCCCCGTACCGTGCACGCGGTATGACGAGCGCCGCCCCCGCGGCAGCCGATCCCGACATGATGGCGAAACCGAAACCGTGCGCGATGCGCACCGCTAGAAGCGGAACGAATCCCATGGGGACGAGGTAGAGAAGCATTGCCGCGGCGTTGACGGCACTGCCTATGACAAGCGAGCGCTTCACGCCCCACGCATCGATGCGCCCGCCGAAGAACAGGCGGGTGAGGAGCGCGGCGATAACGTAAACTGATATGAGCAGGCCGGCTACCGAGGGCGCGACGCCGTAGGTGTCCACGGCGAACTCGGTAATCTTCACCATAACGAGGTAGAACGACAGCGCCGAGCAGAAGTTCACGCCCATGAGCACGATGAACGTGCGCGTCCATAAGCGCTCGCCCCGCCGTGCTCCATCCCGTTCCATCGCGCGACCCCCACCGTCATCGAAAAGCAACGGTTCGTATTATAGGGGGTTTCTACCGAATCGATGAGTCGCTTCCCCTGGGGAAGCGACTCATCGATTTGCTACATCTCGAATGCGCCCACGACGAGCCCTGCGGAGCCTACGTACATGAAGTGCAGCAAGGCGCTGAACGCGTACATGCCGAGCAGGGCGAAGAACAGACCGTCGCTCGCGGCGCGCGGCATGCGGCGCAGCCCGCTGTCCATGAGCGGGTAGAACACCCACAGGATGAGCGTGGCTGCCACCGTGTAGACCGTCGAGTTCTGCAAGCACACCTGACCCATGAAGTTGAAGGGCAGGGCCCGGTAGTCCCACACCTCGTAGTTCTGGTTGCAGATCATGCCGCACGTGAAGTCGATGGTGGTGCACACGACCGCCGTCACCAGAACGCTCAGGGCCACCGCGGGAAGCACCCTTCCCCCGAAGAGCTTGAGCAGCGCCTGCTTGACGGGCGTGAGCAGAACGGCGATGAGCACGACCGCCACGCCTTCGGCGCAGTACGGGAACAGCCACTGGTGCCAGAGCATCTTCTCGGAGAAGTCGACGTCGCCCATGAACACGCCCAGGTGGATGTTGTAGCAGAACAGCATCTCGGCCCAATGCCCCATGAACGAGAACACGATGAAGTACATCGCCAGATCGCGCCAGAACACCCATGTGCGCACGCGCTGCTTCAGGGGCACGTCGAAGCTATGTCCGCTCGTGGCGATGGGCGCGCGGTCCAGCTCCACCGACAGCACGCTCCGCGCGCGCGGCGATACCGCCAGATACGTGACCACCATGGCGGCGGCCGCATATTCGGCGCAAAGGAACGACGCAACGGTCTCGGGACCGACCTGCAGCGCCGCAGCCTCGAACCCTCCGCACACGAACATGTCGAACGCGGAAAGCACCATGAACGTCACGGCAGTGGCGATGCCGAATGTGCGCGCGAGGCTCGCGCGCTTCTGGAACATCCACAAGCACACGCTCGCAAGCGCAACGACGACGAACGAGTGCACAAGGCTGAAGTCGTACGTGAAATCGGAGGGGTTCGTCATGAGCGCATAGCCCAGCATGGCCAGCAGCACGAACACGAAGAAAGCCTGGCACAACCGCACGCCCGCACCCATGTGAGCCTTCGCGGCGACCACGCTAACAACCTGCTCCCAGAGGGAAGAGGCGATTTCAACAGCACGCTGAGTCCAGCACCCATGAAAAGCGACCCCCTGTTCCCCAACCGTCACCAACCATCCCCCAAAACTACCTCCCCCACCCCGCAAGCCCGAAAAGAAGTCTCTCGAAGAAGGAGGCGTAGCCCTGGGTCGTGGTCATGCGGGCGTAGCGAGGTTAAGCCAAAGGAGCTGTTCGAATGGAGAAGAGCAGCTCTGGTTGGCTCGGTGGCGGGCGTAGCGAGGTTAAGCCAAAGGCAGTCTTTCGTTAAAGAAAAGCAACCCCTGCTCGCGCCCGGGCGGATTGAGCGAGGTTAAGCCAAAGGCAGTCTCTTGAAGAAGGGAAAGCAGCCCTGGGATGCGGCCATGCGGGCGTAGCGAGGTCAAGCCAAAGGAGCTGAGAGACCCACTTTTTTCGCCCGCTCTTGGCGAAAAAAGTTGGCTCGAAGCGACGACGCGTCGAGCG